>JBAZPF010000157.1:0-2528 GCA_041648295.1 Candidatus Margulisiibacteriota bacterium | reverse complement strand
TTCGGGCGTGGTAAAAATGTGGGCATCGTCCTGGGTAAACCCTCTCACCCTTAAAAGGCCGTGAAGGACCCCCGATCTCTCATAACGGTATACCGTGCCCAGTTCAAAATATCTTACCGGCAGGTCACGGTAACTGCGGAGCTTTGATTTGTAAATAAGAATATGTCCGGGGCAGTTCATCGGCTTTAAGACATATTCCTGTTTGTCTATTTCCATAAAATACATATTTTCCCGATAGTAGCCGGAATGGCCGGAGGTGTTCCAAAGGTTTATCTTGGCGATATGAGGAGTGATCACGAATTCATAATCGCGCTTTAAATGCTCCTTGCGTAAAAAATCCTCGATCAGCATGCGCAGTCTGGCTCCGCGCGGATGGTAATAGACCAGTCCGGCGCCGGCTTCTTCGTGATAGATATTGAAAAGATCAAGTTCGCGCCCAAGCTTCCGGTGGTCGCGTTTTTCCGCTTCTTCAAGTTTGGTAATGTGCGTCTTTAAGTCTTCTTCGGTCGCAAAAGCGGTCCCGTAGATCCTCTGGAGCATGGGGTTGGTCTCAACGCCGCGCCAGTAAGCGCCGGCTATCGTTAAAAGTTTGAACGCTCCGATCTCTTTGGTTGATTTGATATGGGGTCCTTTGCAAAGGTCGATAAAATCGCCGGTCTTATAAAGCGAAACTTTTTCGTCCGGGAGGTCCCGGATCAGCTCAAGCTTAAAGACTTCCCCCATCCCCGCGAAATATTTCAACGCTTCCTCCCTGTTCATTTCCGTCCGTTCAAACTTTTCATCTTTATCGATGATCTCTTTCATTTTTTCTTCGATCTTCATCAAATCTTCGGGGGTCAAGGTTACGTCAGGAATGTCAAAGTCATAATAAAACCCGTCTTCGATCGCAGGGCCGATGCCCAGCCTGGCCTGCGGGTAAAGTTTTTTGACCGCGGCCGCCAGCACGTGGGAAGTTGAATGTCGAAGCGTGTTAAGGTCCATATGGTGAATTATATCATAAAAAAAGCGGCCGGATTGAGTTATGAACCGCCGACCAGGTCAAGAATAAGTTGATTGTTCATGCTATCCTTGCCATCCATGACCAAGGCCGTGTCAACTGTGAAGAATGGTATTGCGATCTTGACCCCGACTGTCGTTAAAGAAAGATTTACTCCGGAAGCCATCCCGGTCCTTAAGGTTAACAAATTGCCGGGCATCGGCCATTCGAGGCCAAGATGAATATTATTATTTGTCTCAAAATCCAATGCCATTAACATTCCGATCCCAGGGACCGTGCCGGCAACCCCAAGCACGCAATCAGGATCCGCCATTTTATTTAACGGCTGATCCGAGGTTTTTGTTTCTGTAAAAGTCGGGTTCCCTGAAGATGCGGCTGGAGCAGTCAGGTTATATGTGCTCGAAGCCGTATTGATCATTTCAAAAAGGTCCCTGGCCATCAAACCGATCGAAATAGAGGTCGCTTTTGGAATATCAAAAGTCATCAGTGTCCCGATATCTATCCCATAGCCGCAACTATTGCTGATCGTCTTAAATCCGGTTATAGCATTGTTGAAATTTGAAGTAACCATAGATCCGCCTGCTCTGCTGATGTATTTTAAATTTGCGCCAATGTTCAGAGGCGGGAATCCCTGCAGATTAAAGGTTCGGCCAAATGTTATTAAGCCTATATAACCAAATGAGGTTGAGCCGGACGCCGCCAGGCTGTTTTCCGGTTTTGAAATCCGCAGATCAAAGATCGGAAGAAGCGTTAGGCCGACCTTGTTCAAATTGCCGCCGATCAGCCCGTTAAGAGATCCGGTTGGCTTTAATTTCTTTAAGAAATTGCTGGTCGCCCACTTTGACGGATCTCCAACATTGGCATCCAAATTCATTAGTTGATCCGTTCCATTGTATGCAACACCGGCCGAGCCCATGAACCCGACTTTATCTTGAGCGATGAATGCCGCCGGATTATAGTATGCCGCAGACATATCGCGGCAAGTTGCCACCCCCGTTCCTCCCATACCCGCAGCCCTGGCCCCGATCAAACTCTGGCCAAACGACCCGGAAGATAAAACAAAAATAAAAACAGCAATAAATAAATTTTTCATTCCAT
Organism: Candidatus Margulisiibacteriota bacterium; assembly: GCA_041648295.1. GTDB lineage: Bacteria > Margulisbacteria > WOR-1 > XYC2-FULL-46-14 > WPAF01 > JBAZPF01. Next base: position 433 of record JBAZPF010000157.1, on the reverse strand, counting down.
AAATTATATCATAAAAAGAAAGCCCCCCGGCAAGCCGGAGGGCTTTTTATTAAAGGGTCAAACTATTTTACGGAAGCCGCCACAATTGTAAAGGACCCGGTAGTGTCTCCATAAGCCCAGGTTGCAGTTGACGTGCCGTTAAAGGTAGCGGTCATATCGGGCTGTGCCGCGCCATTATACTTAATGGCAATGGTAACCGTGCCGGTTGGATAATCATCTACTCCGGTGGTTCTCGGCAACGAGAGGTTGGCATAGGTTAGGGTCAGCTCAATCGTGTCATTGCCTGATCCGCTGGCTGCGGGGGCGGTAACCGTCAGACCGATGGCTCCGTTTAACGTAACGCTCGTCACAACTGATCCGCTGCTCCAGGTAACGCTCCCGTGGTAGGGACTGCTGGCGCTGCCGTATGACATGGCGTAAGTATAATTGTTTC
>JBAZPF010000156.1:0-2564 GCA_041648295.1 Candidatus Margulisiibacteriota bacterium | reverse complement strand
ATCAAAATCTTTCATTGTGAGGCCGGTCTTTTTCATTAGTATCTCTGTCGCGTAATACGGTCCGAGTCCCATGCGGCTGCCTTCAAGACCGGCATACGCGAATGCTTTTAAATATCCGATGGGTTTGATCCCCAGCTCGATAGCTTTTTGCTCGCTGCACAATACTACCGCGGCTGCTCCGTCAGACAGCGGACACGAGTTTCCCACCGTGATTGTTCCTGTCTTGCGGTCAAAATAAGGTTTAAGCTTTTGGAGCGCTTCCATAGTTTGTGATTCTCTAGGACTGTCATCAACCATCTGAATGGATGAATAATCAGGCGGTACCGGGACTGGAATTATTTCTTCGGCGAGCCGTCCGGCTTTAATTGCGGCAACAGCACGCTTATGGGAGAGTAACGCGAATTCATCCTGTTCTTTTCTTGTTATTTTGAATTCGCGGGATAGTACTTCGGCGGTAAGTCCCATTATCATGCCGCAAATCGGGTCGGTCAAACCTTTTTCCACGCCGATGATCGGATTCAAATAGCGCAGACGGAACGAAAAGAGGACTTTCAGCTTATCAATTTTGCTTTTGGCCTTTAGCATGGAAAAGAAAAAGTCCTTCATCTGCGGACGAAAAACCAGAGGAATATTGCTCATTGACTCGGTCCCGCCGGCGATAATAATTTCTGATTCTCCGGATACGATTTGCAGGGCGCCCGCGGTTATAGACTGCATTCCGGACGCGCAATTCCGGTTGACGGTGTGGGCAATAGAGGAAAAAGGCAGACCAGCTTTAAGAGCAATTACTCTCGAAACGTTGGATGCGTGGATCGGCTGGGCAACGTTTCCAAATATCACTTCATCAATTTCATTTACTCCCAAACCGGTCCGCGCGAGGATTTCTTTTACGACTATTGCGCCCAGATCGTCCGCATCAAGATGTTTAAAGATACCGTCGGATTTGACAAACGGAGTTCTTATACCGTCAAGAATTGCGATCCTCTCTTTCATTGCTCACCGTAAATTTCTTTAATGAGATTTTTATATCGTTCCATAATCACATGTCTTTTGATCTTCATTGTGGGAGTCAATTCCCCGGATTCTACCGATATTGGTTTTTGGACAAAACGATATTCTTTTATCTGTTCCCAGTCATTAAGCTTTTTGTTGATCGATTCTATCAGATCATCAACCTTTTTTCTAATTTGCGGACTTTCCAAAAATTCCCGGTCGCTTTGGCCGGGATCCTTATTCCATTTCTTTATGTACGCATGGTCGGGAAATAGCAGCACGCTTACAAAGCTTTTACCTTCTCCGATAATCATTGCCCTTTCAATGACAGGGGACGAGGTCAAATCCTGCTCGATTGGAACAGGCGTAATATATTTACCGCCGGAGGATTTAAAAAGTTCTTTTTTGCGTCCTGTTAAATAAAGATATCCGTAGCGGTCAATAAATCCAAGGTCACCGGTATGAAGCCATCCTTCCGGATCGATCATATTTGCTGTTTCCTCCGGTAGATTATGGTAACCGGTCATAATGTTTGGGCCTTTTGCAAGGACTTCTCCATAAGGGTCTATCTTGATCGTGACTTCGGGAAATGGTTTTCCGACCGACCCGATCATATTGTTATCGGGAAAATTGGCCGAAAGTATAGGCGACGCTTCAGTTAAACCGTATCCCTGATATAGCGGCACACCGACATTTATAAAAAACTGGTTTAAATCAGCTTTTAGAGGAGCGCCGCCGGAAATAACAAAACGTAATCGTCCCCCCATTGCTTTTCTTAATTTTTTGAATACAAGTATATCCGCAAGCCAAAATAAAAAGTTTTTCTTGTCTTTTTCCGGATTATGCCGGTTCGCGACATTGATTGCCCAGTTGCCGATAATTTTCTCCAGTGCGGAACCGGCCTCAATCTTTGCTTTGATATTTGCGTATATTTTTTCAAATACAAGCGGTACCAATGCGACTAGTGTAGGTTTAACTTCCTTTAATTCCATCGCTAGATTTTTAATGTCGGAATTAAAATAGATAGATATTCCGCTGGCGATGTAATAATAGACAATCGTATGCTCAAAGCTGTGCGCGAGAGGCAAACATGTTACTGCAATATCTTTTTTCGAATCCAGAGGGAGCCGCACCCTGGCGCCATTTAATTGGCTGACCATATTTTTATGGGTCAGCTCTACACCTTTAGGAACTCCAGTTGATCCGCTGGTATATATTATTGTGGCAAGATCATTCTCTTTAACTTCCATTAGAAGTATAGGGTACAGGCTTGGCTGTTGAGCATCCTTTTCAGCTCCGATTTTTATGAATTCATCAAACCCGGCAACCTTTTGATGGTCTGGTTTAAAACCTTTGCTGATTACCCGGAATAGATTTGTCAGCGGCTCAACACGCTCCCATGCGTCAGGGATAAACAAGAATAAAAGTTTAACCTTGCTGTCTTCGGTTTTATATTTTATATGTTCTTTTGTGTCGGAAGGAAAAAACGGAACAGTAACTGCTCCTATAGTAAGAATGGCAAGATCGGCCATAAGCCAGTCGGGAGACGGTTGCGCCAAAATGCCGACGGA
>JBAZPF010000155.1:0-2607 GCA_041648295.1 Candidatus Margulisiibacteriota bacterium | reverse complement strand
GCAAAGCGTTAAAGCTTCTTTTTACAGCAGTTCCGCGGCTTTGATCATGATTTTTATCGCATTATTGGCTATTTTTTCCAAGAAGGGATTTCTGGACTTTACAAATTTTAAAATTGGGTATAACATAGTTTATTCGTTTTTCGTTCTATACCTTTACGGTATTACGGCGATCGCCTCGCGAAAAACCCACAACGTTGAACGTTGGAAAGCATTTGTGGCGGCGCTTCTGCCGATCGCAGTGCTGATAATTTTAGGCATCGCGGTGAATTTGGTATTAATAAATAAAATACAGAATTGGGTGGTATAAATTGAGTAAAGAAATTTTGGAAATAAGGTGGCATGGGCGAGGCGGGCAGGGAGCCAAGACGGCGGCATTATTGCTGGCGGATTCGGCCATGTCTTCGGGGAAATATGTGCAGGCGTTCCCGGAATACGGGCCGGAAAGGATGGGCGCGCCGGTAGCGGCGTTCAACCGGATTGCCGACGACCCGATCACTTTGCACTGCGCGATAACCAGCCCGAAGATCGTGGTTGTGCTTGACGCTTCCCTGATGGGAAAAGTGGATGTGACGGACGGGCTTCCGGCGGACGGCATCCTGATCGTTAATACCCCCGACAAGCCGTCGAGCATAAGGGAAAAATTGAAATTAAAAGGGTCAAAAGTATTTACGGTGGACGCTTCCGGGATATCAAAGGAGACCATCGGCAGGAACATTCCCAACACCCCGATGCTTGGGGCTTTGCTCAAAGCTACCGGGCTTCTTGATTTTAAAGAAACTTTGGCCGATACGGAGATCAAATTGAAGAAAAAATTCGCTTCAAAGCCCGAAGTGATCGAGGGCAACCTGAAAGCGATCAGCCGTGCTTATGAGGAGGTCAAAGGTGAGTAAATTAATGAACTGGAAAGAACTGCCTCCATGCGACCAGCTGGGGGCAAGAACTGCTGAAGAATTTGAGACCGGCGACTGGCGCATTGGAGAAAAGCCGGTCTGGCATCCGGAGATCTGCATACAATGCCTGATCTGCTGGATTTCCTGCCCCGATTCCGCTGTAACCGTAAAAGACAGCAAGATGACGGGCTTCGATTACAAGCATTGCAAAGGGTGCGGGATCTGCGCCAAAGAATGTCCGGTAAAGCCTAACAAGGCTATTACCATGGAAAGGGAATGAAATAATATGGGAATAGTAGCAAAAACCGGGAACGAAGCGATGGCCGAGGCGATGCGCCAAATAAATCCCGATGTCGTAGCGGCTTATCCGATAACTCCCGCCACCGAGATCGTCATGATATTTGCCCAGTTCGTGGCCGACGGTTTGGTAGACACCGAATATATTCCTGTCGAATCCGAACATTCGGCAATGTCGGCTTGCGTAGGGGCGGCAACGACCGGAGCGAGGGTAATGACCGGAACCTCTTCGCAGGGACTGGCTCTAATGTATGAGATCCTTCCGATCGCTTCCGCTTTAAGACTTCCGATCATAATGTGCGATGTCAATCGCGCCATTTCGGGCCCGATCAATATCCATTGCGACCATTCCGACACCATGGCGGCGAGGGATTTTGGCTGGATACAGATCTTTTCTGAAAATCCTCAAGAAGCATATGACAATCTTCTGCAGGCGGTAAAGATAGCGGAAGATCCGAGGGTAATGCTCCCGACAATGGTGACGACCGACGGGTTTATCATCAGCCACGGCATGGAAAGGATCGAGATGCTGGAAGACGCCAAAGCAAAAGAATATGTAGGAGAAAAAAAGGCTGCCTATTCCGTTCTTGATATTGAAAAGCCTACCACTGTCGGCGCTCTGGACCTGACCGATTATTATTTTGAGCATAAAATGCCTATCCTTGACGCCATGAAGAAAGCAAAAGACGTGATACTCGAAGTGGGCCGTGATTTTGGGAAAAAATTCGGAAGAGAATACGGCTTCTTTGAAAAATACAAGCTTGATGACGCCGAAATTGCCATTGTTGCCCTGGGTTCAACCTGCGGCACGGCCAAGGTCGCCATCGACCAATTGAGAGAACAGGGGATCAAAGCGGGAATGCTAAAGCTAAGGGTTTTCCGCCCGTTCCCGGCCGAAGAGATCGCGGCCGCGCTGGGGAAATTAAAAGCGGTGGCGGTGATGGACCGTTCCGATTCTTTTAACACGCAGGGCGGGCCGGTATTTGCCGAGATCCGTTCGGCTTTATACGGAGCCTCAAATGCGCCCAAGGTCATTAATTATGTTTACGGCCTGGGCGGACGGGACATCAATGTTCCGCAGTTAAAGAGCGTTTTTGCGGATCTTGCCAAAGTCGACAAGATGCCGCCGATCAATTATCTGGGAGTGAGGGAATAAAATGGCAACTTTAAAAGAATTATCGACCCGGCAGGATCCTTTGACCGGAGGCCACAGGGCGTGTTCCGGCTGCGGATTTCCGCAAATAGTGCGCATGGTCTGTATGTCGTCAAAAGACCCGGTGGTTGTAGTTTCCGCTACCGGCTGTCTTGAAGTCGTGACCACGATCTTCCCGTATTCAGCTTGGACGACCCCGTTTGTCCATAACGCTTTTGAAAACGCGGCCGCGACCATGTCGGGAATAGAAACCGCGTACCGGGCATT
>JBAZPF010000154.1:0-2609 GCA_041648295.1 Candidatus Margulisiibacteriota bacterium | reverse complement strand
TGCTTCCGAGGAGATCTTCATCGCGCAGAACTCGCCGCACATGGAGCAGACATCTTTTGACTTGGACTTTCTCTTATCGTGGATCTTTTTTGCCTTGACGGGATCGATAGCTAATTGGATCTGCTTTCCCCAATTAAGTTCTTTTCTAGCCTTGGACATCTTCATGTCCCATTCCCTTGCCCCCGGCACTCCTTTGGCAATATCCGCGCAATGGGCGGCGATGCGAGAAGCAATCACGCCTTCGTAAACATCATCAGGAGTCGGCAAGCCCAGATGTTCGGTTGAGGTAACATAGCAGAGAAAATCGGCGCCGGAAACCGCCGCCAGTGTCCCGCCGATCGCGGCAGTAATATGATCGTAGCCAGGCGCTATATCAGTTGGCAGCGGGCCCAAAACATAAAACGGCGCGTTATAACAATATTTCTTTTGCATTTTCATCTGGTCAACGATCTGGTTATAAGGAACATGGCCCGGGCCTTCGATTATTACCTGAACTCCGGCGTCCCACGCTATTTTTGTCAGCTTTCCTAATATTTTCAATTCCGCGATCTGCGCGGCATCGCCAGCATCAATTATCGAGCCCGGCCGCATGCCGTCGCCGAGGGAAAGCGTTACATCATATTTAGCGGCGATCTCAAGAAGGTGGTCGTAGTATTCATAAAAAGGATTTTCCTGGTCGTTCTCAATTATCCATTTGGCCATCAGCGCCCCGCCCCTGCTTACGATATCCATCAACCGCGGATGTTTTTTTAAAGCATTGACCGAAGCTCTGGTCACCCCGCAATGGATGGTCATAAAGTCGACGCCCTCTTTTGCCTGCGACTCGACCACCGAAAACATTCCGTCAATCGTCATTTTATCTTCAACCATGGCTTGATAGATGGGAACGGTGCCCAGAGGGACCGGACAATTTTTAATTATTTGCTTCCGGATAGCGTTAATGTTGCCGCCGGTAGATAGGTCCATTACCGCATCGGTCTTTGAATCGAGCGCGGCTTTAAGTTTCTTTAATTCTTCTTTTACATTGGGATAATCGGCGGAGGTGCCGATATTGGCATTCACCTTAACCCTCATACCTCTGCCTATGCCTATGCCTTTAGAATTTTTATGGAGCGGATTAAAAGGAATGGCAATTATGCCGGAGGCGAGGCCATGAAGTATATCCTTTTCCAAAATCTTTTCATCGCGGGCAACCTGCCGCATTTCCCGGGTTATTATCCCCTTGAGGGCTTGTTGTCTTTGAGTTGGCATTATGTCTTATATTCGCGGGCTTCTTCCGGATGGCGCGCTTCTTTTGCCAGTTTTATTGCCAGGGCAACCGCTTCTTTTGGAGTATTGGCGCGATGGACTTTCTGGTCCATCTGGCCGCTGTGATGGATAAATTGCCAAGTATTGAGGCCGACCACCGGGATTTCATATCCGAGCGCAAACGCGATCTCGGAAAGCGTGCCGTAGCTTCCGCCTACCGCAAGGACCACATGACCGGTTTTGATGACCAGTTTATTCCTTGCATAACCGATGCCGGTGATGATCGGATAATCGATGTAGGGATTGGCTTCTTCGCGTTTGCTGCCGGGGAGGATCCCGATAGTTGTCCCGCCCGCGCTTTTTGCGCCCCTGCAGGCGGACTCCATCGCCCCTCTTAGCCCGCCGCAAACCAGAACAGCTCCGGCTTTAGCGATCTCTGCGCCGACCTCTTCGGCCAGTTTGGAGATCTCCGGCGAGGCATGGCTTTCGCCCACAACCGATATGAATATTTTCTTGTCAGGCATGGATTGATTATATCACAAAAAAAGGGGCGGTAAAAACCGCCCCTTTACAAAATTCTACAGCCGATCTATTTCTGCAAAAATTTGGCGACCCCGATCTCCATTATGATCTGATTAACACCTAAAACACTTGGAGTTTTATTCATTATATCAGGCAAAACAACAGAATAAGGGGAAATGAACGGGATCAATTTAAGACTGCCTAATTTGATCTGTTTGGTAACTCTCAATGTCGACCCGGGATTTGCACTAAACCGTGCGATCCCCAGACCATTAGTATAAACAGTCTTCACGACCATCTGCGTATTCAACACTTTGGCCAAAACTTCCAGTTTTGCGCCTGAAACACTATTTGCTGGTTCAGCTCCCACCATTTTATTAATATACATTACTGCATCTTTCGGATGGACTTCCCAATATTTATAAGCAGTATCCTTTCCAGGCATTAAATAGACCCGAACTGTATAGTTAACAGCAGCCGCATATGCATTTACCGAAAACAGGGCCAAGACAAACAACGCAACCAGAACTTTATTTAGCATCTTCATTTCAATTCCTCCTTTTTTTACTCATAGAACCTTGTTTGTATTATAAGACAAAAAAACTAAAAATCAAGCTTTTAATTGAAATTATCGCGAATTTTTGATAGTATTTGATCATGCCGCAAACCATTTCGCAAAAAATACTGGCCAAACACGCGGGATTAAAGTCCGTCGAACCCGGACAGCTGATCAACTGCAAGGTCGATCTGGTCCTGGGCAATGACATAACCGCCCCTACGGCAATAAAAGAATTTGAAAAGATCGGCGTAAGCAAAGTATTTGATAAAAAGAAGATCTT
>JBAZPF010000153.1:0-2629 GCA_041648295.1 Candidatus Margulisiibacteriota bacterium | reverse complement strand
TGACCAAAATTATCCGCGAAGCGGCCTATAAAGCGGGCATACCTGACGGATCGATCCAGCTTATAGAGGATACATCCCGGATCGCGGCCGAAGATCTTATGGGTTTGCGCGAATATCTTGATGTCCTTATCCCGAGAGGCGGCAAAGGATTGATCCAAACCGTTGTTCAAAAGGCAAAGGTCCCGACCATCGAGACGGGCGAGGGCAATTGCCACGCTTATATCGAAAAAACCGCGGATCTTAAGATGGCGTCTGACATTGTCTTTAACGCCAAAGTATCGCGTCCTTCGGTATGCAATGCCATTGAAACGCTTTTAGTTGACGAGGCGATCGCGTCCAAATTCCTCCCGGTAATATTTAAGAGATTAAAAGAGGCAGGGGTAGAGTTGAGAGGCGATGCCAAAGTCATGGCGATCGATAATACCGTCAAGAAAGCGACCGAAGAGGACTGGGGGACAGAATTCCTGGCCCTGATCCTGGCGGTAAAAGTCGTCTCCGGGGTTGAAGAGGCGGTCGAGCATGTCAATAAATACGGAACCAGACATTCTGAAACGATCATTACCAAAGACAAAAAGGCTGTAAAGTACTTTGAGGATTATGTCGATGCCGCCGCAGTCTATCATAATGCTTCTACACGATTTACCGATGGTGGAGAGTTTGGCTTTGGCGCGGAGATCGGCATCTCCACCCAAAAGCTCCACGCCCGCGGGCCGATGGGACTGAGAGAGCTGACCTCATATAAATATATTGTTCAGGGCACGGGACAGATAAGAGCCGTATGAAAAGGATCGGCGTTCTGGGCGGAACATTTAACCCCATCCACAAAGGGCATCTGGCGCTGGCGGCGGTGGCAAAAGAAGAATTTGCGCTTGATAAGATAATTTTTCTTCCTTCAGGCAAGCCCCCCCATAAAGATAACGATGTTATCGACAAAGAGCTTCGCTATGAAATGGTGGCGCTGGCGATAAAAGGGCATCTCGATTATCTACTTTCACGCATCGAGCTGGATCGGGAAGGGTATTCCTACGCGGTCGATACGTTCGGCCAGCTCGCAAAAAAATACGGAAAAGCATCGAAATTGTTTTACATTATGGGACTCGATTCCATAAATGAAATATTATCCTGGAAAAAGCCTCTGGAGCTTTTTAAACTGTGCGAATTTATCGTTGGCACCAGGCCGGGAACTAGGATCAGAACATTCAGACGTTTGGTCAAATTCCCGCCGCTCGAAAAGGAAGTGGATAAGATTCATTTGGTCGAGCTTAAGGAGGATATCTCATCGTCAGATATAAGGAAAAGGATAAAGGAAGGCAAGACAGTAGAAAAACTTTTGCCAAAACCGGTACTGGATTATATCAGAGAGAAAGGAATTTATAAATGATCATTCCAAACGCAAAAAAAACGGTTCTTGATAACGGCCTTAAGATCCTGACCGAGACTATGCCTACAGTTCGTTCGGCGGCGGTGGGGATAATGGTGGGGGCGGGGTCGGGCGATGAATTGCACGACGAGGAAGGGCTGACCCACTTTATCGAACACATGGCCTTTAAGGGCACGCCCAAGCGTTCGGCTTTCGAGATCGCGGAGGCTCTGGACGAGGTGGGGGGAAGATTCAACGCCTACACCAGCAAAGAGCAAACGATGTATTATTCGATCGTTCTGGACAAGCATCTGGATGTCGCGGTCGACGTCCTCTCAGACATTTTCTTGAATCCGCTTATTAAAACCGAAGATCTTAACATGGAAAAAGGCGTGATCCTTGAAGAGATCAATATGTATGAGGACACGCCCGACGAGCTTATCCATGATCTTTTTGCCGAAACTATCCTGCACGGTCATCCCCTGGGCAAGCCGACCATCGGCACAAAGGAAAGTGTAAGCGGTTTTGAGCGCGGCTCATTTGTCAAATATCGCGACCGTCTGTATCGTCCGGACAATGTGATCGTGACCGCGGCCGGGAATCTTGAACATGAAAGAGTGGTTGGTCTGATATCCCAATATTTTTCCAAATTTTCAGGGAAAGCCGATAAGAAAACTTTGCCCGAGCCTAAAATATCGGGAGAAATACGCGTAAGGAACAAAAAAACCGAACAAGTGCATCTCTGCCTCGGAGTAAAAGGCCCTTCGCAAACCGATGAAGACCGTTATGCGTTCAATCTAATGGAAATAATAATGGGAGGGTCGATGAGCTCGCGGCTTTTCCAGGAAGTCAGGGAAAAACGGGGACTGGCCTATGCCGTTTACGCTACTGAATCTCCATTCCGCGACTTTGGCGTGTTCTATGTATATGCCGGAACCGAAATGAAGAATGTGAAGCAGGTAATAGAGCTGATCTTAGCTGAATTTACACGGATGAAAAAAGAAGGCCTGACGCCAAAGGAGCTTGATCGGGCAAAAGAGCATCTTAAGGGGACAATGGTCCTGGGAATGGAAGCCACCGCTTCCCGGATGAGCTATATTGCCAAGTCGCAGTTTTATTATAACCGGGTCATCACAATTGATGAAATATTCGATAAAGTGGACAAAATTAATCTGGACAATATCATTCAAATGGCAAATAAATACTTGAAGAACGAATATTTAACGCTGACGATAATAGGGGACCTCAAAGAGTCGCCGGTTAAGGTAC
>JBAZPF010000152.1:0-2676 GCA_041648295.1 Candidatus Margulisiibacteriota bacterium | reverse complement strand
CCTAAGATTAAAATTATTTGGAGATAATTTGGTCAAAGGATCCGCGACTGGTTACGACGCGGACCTGGGCTTCCGTTATCAGCCGGTTCCCTGGTTAAGATTTGCGGTACTGCAGGAAAATCTTATCCCTGCTTCGATGGGCGCGAGCATGAACTGGAACACGGGACTAAAAGAGGGCATTCCCACACGGACAAGAGGCGCGATCGGGCTTGTTTTTGAAGAATCGCATCTTGGCATGGAGGCCGGATTTGAAAAATATACTTTAGATAAAAATGATCCTTTTCAATTGCGCGGCGGGCTTGAATGGTGGCCGACAACTGCGCTGGCGTTGAGGATGGGGCTTGATCAGGACCTGCTCCCGACGGAGGGAGGCGGAGCGGTTAATGTTGTTACCGAACCAACTGCGGGAATCGGACTAAGATTCGGCGGATTCCTATTTGATTACGCTTATCGCCCTTACGCCGGCTACAACGGCAATAACGGCCATTTCTTTTCAATTTCTTATCTCGGGAAAAGCGATTTCTCGCCGCCGGATATCCAATGTAAATTTGTCAGCAGAGAAATATATCGGGAGACCAAGCTCCGATTAGGCGTCAAACTGTCGGAGAAGGCGAAGGGATTAAAAGCGGTCATGCCGACGGGAGAGGAATTATCACTCAATCCAAATCAGGACAATTTGGCGCTGCTTGAGTGGGAAGTCCCAAAAAATGCGGATCTTGGCGCGAAGAAAATTACGATAACCGCCGAAGACCTGGAAAACAATAAATCGAGCAAGGATGTTTATTTTGAGGTTTTGCCGACAAAGCCGAAGCTGGGGATAAAAGGGATCACGAACCGAACGATCACGACCAAAGAAAGCATTGCCATAAGCGGCTCGGCGGCTGGAGAAAAACTGCTTTTAAATGATGAACCCGTCCAGATTGACGACAAAGGCGAATTCAAGAAAAAAATAAACTTAAAGCCCGGAGTAAATTTGCTTCATTTTGAATTGACGGGCGAAGGCGGGATGTCGACCGAAAGAACAATAATGCTTTTCTGCGTGCCCAAGACGGGAATACTGAAAGGGGCAAAAGCTCAAGACTTGGATTGGCCGGTTCGAAAAACAGAAGCAAAGGCTAAAATGATAAAAATGAATAAGACAGAAGAAAAGAAGCCGGAAATTAAAAAACGGGGAGGAGATTTCTAATGAATAAAATAATTTTAGGGATTCTGGCAAGCCTCATATTAATCAATTATTCTTATGGCGAAGTTCTTTTAACCGCAAATACTTTGGGGCAGGGGAGATTCGGGTTTAAGACGGGATGCGTCAGCTCTACGTACGCCCAGAGTTCTTTAAGCAATAATTTAACCTATGGCTTAATGCTGGGATACGGAATAATTCCTAATTTGGATATTTACGGGACTGCCGGATTTGTTAATTACACGGAACTGGCGAGATTAATGCCGGGATATTCAGTTAATGGGCCTGTATACGGAATGGAATTAAAATACGGGCTTATAGAGGATTCGGAATATACGCCTTTAAACTTATCAAGCTTATTCGCGTTTAAGGCCACGAATATAACTGCGGCCTATAACTCTCCATATGGCAATTATTCGAGTAATAGTCTTTTTGAGGATTGGGGGGCCGGATTAATTTTAAGTAAAACATTTGGATTTGCCGCACCGTATCTTTCGACCCTCTATCATTTTGGGTCGATTCAAGATACATATGGATATTCAATTCATTATACCGGTCTGGAGCTGGCGCTCGGGGTTAATTTTATGATATTTGAAAATACCGGCCTGCTGCTGGAGGCAACTAATAATACCTTAATTCCTGACCATGCAGGCAGTTCCGCTACGATGAATAATTATAGTTTTTCGGTGGGACAAAAGATTTAATTTTAGAGTAAGGAGAGAAAAATGAAAAATATGAAAATATGGTCTTTGTTAATAATAATAGGGTTAAGTTTCGGAATAAATTCGGCCATGGCCGCCGAAAAGTTCAATTTATGCGTGTATGACATCAGCTTTGGAGTAAAAGGGGCATCGATTGAAAGCGGCTCCAGGATTGAAAAAATGGCCACGGACTATTTTAAAGCGCGCCCCGACATTAAAGTCATAAGCAAGAAAGACTTTAAATCGTATGTCAGCAATAAGTTAAAGGTGAAAAAGGCAGGAGAAAAGGAATTGCTGGATATTGCGAAATTCGCTGGCTTGGACCTTTTGGTCTTTTTAAAAGCGTCCGGGGATCTGTCGGGAGACGTTTCGCTTGAGGACTTGTTTGGGGAAGATAACACTAGCAATTTAAAGTTAAATATTAAAATTTACGATGTTTATCAGGGCGCGGCTGTGTTTGAAGAAGAATCAGTGATAACTAATCTGTCAGAGGTGAAAAAATCGATTGGCGACATGCTGTCGAAGTTTGATTTTCCAATAAAACGGGGGAAAGTGAAAAAGGTAGAAGACAATAAAGTTGCCGTAAATATTGGCTTGGACGACGGGATAGACGCGGGGCAAACAATTTCTATATTCAAGGCGGAAAGCAAAATTAAAATAGGCAGTTCTGAAATTATTCCGGTTGGGGATAAGCTTGCGGAGGGAACGGTTGAAAAAGCGATCGATGCCATGTCGCTGATAGCGCTTAATGAAACGGCGGAGGTCAGGGTGGGGGATTACGCGGAAGCAATAATA
>JBAZPF010000151.1:0-2700 GCA_041648295.1 Candidatus Margulisiibacteriota bacterium | reverse complement strand
TTAGAAGAAACGGCGAGGCAATACGCCGATAAGGCGCAATTGCTCGATTAAGATTTATACTCGGCCGTAACGGTCGTTTTAATCCCCCCGCGAACATTAAACTCTCCGACAACCTTCATCTTCCTCGGTTTGCAGGCGGCTACCAGATCGTTAAGTATCTTGTTGGTCGCATCTTCGTGAAAAGTGCCAACATTGCGGTAGGAAATGAAATACATCTTAAGGGATTTTAATTCCACGATCAATTTATCGGGAATATACTCGATCTTGATCGTGGCAAAGTCGGGGAGGCCGGTCTTTGGGCAGACGCAGGTAAATTCCGGGAACTCTATATCCACCGTGTAGTCGCGGTCCGGATTTTTATTATCGACTACTTCAATTGCCACTTATTTATCTCATTTCTTAGCTTTTCCGCTTCTTTCCTGGGGTCTTTTGCATAGATAATGCTCCGGCTGGCGTTGATGATCCCGCGCTTCCCTCCGTATTTCACGGAATTCTCCAGATCCCCTCCCTGCGCCCCGACCCCCGGGATCAGGATCGGCATGTCGCCGGTTATTTTTTGGATCTGTTTTAGCTCTTCCGGGGAGGTCGCGCCTACCACCACACCGCAATTACCGTAATGATTCCATTCTCTGACATGTTTGGCGACGGAAATATAAAGCGGTTCTTCTCTCCCGGCGGTTTGGAAATCCCTGAACCCGATGTTTGAGGTAAGGCAGAGAACAAAAATCCCTTTGTCCTTATAATTCAGAAAAGGTTCGACTGAATCATGGCCCATGTACGGATTAACGGTAGTGGCATCGGCCTTATATATTTCAAAAATGGCCTTGGCATAGGCGGCGGCTGTATGGCCGACATCGCCGCGTTTGGCGTCGAGGATTACCGGGATCTTAGTCTTTGCGATGTATTCGATGGTCTTGATCAAAGCCTCAAGGCCGTAGATGCCATAAGCTTCATAAAAGGCGATATTGGGCTTGTAAGCGCAGGCGAGGTCCTGCGTTTGATCGATTATATCCCGGTTGAAATTATAAATAGGATCGGAGGAATCGAGTATATGCTTGGGGAATCTTTTCAAGTCGGCATCAAGTCCGATACAAAGCCGGCTGGAATTTTTTTGAATGGCGTTGTCCAGCAGGGATAAAAAGCTCATGTCAATCCTTCGTCTTGAACCCCTTCTTCAACGATCTCTTCTTCGGTGATTTCTGCTTCCTTTTCGGCCTTCTGTCTCTCTTTTTCGGCAATGATCGTGCCGATGGTGACCTTATTCTCATCCTTTTTCTGCGCTTCATGATCCGCTCGTTCTTTATCCAAAGCAACTTCGCGGATTGAAAGACCGATCCTTTGCTCTTCGGGTATAATGCGCAATATCTTTGCTTCCACCAGATCGCCTGGTTTTACCGCCTCATCGGGGGTATTGATTTTGTTTAATGAAAGCTCTGATATATGGATCAAACCTTCGAGGCCTTCATCTATTTCGGCAAAAGCTCCGAATTTGGCGAGCCTTAATATTTTTACTTTTACGACCTGACCGGGCTTATATTTTTCATTAACGGTTGCCCAGGGATCGGACTGTAATTCCTTTAATCCCAGGGATAATTTGCGATTTATTTTATCGACGCCAAGAATAAAAACGTCTATTTCCTGGCCGGCCTTTACCACCTCTGAAGGATGTTTGACCCGTTTCCAGGAAAGTTCCGAAAGATGGATCAGACCTTCAATGCCGTCAATGTCGACAAACGCGCCGAAATTCTTCAAGCTGGTGACTTTTCCGTGCCTTACCTGTCCGACTTCAAGGCCGTCAAACGATTTAACGGTTTTTTGCCTTTCCGCGTCTATTGTGCCGAGCTTGTGCGAAAGTATTATCTTTCCCTGCCGGCGGTTGGCTTCTATGACCTTGACCGGAATTATGGCGCCGACAAAGTCCTTCATCTGCTGTTCGGGTTTTTTAACAATTTGGGAAGCGGGAATAAAGCCTCTCATGCCTTCGCACTCCGCCACCAGTCCGCCGTTCACGGCGGAAATTACTTTAGCTGATAGTGTTTTTCTGCTTCTATAAGCGTCATTGGCGTTTTTCCAGGCAAACTCATAATCGGCCTTTTCCTTTGAAAGTACGACATAACCATCCTTGCTTTCCAGTTTTTCGATCACGGCCTCTATCTGGTCGCCGACCTTAACGTCCTGGTCAAGTTCTTCGCGGGCAATGAAACCGTCGGACTTATAAGCGATATCGATAAACGCGCCGGACGAGTCAACTCTGACTACCGGGCCTTTGACCACTGAACCGACCTGGAATTTCCTAAATGTCTCTTCATAGGCGGGTTCTTTTTCTTTTGCCATCATTTTTTCCTGCGGTGGGGCCTGCGGTTTTTGAAAAACTGCCCCTTCGGGACGTACTTTCAGTACTGGAAGTATGGCCGGTTTTGGTTCAACCTTTGGCTCGATTTTTTCCTTTGGAGTTACCGGAATGGGGGTAGCTTTCAGTTCCTTTTCGGGCTTTTCACTTTTTGGGGCGGTACCGAGTTCGGCCAGGGCGCCGGCTATGAGGGCGTCAACTTCGGATTCTTCCGAAAGCCCCTTTCCTTTTTCTATTTTAGTCGCTTCGTATGCTTCTTCTGCCATGATTTTAGTATTTTATCATTATTTATTAAAATTGGCAAATTGATACCCCATTATCACTAATAATCCGTTTCCATAATTCTCTAA
>JBAZPF010000150.1:0-2791 GCA_041648295.1 Candidatus Margulisiibacteriota bacterium | reverse complement strand
GCCCTTTGGTTAAAATGCACCCCAAATTCCCGCCGATATTTTTTTTATCCCGCGACAGGGCATTCAGATAAGCCTCCATGTTATGCGCCTTTAATTTAAAATCCGGCAGGTTTTGAGAAAGAATTCCATGCATATAATCATATTTTCCCTTATCCAGATAACCGTGCTTCAGGGAAACATAATTGGCAATATCCATGCCCCTGGTAACCGCCTGGCCGTGTTTCACCTTATATCCGGTCACGCTCTCGATCGCGTGCCCAAAAGTATGCCCGTAATTAAACAAATTGCGTTCGTTCTTATCAAATTCATCTATTTCGATAACGCGTTTTTTAATCCCCAGGCTTGCCAGGATGTATTTTTTCAGCTTTCCCGGCGATGAAAATAAAGCTTCGTACTCCCCCTTCAAATCTTCCGCAATACGGCTGCCGGAGATAAGGTAGAAATGGAGCATTTCCCCGATTCCCGACTTTAGTTCACTTGCCGTAAGCGTTCTTAAGAAATTAACATTGATCGAGATCGCCGAAGGCGGATAAAAATTGCCCACCAGGTTCTTGAATTTCCCAAGGTTTATGGACGTTTTACTGCCAATACAGCTGTCGCCCTGTGCCAGCAGGGTTGTGGGATAAAACCGCCAGTCGATCCCTCTATAGAGGATCGAAGCGATAAAACCGGTGATATCCTGTATTACGCCTCCTCCGACGGCAATAAGGCGGTTATTTTTTCGAATCCCCAGCTTTATAAGCTTTTCAACCAATCGGGCGCAATATGGAATGGTTTTATTAAATTCGTTGGCCTCAACAATAAGCGTATGACCGTTTTTCAGGACATTTTTAAGGGTAGACCGGTAAAGTTTGGCAATTTTCTTATCAATGATAAAAAATTCCTGGAGATCCCCTTCAAAATCCAGAGAAGAGTTAAAATCCACCTCGTACTCCTTAAAAATTGATTTTACGGTAAAGCGGTCAGACATTTACATAACCCCCGTCAACAATAATATCCTGACCGGTAAGATAGGTGTTCAATTTGCTTGAAAGAAAAAGCACGACCTTTGAGATTTCATCGGGTGTTGCCAGCCTGCCGGCGGGGATTTGAGCGGCGATGGCTTTCATCTCCTCTTCGGTCAAGATGCTTTTTGTAAGATCGGTTAATACAACACCGGGGCAGACGGAGTTGACCAGAATACCGTATCGGGCCAACTCATTGGAAGCCGCTACGGTCAACCCCCGCAGACCAAACTTGCTGGCCGAATAAATGGACCGCTTTTCCTTGCTCACTACACCGAAAATCGAAGAAATATTGACAATACGGCCGTATTTTTGTTTTTTCATCAGCTTGGCAACGGCCCTGATGATCAAAAAAGGCGCAGTCAGATTAACCGCGATTATGTCATCCCAATCCTTGGGATCGGTTTCATCAATGTTATTTATCCGGTTTATGCCGGCATTATTTATGCAAACGTCGATCCGCTTGATCTTTTCCAGTTGGGAAATGAAAGAATCCAGGCTTTTTCTATTAGTAAAATCAACCTGAAAATAATTATCAGCGCCTGGCTTGGTGCCGGTTAAGATCAATTGCGCCCCGGCCGCCGCCATATCATCCGCGATCTGCTTCCCTATTCCCCGGGTGGCGCCGGTTATGAGAACGACCTGATCCTTAAAATCAATATTCATAATCCCGCCTCCTTAAAAGCTTTGATCAAATTATCCACCGCTTCATTTTCCATGCTTTTTCTGCATTCCATGGTATAAGACCCGATGTGCGGGGTAAGAATCGCCTGCTTGAACCTGGTAAGGGGCCCGCTGTACGGTTCCGATGAAAAAGTATCCAGCCACGCTCCGGCAACCTTTCCGCTCTCCAAAGCGCCGATCAGCGCCGCTTCATCGATAAGCCCTCCCCTCGCCGCATTTAGGATATAAGCTCCGTCTTTCATGATTTTGAATTCCTCTCTGCCCAAAATACAGGCTTCGCCGCTTGAGTGCAAAGATACGGCATCTGCCTCTTTAAGAGCGGTTGGCAGATCGGTAGAGTTCGGATATAAGGGATCCACCGGACAAACCTCCGCGCCGAAGGCGGCCAGCAGCCTGCCCACTTCCCGCCCGATATTACCAAAACCGATCACCGCAATTTTCATTCCGGAAAGCTGGCGTCCGATCATTTTTAACCAATTACCGGCATGCAGCGCCTGGTCCATTTGCGCAACTTTACGGACCAAAAGGATCAGACAGCCGACTGTCAGTTCGGCTACGGACGTAACCGGCGCAAGCGGGGTGTTTTTTACGATTATGCCAAGCTCCCTGGCCGCTTTTAAATCAACATTAGAAAGCCCTGAACCGCAACGTGATATAACCTTGAGGCTCGATTTCTCAAGCACTTCTCTATCAAGCATCTCAAGCCCGGCTATCAACCCGGCAACTCCAGGAAGAAGAGCGTTCAACTCTTCCTTTGTTAATTTCCTTTTATAAGGATTTGGAATGACCTTAAAACCCGCTTTTTCAAGCGCATTAAGCGGGGTCGAATCAAGTTCCGCAAAACTTGAAGGCCCTATCAATACTTTATTTGCATCCATTATCTTATCCTCACCTTTTCGCCATTTTATACTGAAGCCAGGTAGCTATTAAATGATCTAAAATAAGGTGAATATCTTCAACCGGGCCGTATTCACCCTTCTCCGTAGCCACATGAACGGCCAGGTCGCAAATTGAGCGAAGCTTGCCTCCGTCAAAACCCGTCAGGCCTATGGTCTTGCCCCCTCTTGCTTTGACCCATTCGACCGCCTCAACCACATTTGGCG
>JBAZPF010000149.1:0-2796 GCA_041648295.1 Candidatus Margulisiibacteriota bacterium | reverse complement strand
CTTTTAACAGCATTCTCTCTTCCATCGCTTTTTTGACCAGGGCGGGATCTATCCCGCAGGCGCCGATAAATCTGACAAAATCAAGGATCTCAACCGGCTCCTCGATTTTTACGTTTTCAGTTGAAATTTTCGGGCCGCGATTTGGATTGTGCCAGAGGTCGGGAGAAGAGAGCGAAGCGGTATAATGTTCCTTTTGAAAAATAACATCCAGGTTTTTGGCCTTTTGAATTTTGGAGTATAAAGCGTAGAGGCTTGATTCCAAGGCGGTGTCTTTTGACATTTTTAAAAGTTTTTCTTTTGTTATGTGTATCGTATTATCTTCGCTTGGGCTTAGCGTCCCAAGCTGGCGAACCTCTTTGAAAAGACCGTAAAGGACGGCTACCATCTGCTGGGGCTTGAGCCCGAGGCCGGCTAAATATTCCGGGAGCTTATCGGTTCCCATTGAGATAATATCGTTGCTAGGCATATCTTCCCTCGGGGGATTGAATTGCCGGCTTTTGAGTTTGAGTTGGAGAGGCTTTATCTATTGTCCAAGTCAGGCCGGAAAGTCCGGCAGGAGAAGCGCATATTGCCGCCAGCATTCCCCTCAACGCATCCGGGGGAATCGCGGGCGTTTCGACGGAAGGACCCGCAAACTGTTTGATGGTCTGGATATGCTTTGTAATATCCGTTCTTTGAATTGTACCCATAATATTGCCCATGCTACTTAATAAATCGTGGCGGGAAGCGGAAAACTTGCATGGATATAACGGGAACCCCATTTTTAAATTAAGAATGGGTTAGGGGCTAGCGCCTTTACTTATCCGCGCAGTCTTTATTAAACGACACTTCTGGGACAACGGGAGTATCTCCGCTCGTGGCTTCAGTCAGCCGCCATTGAAGCAGTTTCCCCGTATATCCTGACGAAATCGCGCCTGGAATGGTAAATTCTGAAGAAAATGGCGCCGCAGAAAGATCCGCTGGTGTATTTCCGGTCCTGATAGCTATAGAAGATGTTCCTGTCCCCGTATTATTCCACCCCAGCTGAACACCAGACCAATCAAAATCGATAATGGCACTATCCGCTGTTGAACCATGCTGATATGTGCCTGTACTTTTATGCGGGGGGTTGGTCCCAAGACTATACCATCTAATAAATTTGATATTAGTCGAGCTGTCAGGGTTTGAACTTCCGTCTCCAACATTAATATTATTATATCCTCCTGCTGGCTTCAAGAGGTATCCTGTGCCATCTAATCCAAGCACATTATCTACATAAACCTTAAAATCTGCTCCCTTTGCAATAATTCTATATAAATGATAATTAGAAATGCCTGTTGCAATCTGATAACAATTTTTCGATACCTCTGGATCACAAATACACCCATTGACAAAAGCTATAGTTGAATATTTAGTCCCATCTGTAGAAATTACTGAAAAGCCATATTCATCTGGAAAGGTTGCGTCATCTTCACCATTAAGTTTTAAATTAATATCAATAGCATATCCCAAGCTATTATCAAAATTAGTATTTACTGAATAATAGCCGCCAGCATTTGACCCAAGTGTATTTAAAAATAATGAACCTGTTGAAACATTCGGCGAAGGCGCAACAAATGATCCATATTTTGCCCATTGAGGAACCGTATTAATATCATCCGGTAAAAATCCCTTGCTGGCATCATAAATTCCGGTCCACTTTGTCTCGTCCTCTTGTAATTGTATCGCACCGTTAACAGCTTCAGTATTTGTATATGTTCCCGTTGTCGGATTAAAATTTTTATAATTAAAATTAAATGGCACACAAACCGCTCCGTCCGCATCCGGCTGAATCACATCTCCATCAACCACATCCACCGGATTCGCATCGCCGTCTCCGGCTTCAAGAGCATCAGGGTTGATGGGGGCATCCGCTTCATCGGCATCAGGAGCATCTGGAAGAATGATCGCATCAGCTTCTGCTTCAGCGGCATCAATTACATCGGGATTGACCAAAGCATCTCCGTCAATCCCGGCATCCGCTTCGGGAAGACCAGCTTCAGCATCTACATTCACAACATCAAGCCCGCTGTCAGTTAAAGGAGTTTGAGCAATAGTTGGCTTTCCTTCTAATACATCGTCCAGAAGAAACCGGCCGCAGCCAAGAGAGCCAAGCGCAGTTACAGCAGCAGCAACAAACATACCTCCAAGCCCCACCTTTGACATCGCTATAGAAGCGCTCATAGAAGTAATTGCTGAACTCGCGATATTTATCGCGCTCGCGGCCATTCTTACCGGCGCAAATGACTCGATCCTTGAGACCCCATTTGAAAATGATGTTCTAAAACTTACCATTTTAATCCTCCCATATAACCTCTATTACCAACCATAACTTTATCGATCCCGCATAGCGGGAATTTCACCCAATTTTAAAATAATAAAATTTTCCGCCGGAGGCGGATCCGCCTTTGGCGGACAGGTTATTTTAAAATTGCCTGGGAAAAGAAGAGTGTAATAATCTCTTATTATGTAAACCTCCGCCCCACCATTTTTTTTCTTCTTTCTTTTTTGGCATTGCCCCAAAAAAGAAACAAAAAAGCTCTAGGCGATTTCAATATCTATCCTCCAAAACCCCCGACCGGAACCTCCCCATCCCTGTCTCGCATGGCCTTCGGAATTAGAACTCTTTGTGAGAACGAAGGGCGAGCCAAGCCCCCGACCGCCTCCCGCCAATAATGAATGTGAAATCGCCGGACATTATATAAAAAGATCGGGATTATAAATGTCTGATAAGCTGTTCGTTCTCTTATATCGACGCCAGCATGTTTTGGCGCCGGA
>JBAZPF010000148.1:0-2801 GCA_041648295.1 Candidatus Margulisiibacteriota bacterium | reverse complement strand
GCCATGGGTGCGTAATGCCATACGGGTGTAAAAATGTTAGTGAAGATGTTGCGACTTTTGTCGGAGAAATTTATTCTAACATAGGTGCGTTGAAGCTATTGGTGGATCCCAGTTCGCCCAGACATGATTGGAGATATTCGGCAAAAATTAATTTATTACATGAATTTGGCTTTATAACAGACAATCAATATCATACTATTATAAAGCCCGATCAAGAGCAGATAGGTCATCAGGAACATTCTTTTTTATATTATATCGCGAAACATCCTCTAAGTCATACTAATACTATCTTTTTCTTGAAAATGTTTATTGGGATTATTGCGTCATGGGGTATTTTTCGAGCGGTAAAATACCTTCGTATGAAGTTAAAAAATCGCGGAACTTAGCTATCAGGTAAACCTCGAGATTGGGGAAACCATTCTATCCTTTTCTCTCGCAGGTCCTTAACCTCATAAGCCAATCCAGGAGTATTTAGGTCAGCGGCGAGATTTTTAGACTTGCCCCGCACTGCTCTGGCTTCGCTGATCGAAAAACTTTCGAATTAATCCTTCGGCCCGTTCTTTTTTTCCGGCTTCCGCGATGACGCGGATAATGGGCTCGGTATTGGAAGCGCGGATGTGGATCCAGGAGTCAGGGAAGATCACTTTTACCCCTTCGGTCAGGATCATATCCTCGCCCTTGAACAGAAATTTCGCTTTTTCCACCAGGTCGTTCGCTTCGTCAATATTTCCGCATTCCATCTTGGACTTGATCATGGCATAAGGAGGAATTTCCCGGATCAGGGCGGAAAGCTTTTTCCCGCTGCCGGCCATGCAGCTCAACAGCAGTGCGGCCGCCGTCAGGCTGTCGCGGTTATATCCCACCCGGGGGAAAATCACGCCGCCGTTCCCTTCTCCGCCGATGAGCCCTTTGAGATTTTTCAGCTCTTCTGCCACATTCACTTCGCCGACCCTGGTGCGGATGCAGGTTGCCCGGTGTGCCCGGCAAATGTCGTCGATCGCCCGGGTGGTGGAAAGATTGATCACGACTATCTTTTTATTCTGGCTTAAAAAAGGATGGCGCCCCAGAATATAATTGACCGCCAGCGCCAGGGTCAATTCTTCTCCCACCGGCTTCCCTTCTTCCGACACTACAGCCAAACGGTCAGCGTCCGAATCCATGGCGAAGCCAATGTCAGCCTTTTTATCTTTTACCAGCTGCCGTAATTCGGTCAGGTTTTCCGCGGTTGGCTCGGGAGGGTGAGGGAAGGGCAGGCGGGTATCAATATTTATGCCGATCACTTTACACCCCAGTTTTTCCAGTAATTTTACCAGCGCGACCGAACCGGCCCCATTGCAGGCGTCAACCGCCACTTTTAATTTTTTGCGGCGGATCGGCAGAGGATTGACGATTTTCATAACTTTGCTTATATGAGTGTTGATGCCTGAACGATCGGCTTCGACACCCCGGGAGACGGCGACCCGGAACTTTTTTTCTTCGTATATTTTAATGAACCGCGCGGCTTGCGTTTCATTGAGAAATATTCCGTCCCCGCGCATGAATTTTATTCCGTTCCAGGGAAGAGGATTGTGGGAAGCGGTCACGACGATGCCGCCGTCGGCCTTAAGATCGCGGACCATGATCCCGACGGTTGGGGTGGGGCAGATCCCGAGATCGACGACCTCGCAGCCGGCGGAAAGGAGACCTGAAAAGATAATTCCCTTAATGAATTCCGACGACCGGCGAGGATCGGTGCCGATAACGATTTTTCCGCCGTCAAGATATGTGCCAAAGGCCTTGGCGAAATCGAGACAGACTTCGGGGGTCAGCGACTCCGGAACGGTGCCGCGAATTCCGGAAATGGAAATTTTTAGTGTCATAGTGAAATTTTTGGTAAAAAGTGACGATAATATTATAACAGAGCGCTGAGCAATTAACAAATTAATCAGAGGCCTTTTATTAGAAGATTCCCATAGGAGATTTGGAGGAACAAAATTGATATCTAAAATTTCCCATTTTTATCCGCGATCGAGATTAGCGAAAACATTATCAATGGCCGCAGTGATAACGAGTTGTTTCTCCGCAACAAAACCGGCTGCCGCGCAACCCGTTCAGTCGAAAACTGTGGTCGGAATTAATGGGGAAAAAATCAGAAATGATCGACCTATTCAACATTGTGGACAAGAGGCTTTTATTTGTGGAGGGATTTTGGCAGAAAGAGCCTCTATTAATGGGAAATGGCATAAGGCCGATACCGAAGTATTCTATTCTACAAATAGAAAACTCCTTAATGGAACACTTGATGAGGATGTCCGCATATTAGGGCATGATTTCCATGCTGGCGAAATAGTCGCATGGGATGATGAGAGTGGTTACCCAACAAATGGGAAATTAAGTGTCCAAGGATTTAAAATACTTTTTCCTAATATTAGTTTGTCGGAAGGATTTGATCCTAAAGTGACTTATCTAACCGCAGGATATCTATCAAATCTTACTCCACAAATGCGTGAACAAATAAAGGGAATTGATCTTTATCCCAAATCTCTTGTTACGTTTTTTGTGGCCAAACAAGAATGTTACGCCGACAGGATACTCCAAAAAATTTACTTATCGCGTAACATCTTACAGCAAAAAAATATTGCACATGAAGCGGCGCATCTATTAATGTATCATTTAGAATATAATCCGGGAGATAATTTTGAGGGAAGGTGGTTGGATGTCGCGGGAGATGTTTATGGTAAATATACTGAGAACAAAGATGGACAAACAATTTGGAGCGAAGGCAATGATAATGAGCGCGGTTTTCCTTGCCATGGGTGCGT
>JBAZPF010000147.1:0-2803 GCA_041648295.1 Candidatus Margulisiibacteriota bacterium | reverse complement strand
ATACTTGAGAATTATATCGCGCCCTATGATGCGACCGTGGTATCAAAACTGAAAAGGGCCGGCGCAGTCATCGTCGGCAAGACCAACATGGACGAGTTTGCTATGGGTTCGTCAACCGAAAACTCTGCCATTCATTTGACTTCAAATCCCTGGAACCTGAAAGCGGTTCCCGGCGGATCTTCCGGCGGTTCGGCGGCGGCGGTGGCAGCCGATGAGGCAATACTCGCGACCGGATCGGATACCGGCGGATCGATCAGACAGCCAGCTTCATTTTGCGGCGTAGTCGGGTTAAAGCCGACTTACGGAAGGATCTCAAGATACGGCCTGGTAGCTTTCGCCTCTTCTCTTGATCAGATCGGCCCTCTGGCAAAAGATACAACCGATGCCGCGATCTTATTGGGAATGATGGCCGGGTTCGACAAGAAAGATTCAACTTCCGTTGATCTGCCGGTGCCGGATTATAAAAAAGCGCTTGTAAATAACGTAAAAGAATTACGCATAGGGATTATAAAAGAACTAATGGGCGATGGCATAGCGGAAGACGTAAAAAGCGCATTAAAAAAAGCGATTAAAAAATATGAAGAGCTTGGGGCAAAGATCGAAGAGGTCTCCCTGCCCTCTTTTGAATACGCCGTTTCGACCTATTACCTGATCGCTCCGGCGGAGGCCAGCTCAAACCTGGCGCGTTTCGACGGGGTAAAGTTCGGCCACCGCTCAAAGAACGCGCCCGATCTTATTACCATGTATATGAATACAAAGCAGGAAGGTTTTGGTCCGGAAGTTAAAAGAAGGATCATGATCGGGACATACGCTCTGTCCGCCGGTTATTACGATGCTTATTATCTTAAAGCGTTAAAGGTCAGGACACTGATAAAACAGGATTTTGAAAAAGCGTTTGAAAAATGCGATGTGCTAGTTTCTCCAACCTCCCCCACCGTTGCCTTTAATATCGGAGAAAAGGCCAATGATCCGCTTGCAATGTACCTGTCCGATATCGCGACTATTCCGATCAATCTCGCCGGTGTGCCGGCGATTTCCCTCCCCTGCGGAATGAGTAATGGACTGCCTATCGGGATGCAACTGATCGGAAAGATATTTGATGAGGAAACTTTATTGAGAACAGCGTATACCTACGAACAGAATACCGAATGGCATAAAGGGAAACCGAAGCTATGAGCAAATACGAAACTGTCATCGGGCTCGAAGTCCACGCCCAACTGAAAACGAACAGCAAAATGTTTTGCGGCTGTCCCAACCGCTTTGGCGATAAGCCAAATACCAATATCTGTCCGGTCTGCACCGGCCAGCCGGGAACGCTTCCGGTCATCAATAAAAAAGCGATCGAGCTGGCGATCAAGACCGCGCTGGCTACCGACTGTACGGTAAGTAAAAAGTCGGTCTTCGCCCGCAAGCATTATTTTTATCCCGACCTGCCGAAAGATTTTCAGATCTCACAGTTTGAACTTCCGCTGGCAGAGCATGGATCGCTCGAAATAGAAGTGAACGGACAAAAAAAGACGATCGGCATCACCAGGATCCATCTTGAAGAAGACGCCGGAAAGCTGGTCCACAAGGGCGCAGCCAGGATCATGGGATCGGATTACAGCCTGGCCGATTATAACCGCGCCGCTACGCCGTTGATGGAAATAGTCAGCGAGCCGGATATCCGCTCTCCCGAAGAAGCCAAGGCTTATATGGAAAAATTGGCGGAACTGCTTGAATATATCGGCGTTTGCGATGCGAAGATGGAAGAAGGTTCATTGCGATGTGACGCCAATATTTCGATCCGGCCGATCGGACAAAAAGCTTTTGGGACAAAGACCGAAGTAAAGAACATGAATTCTTTTAAAGCGGTGCAAAAAGCTCTTCAAGCGGAAGAAATAAGGCACAGGGAAGTGCTCGAAGAAGGCGGAAAGATCGTCCAGGAAACCCGTTTTTATGATGACATCACTGAAACCACATCGGGAATGCGCAGCAAAGAACAGAGCCACGATTACCGGTATTTCCCCGAACCCGACCTGGTGCCGCTCGAACCTTCGCAGGAATGGATAGATGAGATCGAAAAGACGGTCGGCGAACTGCCATCCGACCGAAAAGGCCGGTTTATTACAGAACACCAGCTATCGGCTGAATGGGCATCATTTCTGATCGCAAATATGCTGGCTGATTTCTTTGAGCAGGCATTAAAACTTTATAATAATCCTTCAAGCATTGCCAACTGGCTTATCGTTGAGATCCCTGCCGTATACTCGGAATCGGAAAAGAAAATACCTTTGAACGACTATCTGGGTGAAGCTAATTTTACACCGGCCAAACTTGGCGAACTGCTTAAGTTAATTGAGGACGACACGCTTAACCGGACAATCGCAAAAACTGTCATCAAAGAAATGCTTCAGACCGGGAAAACGATCCAGGACGTAATTAAAGAAAAAGGGTTGACACAAATATCAAATGAATCGGAGCTGGAAAAGATGGTCCAGGAAGTGATAGCGAACAACCCCAGTCAGGTTGAACAATTTAAAAGCGGCAAAGAACAGGTCATGATGTTTTTGGTCGGCCAAGTTATGAAGGCAACTAAAGGCAGGGCCAAGCCGGATAAGGTGCAGGAGCTGTTCAGGAAGGCTCTTGCTTAAAATAAATTATTAAATTCGTGATTTTGAGGATTCAAATAAAGCGCCCCTCCCACCCCTGAACCCAACCCTAAGTAACCAACTTTTTCACTGATATTTCCAGTAAACGTTGCAGCAGCGGCGATAATCGCGTCATTATCAACCGTAAGGTAATAATCTTGAATGTTACCTTC
>JBAZPF010000146.1:0-2838 GCA_041648295.1 Candidatus Margulisiibacteriota bacterium | reverse complement strand
TGGCCCTCAATATATTCAGTATGTTTTTTGCTCTGTCCAGATTCATTCCCGCGCCGACCGGGCCAGCAGACGGCAATCCGTTTGCTGGTTGTAAACAACAGTGTAATCCATTGCCGCCTGCGATCATTGTTCCTACGAAGACAGAAACCCTTAATAGTTTATTCATTCAGATTTTTCTCCTTATCGCCTAAAGATCTTCTAATGCGCTTATATTTGCTATAATATCATCGATAGAAATGAGTAATAATTTCAATAAAGATAAACAAAAAGTCCTGGTCGCCATGTCCGGCGGAGTGGATTCATCCGTCGCCGCGGCGCTATTAAAACAGCGGGGCTACGATCTGATCGGCATTACCATGACTCTCTCCTGCTCTTCCAAATCATCAGATAAAGGCTGCTGCTCAATGGACGCGGCTAGTGATGCGAAAAAAGTAGCGGATATTCTTGGCATTCCGCATTATACGCTTAACTTTAAGGATGAATTTCAGAAGCTGGTGATAGACAACTTTATTGAGGAATATAAGAATGGCAGGACCCCCAATCCCTGCGTCCGCTGCAATCAGTTCATCAAGTTCGATCATCTTTTACGAAAAGCCAAGGAATTAGGAGCTGAATATATTGCTACAGGGCATTATGCTAGGATCGTAAGCCCGTTAACCCGTGAGCCCGTGAGCCCGTTTGAAAAACTGGCAAACCGGCAAACGGGCATACCGGCATACAAACTCCTAAAAGGCCTCGATCCTAAAAAAGACCAAGCCTACGTCCTATATACTCTAACGCAAGAACAATTGGCTCATATCCTTTTCCCGCTCGGTGAACTGAAGAAAGAAGAAGTGCGAAAGCTGGCCAAAGAATTTAAATTGCCGGTGGCGGAGAAAGCGGAAAGCCAGGAAATCTGTTTTGTGGAAGATGACGATTATGGGAGATTTATCAAAGAAAAACTGCCCGAAGACGCCAAACCGGGCGCGATCGTGGATAAAAACGGCAAAGTGGTCGGGAAACACGACGGGATCATCTTTTACACGATCGGACAGAGAAGCGGCATCGGCGCGCATACAAAAAGAAAATACGTGATTGGCATAAATGCCCGGAAAAACGAAATTATTATCGGCGACGACAGCGATCTTTTTAAGAACGAGCTGACCGCTTTTAACATCAACTATATTTCAGGAAATATTTTGGAAAATAATCTTGAAGTCGCCGCCAAGGTTCGCTATAATAGTCCCGAAGCTCCGGCGAGACTAATCCCACTTGGAGAAAGCAAGGCCAAAGTGGAATTTTTAAAACCGCAGAGGGCTGTGACCCCAGGCCAATCGGTGGTGTTTTATGCGGAAGAAGAAGTGATCGGCGGGGGCATAATTCAAGGAGGAATATAAAATGGCGAACAAAAAGGTTAAGTTCACTTTCAAGAGCAATGAGGAGTATAAATCGGTCTATGTCGCCGGGGACTTTACCGACTGGCAGGACCAGCCCATAATGATGAAAAAAGGCAGAGGAAATGTTTGGACCGCTCTTGCTCCCATGGCCGAGGGCGAACACGAATATAAGTTCATTGCCGACGGACAATGGATGCTTGATCCGGGCGCTCCGCGCAAATCAAACAATATCGGGTCGGATAATTCTGTAATCAGAGTTGACTGATAATTTAACCTCAAAAATAATCGAGCTGAAAAAGCGGCGCGATGCCGTTATTCTTGCCCATAACTATCAAACCGGCGAAGTGCAGGACCTTGCCGATTTTGTCGGCGATTCCCTCGGTTTATCGATCGCCGCCTCCAAGACCAATGCAAAAGTAATCGTTTTCTGCGGCGTGCACTTTATGGCCGAAACCGCCGCCATTCTCTGCCCCGACAAAACCGTGTTAATGCCCGACGATAATGCCGGCTGTCCCATGGCGGATATGATCGACATCCCAAAATTGAGGAAATTAAAAAGCGAGCATCCCGGCCTCCCGGTCGTTTGTTATGTCAATTCTTCCGCAGTTATAAAAGCGGAATCGGATATCTGCTGCACCTCGGCCAACGCGGTAAACGTCGTTAAATCTCTTCCCGATAAAGAAGTGGTCTTTATCCCTGATAAATTCCTCGGCATGTATGTACAGGGCAAATTGCCTGAAAAGAAACTTATACTTTTTGACGGCTACTGCCCCACCCATGCCAGGATATTCCCGGAACATATTGAAAAAGCCAGGCTGGCCCACCCCGGAGCGCAGGTTTTGGTGCATCCCGAATGCCGTCCGGAAACGATCGCGGCCGCCGACGCGGCGCTTTCAACCGAAGGGATGATAAAATATGTCACAGAATCAAAGGCAAAGGAATTTATCATTGGAACGGAGGTCGGGATAATATACAGGTTAAAGAAAGAGAATCCCGGCAAAAACTTCTACCCGGTAACAGATTTGGCCGTTTGCCCTAACATGAAATTAACTACGCTTGAAAAAGTCCTCTGGTCGCTTGAAGACATGAAGACGGAAATAACCGTGCCAAATGATATAGCCGATCGTGCACGTATGGCAATCCAAAAAATGATTGAGATTGGAAGACAAGACTAATTAACAATTTCTCAATTAATAATTAACAACGATGTGTTACTCCGTAACATTTATATTTAAATAAATCCCGCACGAAGTAAGGGATACAATGTTGTTAATTGGGTCATTATTAATTGTTAATTATACTTAATGGATTTCGGGCGGCGGGGCTGACGGTTCGCGTTTGATCCCTTTTGTCCGGCGGCGCTTTAAACCTCTTTCAACCAGTTCATAGATCTCTTCCATCAGGAACGGTTTTCTCAAATATTCAAGCGCGCCCAGCGTAATGGCATTGGCATGGGAAGCAT
>JBAZPF010000145.1:0-2879 GCA_041648295.1 Candidatus Margulisiibacteriota bacterium | reverse complement strand
AATGCCGAGGACGCGTCCCGCACCGACCTTGATTATGTAGTAAGATACGCCAAGGCCGCAAAGGACCACGGCGCCAAAAGGATCAGATATTGCGATACCTTGGGCGTTGACGATCCAACTACGATATACGAGAGGATAAAGCACATCGCCCAAAAAACGACCATGCCGGTGGAGCTCCATTGCCATAACGATTTGGGCATGGGAGTGGCGTGTTCGGTAGCCGGAGCGGTTGGAGCATTGGATGGAGGACAGGATGCCTATATCAATACTACGATCAATGCGGTGGGAGAAAGGGCCGGTAATGCCGATCTCCTTTCGGTCCTGCTGGCGTTAAAATATTCAAGCGGCATGCGCGACCGCAACCTTTGCCCGCCGGAAACAAAACTCAACAAGATCTGGGCGTTTGCGAAATACGCATCCTATGCTTTCGGGATTCCTATCCCGGTGAATCAGGTCGGGGTCGGATCAAACGCTTTTGCCCACGAATCGGGGATACATGCGGACGGGGCTTTGAAGAACCGCCGCAATTATGAATTGTATGATTATGAAGAGTTGGGAAGAGGAGAGCCGGAGCTGGTTGAGACCGGGCGCATGATCACGGTCGGGGAATATTCCGGCATTAAGGGATTCCGCAATGTTTACGGCAACCTTGAAGTTGAATTTAAAGACGACAAAGAAGCGGCCCGCATACTTGAGCTGGTGCGCTATGCCAATGTGCATACGCAAAAGCCTCTTGTAAAAGAAGAGCTTTTATTTGTCGCCAGATATCCGGACCAGGCTAAAAAGATCATGACCGTTACGCCTCCCTAGGAGGAGATTTTAATGGCAAAACCAAAAGTCGGGATAATTATCGGAAGCCAATCAGATCTTCCGATCATTGAAAAAACCACTTCAGCGCTTATTGATTTTGGAATTGATTATGAGTTGACGATCGCTTCCGCCCACCGGACCCCCCCGCAAGTTGAAAAATTTGCAAAGAATGCCGAAAAAAATTATGATGTGATCATTGCCGGAGCGGGGATGGCGGCGGCTCTTCCGGGGATGGTGGCGGCGCATACAATAATCCCCGTAATAGGGCTTCCGATCTCAAGCAAAGCGCTTTCCGGGCATGACGCCTTATTCTCGATCGTTCAGATGCCGAGCGGGGTTCCGGTGGCCTGCGTCGCTATTGACGGGGCTAAGAACGCGGCCATACTCGCGGTCCAGATACTGGCATTGAAATATCCGAATTTGAAAAATAAACTTAAAGAATTTAAAAGGAAAAAATAGATGCTCAATTCAATAGATATTTTTATTGGATTAGGCGTATTAATCTTTTTTGCCCTCGGAATAAAAAGCGGGTTTTTAAAATCATTTCTTTCGGTCTGCGGAGTTTACGGCGAGATCTACCTGGCGCAGCTGGCCACGCCGATGATAATAAAAACGGCGTCTTTTCTTGAGCATCCGGAAGCAAAGACCGGATATGTCATTGTTTTCTTTGTCCTCTTTATCATCTTTTTTGTTGTTTTTGAATTTTTGCTGGGGATATTAAAGAATCTAGTAAACATTTCCATACTCGGGCCGGCGGACAAGATTTTGGGCGGGATCGTATCGATCTTCAAGGCAATGCTGATCGCGGGAATAGTAATCGAAGTTGTTTACATCCTGCCGTTGACCGACGAACAGCTGAAGTACGCGAACCAGTCATTTTTAAAAGATTGGGCGATAAAATCATTTAAAATATCATATCCGTTTGCAATTAAAACCGCGGAAAAGACGTCCGGATTTATTTCCGAAAAATTAGGCCCTGGCATAAAACAAAAATCATCAATGGCGTTGGGCATGATAACAACCGAAGCGTCAAAAATATCTGAAAATTTCGGCAAGAGTCCAACCGCTACAGAAGCGGCAAAAGGCATAATCAAGAATTTGGACGGACATCCAAGGATATAAACATGAAAATTACGGTTGTCGGGGCCGGGAATGTTGGCGCGCAATGCGCATACCGGCTGGCCCAAAAAGAAATTGCCGAGGTCATTTTAATCGATGTTGTTCCCGGCCTGCCGCAGGGCAAGGCTCTCGACATGTCCCAGGCGGGATCGATCGAGGGCTTTGCTTTAAAGATCACCGGGACAAATGATTATGAGGATACAAAAAACTCTGATGTCGTCGTAATTACCGCCGGCCTGGCCAGAAAGCCGGGAATGTCGCGCGATGACCTTATCCATAAAAATGCCGAAATAATGAAATCGGTTCTCGACAATGTTGTAAAACATTCTCCAAATGCCATTCTCTTGATCGTTACCAATCCATTAGATGTGATGACGTATTACGCATTACGCATTACCAAATTCCCGCCCAATCGCGTGCTCGGAATGGCGCCTCTGCTTGACGCGGCCAGGATGCAGTATTTCATTGCCCAAACGTTAAATGTTTCGATAAAAGACGTTTATGCTGAAGTGATGGGCAGCCACGGAGACCTGATGGTCCCGATCCCGCGCCTTTCGACCGTCAAAGGCAAACCGATCACCGAATTGATGACGTCAGAGCAGATCAAGCATATTGTTAATAAAACTACTAACGGCGGGGCAGAGATAGTGGCGCTTTTAAAGACCGGCTCTGCTTATTACGCTCCGGGTTCCGCGGCTGCTAATATGGCAGAAGCGATTGTAAAGGACAAAAAAACAGTTATAAATACTTGCTGTTATTTAAATGGACAGTATGGGATAAAAGATGTCTATGTTGGTGTTCCGGCGAAGCTGGGAAAAAATGGCATTGAAGAAATTGTTGAGATAAAACTTTTAAAAGAAGAAACAGAAGCGCTTCAAAAAGCGGCGGAAGCGGTTAAGAAGCTTTGTAATATTTTAAAGTAAATGCTTGCTTAAGATCTTGGGGGGGGG
>JBAZPF010000144.1:0-2882 GCA_041648295.1 Candidatus Margulisiibacteriota bacterium | reverse complement strand
AGATGAAATGTTTGAATTTGCGGTGCGCAGGCTGATGCCGATAGATGTCAGCGATGTATACAATTGGGATAAAATCATAAAGACATTCGGACAGAGAGAAGCCGCTGAAGCTCAAATCGGCGAATATGAAGCCGAATTTGCGATCTCCAGAAAGTTGTTCGATCTGGGCAACCTGAATGACACGACTTTCGATAACATGCTCATGACCCTGACCGGAGGCTACTCGCCGAAAGAAAGAGCCGAACGGCTTACAATGGCATTAAAAAGCTGTGGTGGAGCGTATCTTTTTGAAATCGAGGGGGGCAGGAGCCACTTTGGAAGAGAGCTTGCAAGGAATGTTAGAGAATTTGCCGTGGAAAGAAAATGGGGGATATTTAAAACATCAATCCTTGATGTAATGAAAGCGATTTTAAAGAACAACCGGATCGGATTGGACAAAGAAAAAGCCGCGGTCTTAGCTTTAATGGTGGCGTCAGGAAAACTAACTAAAGAAAGGGCGATCCGCTTTGTGAGTAGAGAGCCGGAGTCGGAAATCGCCGATCAAGGCAGCCTAATCATAAAGTACGCGAGTTCTGAAGAGAACAGAATCTTTACATTAAGAAAAGTGATCAATATTTTAATCGGAATGGCTTCATAAGGAGGGGCAGGATGATCGGGATAAGCATAAGCAGATTAAGCAATTTCAGGATGCCGGCTCTGGCCGCGGCGGTAAGCTTGGCGATTTCCGCGCTAGGTTGCGGAAGGCAGGACAAAAAGGATATCGGCACGATCCAAACCGTGTCTTATGCGGAGGCAATGAAGAAATGCCCGGATAAAGTAAGGCAGTCTTTGATCTTCACTGAAAATTTTTCAACCAACAGATTCGTTCCTCTTATGGTCCCGGCCATTAAAATTACCAATGGCGACCTGCTTTTTACGGAAGATTCTTTATGCGTGCCGGTTAAACAGGAGCCAAAAGTTGCGCCACTGACTTCTGCCAGCGCATCCGCGCCGGCCCCAACGGTTTCGGCTCCGATCCCGGGCGCATCAGCTTCGGCGGCGGCTGCGGTTTCTTCAACAGTTAAAACGGTTTCGTCTACAAGCAAGGTCCCAGCCGTACCTGCATCAACAACCACCAAGGGAGGGTTTAGACCACAATGAGTACAGAAGTTCAAATATGTTCAAATAGGAATGTCAGAATCGACGCTAAGGCGATCTCTGTATCAAGCGCTAAAGATATTGTCTCAACGAACGAGATCCTTTCTTTAGCTGCCACGCTCAACGAAGCGCTAAAAGCAACAGCTGATACAGATGCCGTATATGACAAGAAGTTCGACGAAAACAATAAACCCTACAGGCACGAAGCTATTGGACAAGACGCTTACACCATACTTCAGACAAACTTAATGACGATTGGCGAAGGCTCCGTAATATCAAATTATGTAAAAGCCCTTGAAATGACGATAAGACAGATCGGGCTGATGCCCGACCAGCCACCGGCAAAAAAAGCGGATATGGCGGAAGACCAGAAAAAACTTTCACAGGTACTGGCCATTGCAAAGAGGCTGGCGGGGGCCATAGACCAGATGAAGGCAACTCTACCTGATGATGTCTGGAGCGTGTATCAAAAATATGAAAAGGACTCAAAAGAAAGCGGGCAGATCCCCAAGATCATAGATGCATTGAAGCAAACCATAAACGAACTTGGCCGGAAACTTTCGCAAAAGGCCAAAACCACGCTAAAAATTTCGGGAGACCTGGCAGAGATCGTCATAACAGATGAAAGATTCCAGGTTCGCGCGGGAAATTTTATTAATAGCAACTGTCTCGAAGCGCAGCCAAAGGCAACCCCGCGAATCGTGAAACCGCTACAACCCCAGCCCCAGCCGCAGTTGCCGCAGATGTTCTTTTATAACATCAGGCTTGGGTCTGGATATTACTCCGGCAAAGATGTTCCTCTTTCTCCCGGAGCAGGAGTGGTCGGCGAAGGCGGATTAACGCTTCGCTATGGCGCCCCCAAGTCAACCTCATACCAGTTTGATTATACGAGCGGAGGGGCGTATGTGGGAGGAAACGATAAGGTTACCCGCGCACATGATGAAGCCAGAGCTTCGATAAGAGGCCAAAATTATTATGTCAGCGCCGGCTATGTTTACGATAGGCGCGACATCCCAACCCCATCGGCACCCAATTATGGGGATTCATTTGCGCAGAGATCCAGATTAAGATTTGGCGGAGACCTTGCCTTCACGCTGGACCAATCATTGATGGCCGGATCGACCGCGGCCACTTATCCGGCAACAGATAAACATGGATATTTCAATGCGTTTGTCATGCCGGGGCTTTCTTACAAATCTATTTATTTGGGCGGCTTAGCTGGTATTCGCGATGGAAACGCCCGCTTTGGCGGATTTGCCGGAATGGGAATAAGGGCCGGAAAACATGAGGTCGACTTAAGAGGGCAATATTCAACCGGTAGCGGGCAATCAGTGATCACCGATGGCTTTACAACTGTTCCGGACGGAGCGTATGCCGGAGCCAGATATCTGTTTACCAGCGGCGAGTACAGTTTTGGCGGAAGGGCGTTTTACGCGGGAGGCAAAGACCAAAAAGCGGCCGGAATAAATCTGCTCGCCATTATCCCGGTTTCAAGCCGGTTTGTGCTGATCCCGTCAGCGGGCATTATGCCCGGCTCGGCGTTTGGCGGGGGCGGAGGATTGACATTGCAATACGGAGACAATATCCCGGCGGCAAACCCGTCATTATCCAACACCTTGATCGACTCACCCAGGGAGGGAAGACAGTAAATGGTCGGGTCAACTACATCAATAGGAGTTCGCTTTTATGAAACATTTGGGCCGGGGAACGGCAAAAGCGTACTTGGAAAAGTTCATAACGGAATA
>JBAZPF010000143.1:0-2925 GCA_041648295.1 Candidatus Margulisiibacteriota bacterium | reverse complement strand
TATGCAGAGCCTGCGCCGCGATCGATTCCCCTTCGCGGATTATCCCCAAGAGTATATGCTCAGATCCGACATAATTAAAACCAAGCTCGCGGGCGGCATTATAAGCCAGTTCCAGCACCTTTTTTGCTCTGGGCGAAAGAGAGATATCCTTATCTCCTCCCTCGCCGCGGCCCACCAGCGATTCAACATCAGAAAACAATTCAACCAGGTTGATGCCCATTGATTCCAGAACTTTGGAAGCCGTCCCTTCTTCTTTGATCACTCCCAGAAGAAGATGTTCCGCGGTCAGATGCTCATGCCCAAGCCGTCTTGCTTCTTCATTGGCGAGATGGATGGTTTTTTGGGCGGATTCGGAAAAGTAATCATATATTCTGTCCGCCTGACGGCGTTTGAACAGCGAAGCGAAAATGTCCGGGATCTCAAAAAAGCCGGGGAACCCGATCTCGCCGGGCATAAAGCCCAGCTTCTCCGCGCAGGACGCGCAAAGATGCCGGACTACCTTTTTGCCGTTAACTATCCTGGTAACATGGACCGTAGCCGGATTAATATGGCACTCATCGCATATCATTGGCATAACATTTTCTCCTTTTCTGGGTCATTATAGCATCTCTTCAATCAGGCGTTCGATCCTTATGTGGAATTTTTCCGCGGCCGAAAAAAGCGCCTTTACTCCGGAAAGGTTCAGGCTCCATTCGTCCATCAGTTCGCAGACCCGCTTTATCATTTCGATGTCTTCCTGCGAATAATAACGGATATTGTTGCGGCGGCGGGGATGGACCAATCCCTCCTCCTCATAAATGCGGAGAGTGCGCGGATGGCAATCAAGCAATTCCGCCGCTATGGATATCGTAAAGATCGGTTTTCTGCGGTCGAACATGCTGAACATGGATATAGCATAATACCTGACAATGGTTTTGTCAACCCTCACCCAAGTTCTTCAATTAATTATTTCGATCAATTCTCCCTCTCCCAGAGGGCGAGGGGGTGGTTGTTTAGCTTTCACCATCCAGTCCCTCTCCCTCTGGGAGAGGGAGAAAAACAATAAGTCCTCTTACTTGAGAAGAGATGGGTGAGGGCTACTCAATTACATTTTCAAGGCCGCGGATATCATCAATAATAAAATCGGGGCTGGCCTTTGCCAATTTTTCTCTGCCGTCAAATCCGTAAGTCACGCCGCAGGTCCAAACCTTCGCGTTCTTTCCGGTCTCCACATCCACCGTCATGTCTCCGATAAAAATGGCGCGGTCCGGAGGGATATTGTATTCTTTAAGCGCTTTGAGCAAAGTGCAGGGGTCGGGTTTGAGGCACGGCGAACTGTCTCCTCCCAATATCTCGATAAAATAATTTGAGAGATCATGTTTATCAAGTATGATCTTAATAAAATCATCTTTTTTATTGGAAATGATCATTTTCTTTTTGCTTTTAAAATATTCGAGAGTTTCTCTTACATGTAGGTAAAGTAATATTCCGCCGATGCCTTCGTTCAGATAATGCTTGAAGTAAACCTGCATGGCCCGATCAACTGTTGCAGGATCCTCCGTTCCGATCGAGCCGGAAACAAGCGGAACTTCGCCAAAACCGACATGCTTATTAATCTCTTCTTCTGTTTTATAGGGAAAGCCTAAATCCGCTATCATTTGTTGAACAGCTTTTACCGCCGATGGGATAGAATTGGCCAGCGTTCCGTCAAAATCGAACATTATGAGATCAATTGGGATTTTCTTGTTGTTATTTACCATATGTTGGTTTATAATTATACCACTTGTTTCACTCGTAAGTATTCGGGAGGGAAAAATATGAAAAATATGATGAGGTTTCTTATGATCGCAGTTTCTGTTTTGTTCTTGGCAGGTATATTAGCGCCGGCGGCATTTGCCGCGATCCCGCAGAAGATAAATATCCAGGGGGTGTTTAGCCCGGTCATAACTGGGGTTACTGGAGGCTATTTTAAAATTTGGGATGCTGAAACGAACGGGGTTTTAATTAAGCAATATCCGGCGATTTTTTATCTTTACCCTCAACAGCCAGCGACACAACTCCCCAACTATGTTTATCCAATAATGGATAAAAATGGTTTTTTTAATGTCGCATTGGATGTTTCAAGCCTTCCTTTAGATAAGCCTTACTGGCTCCAAATAATCATTGGGAACGCTACTTTTCCCCTCCAGCAACTCCTCTCCGCCCCCTACGCGATCACAGCGAAGAATGTATATGGTGGAACCGGCTATTTTTCCGGCAATGTCGGGATCGGGACGACGGCGCCAGGCGCCCCACTTGATATTTTAACGAGTGGAAGTTTTGGCGTTAAGGTTAATAGTACATCTGCGAATGGTGGCTCATCGGCAATTGCGGCTTATGCGGATCAAGGTTTCGCGGTTTATGGGAGCAACAAATCGACCAATCAGTACGCGATAACGGCCTATAACAACAGCGGTCCGGGTCTTTTTGCTCATGGCACAAAAAATATTTTTGAAGGCAATGTCGGGATCGGGACGACGGCGCCAAGTGTACCTTTAGAAGTACATAATTCCACCGCCAATGGCGCCGGGATTAAAGGATTTGGCCCCACTTACGGCGTGTACGGTGAAGGCACTGACCCCACTCTTAGTTATGGCGTTGAGGGGATTGGTCAGGTCAATGGGGCTTATTTTTACGGAAAAACTGGCACTGGGGTTAAAGTCTATGCACCAAAGGGTCATGGTGTTTATGTAGACGCACCTAAAAATTATTTTTCCGGCAATGTCGAGATAAATGGAACTGTTAAATTAAATTACAAAGCGTATGTTACTGACGCGGCCGGTCAAATTAATATGACCGCTATAACAGGAAAAATACTTAATAATTACTCAAATGGCCAAGGCCTTGTAAACATAAATTGGGATAAAATTCATACCGATTCAGTAATTATCCTTACTCCGATATCTC
>JBAZPF010000142.1:0-2927 GCA_041648295.1 Candidatus Margulisiibacteriota bacterium | reverse complement strand
TTCCCACATCGGTTGAACTGAAAGTTGTCGAAACCTCTCCGGGATTCAAAGGCGATACCGTTTCCGGCGGCAAGCCGGCAACGCTCGAGACCGGACTGGTAGTTTCCGTTCCGTTTTTCATGAACGTCGGGGATGTCATCAAAGTTGACACCCGCGACGGCAAATATTTAGGAAGAGCGTAGGAGGCGTTATGGTGGACTTTAATTTAATAAAAAAACTGATTGAAACCGTGAAACAAGAAGACATATCCGGGCTTTCGGTTGAAGAAGGCGGAGTAAAATACGAGATAAAAAGGGAAAGAGGGATCGTAAAAGAAGTAGCTCCGCAACAGGCGGCGCCCCATAAAGAAGAAACAAAAACGGAACATAAGGCAGAGGTTAAGGCGGAGGAAGAGGGCCTGGTGGCCATCACCTCCCCCATGGTCGGAACTTTCTACCGTTCGCCGTCGCCCGACTCTCCCGCATTTGTTAACGAGGGCGATAACGTATCTACCGGCAAAGTGGTCTGCATAATCGAAGCCATGAAGCTTTTTAACGAGATCGAGTCCGAAGTTTCAGGCAAGATAGTCAGGATACTTGCCGAAAACGGCAAGCCGGTTGAATACGGACAGAAGCTAATGCTCGTCAAAAAGGGATGACAAGGTGGCAGGTCTTTCGGCAGGACCCGTCTGCCGGCCAAAAGCTCTCCCAGGAGCTAAAAATATCCCCTCTTACCGCGCAAATATTAATTAACCGCGGCATCGATACGCAAAAAAAAGCGGACGAATTCTTAAATCCGCGCCTGCTTAACCTCAAAGACCCTTTCGATATACCAAATATCCTAGACGCGGCCAAACGCGTCCTGGCCGCAAAAGAAAAAAACGAAAAGATACTTATCTACGGCGATTATGACGTAGACGGAGTTACCGGAACGGTCATCTTGATTGAAACTTTTAAATTCCTGGGCCTTGATCCCGGTTTCTATATCCCGTCCCGCTACGGGGAAGGATATTCAATGAACCTTGAAGTAATTAAAAAGTTTAAGGATGAAGGCATTGGATTGATCGTTACCGTTGACTGCGGTATTTCCAACCTTATCGAGATCGAAGAGGCGAATTCTGTAGGGATCGACGTAGTCGTGACCGACCACCACAACCTGCCGCAAGACCTGCCGGCGGCCCGCGCGATCGTTAACCCTAAAATGATAAAAAATGAACACCCCAGCAAATACTTGTCGGGGGCCGGGGTGGCGTTTAAATTTGCCTGGGCGCTGTTAAGGACCGCGGGGATAAAGGAAAACGGTTTCTTAACCAGCCTGCTCGATCTGGTCGCACTGGGAACGGTCGCCGACGTCGTTCCCCTGACCGACGAAAATCGGATCTTGACCGTTTGCGGGATGAAAATAATCAATGAAAAGAAGCGCCCCGGCATCAAAGCGCTGGCGGATATCGCCTCAATAAAAAAAAGAATCTCTATCAGGGATATAAATTTTGGCATGGCTCCCAGGATCAACGCCGCCGGAAGGCTGGAGCACGCGTCTTTATCGGTAAAGCTTCTGACTTCAAAGGACAAAGAGGAAGCGGCGCAAATGGCGCAGGAAATAAATAAAATAAACCAGCGAAGACAGGGGATAGGCGAAAATATGCAGGAAGAAGTATTTAAGATAATGGCCGAACAAAAGGGTCAAAAAATACTCATCGCTTCTGGAAACGACTGGCATCCGGGCGTTATAGGGATCATAGCCTCCAGAGTGGTCGATGCTTATTACCGGCCGACCGTAATAATAGGCATCAACGAAGGGGTTGGCCGGGGATCGGCCAGGTCGATCGACGACTTCAGCATTTTCGGGATCCTCGATACCTGCCGGGACCTCTTCAATGACTTCGGCGGGCACGAAGGCGCGGCTGGTTTTGAGATCGATCCTGAAAAGATACCGGAGTTAAAAACCAGGCTTTTGGAAAAAATAGACGCATTGATCACCGAGGATACGCTGACCCCAAAGATCGTGATCGACTGCGAAATATCGCCAAGGCAGATAACGCTCGGCCAGATAAAAGAGCTGGAAGCGCTCGACCCCTTCGGCCAGGGCAACCCCTCCCCCGTTTTTATGACCAAAGCTCTTACTTTGTCCGATTTGAAAAAAGTGGGCGCCGGCGGATCCCATCTTAAAATTAAAATGAGCGATGGCCAGGCAACGCTTGAGGTGATCGGCTTCAGGATGGGCGATGTCGCCGCCAGACTCTCTATCGGAAAAAGCTACGATATAGCGTATAATTTAGAGGCTAATGAATGGAACGGGTTCGAATCGGCGCAGTTGAATTTGCAGGATATCAAGGAGGCCGTGAAATGAGGATTCTGGTTATAGGCTCGGGAGGAAGAGAACACGCGTTATGCTGGAAGCTGGCGCAAAGCCCCAAAGCGACAAAAATATTCTGCGCGCCGGGCAATCCCGGGACCGCCCAGGTCGCGGAAAATGTGAACATCGCCGCGGAAGACATTTTATCATTAAGGGATTTCGCGCTTCACAATAAAATAGACTTAACGGTCGTTGGCCCGGAAGCGCCGCTGGTATTGGGGATCGTCGATGAATTTGAATCAAACGGGTTAAAGATCTTCGGCCCGGATAAAAAAGCATCCCTCATAGAAGGCAGTAAAGTTTTTTCAAAAAACCTGATGAAGAAATACAATATCCCGACTGCCGACTTTTTGACTTTTACGGAAGAAGATGAAGCCCTGAAGTTTCTTAAAAAGACAGGCGCCCCGGTGGTGGTAAAAGCCGACGGCCTGGCGGCCGGCAAAGGCGTTATCGTTTGCAAGACCGAGGAAGAAGCCAAACATGCCGTAAAAAGAATGCTTAAGGAAAAAGAATTCGGCGACGCCGGAAATGAAATAATTATTGAAGAATGCCTCGAAGGCGAAGAGGCCTCGATCCTCTGCTTTACGGACGGC
>JBAZPF010000141.1:0-2961 GCA_041648295.1 Candidatus Margulisiibacteriota bacterium | reverse complement strand
AGGCCGGGTTTATTCAGTAGGGGTTTGAAAACTATATATTCGTCCGGGTTAACCGTTCCCTGAACGACATTCTCCCCCAACCCCCAAGAAGCGTTGATAACCACCGCGTTGCGGAAACCGGTATCGGTATCAAGAGAGAACATGACGCCGGAGCCGGCCAGGTCGGAGCGGACCATTTTTTCGACTCCGATCGAGAGCGCCACTTTTAAGTGGTCGAATTTTTTCCCTTCCCGGTAAGCGATGGCCCGGTCGGTAAAGAGCGAGGCATAGCATTTGCGGCAGGCATCGAGCAATTCTTTTTCATTCTCGATGTTGAGGTAGGTTTCCTGCTGTCCGGCAAAGCTGGCGTCAGGCAGGTCTTCAGCCGTAGCGCTGCTGCGCACGGCGACATCGGTCTTTTTAACATTGTACCGTTTGCTAAGTTCAAGATAAGAGCTGACGATCGCCCGGCTGATCTCTTCAGGGAATTCGGCAGAGAGAAAAAGCTGGCGCACTGCCTTGCCCACTTTATCGAGGGACTTGGGATTTTTTCGGTATTCGTCGATTAGGGTTGTCATCTTTTCCCTTATGTTATTGAACTCGACGAATTTCCAGTAAGCATCGGCAGTAGTGGCAAAGCCATCAGGGACAGGAATGCCTTTGTCTTTAAGAGTGGTGATCATTTCCCCCAGCGAGGCGTTTTTCCCTCCCACGACCGGAACGTCTTTAACGTGAATCTCTTCGAACCAGAGAAGATATTTAGTGCTCATGGCTTACTCCCTTTGAATGCAATTCTAGTCTTCGAAAGAAGAGGAGTCAATTAAATTACCTTAGTACAATAATTTTACCATCGCCCAAAACTTTTCCGTCTACCGCCAGTTTGTAGACATAAAGACCGTTAGCGGCTATATTGCCAAAATCAGATTTTCCGTTCCAGGCAATCGAATTTGAGCCCACATTGCCGGAATGATTTCTTCGCCAGCACAGATTGCCGACAATATCAAAGATATAACAGGTAACAGATTTCGCAGAAAGCAATTCAAATGTTATATAAAATGTTTGATTTTCCGGATTAAACGGGTTGGGTCCGCCGCGAATATTGCCGGGAGCTATCTGCCTTCTCTGATAAAGAGGAAGAAATTCCACCTTTCCGTTGTAAGCAGGATTTTCTTCATCATCGTAAATGCCGCGATCGATTTCTAAAATATCAGTTGTGCCCCAATCGTTATTTTGAGCCTTCAGATTGACCGGCGCTCCATACAAAATATTGTTTCCCCAAAAAATATTACGGCCATTGCTAAAGATTTTGTTTTCCCCAACATCCCTTGGATCTCCGCTTTCCAGATTACCTAAAGAAGGGACCGGCGTGTCCCAGATCTCCAATCCGCACCAGTTGTTGCCGGTGATGGTATTGCGCGCCAAAATGCCCGAAGTGCGTCTGATCTCAAATCCATAACCTGCCATAGGGCTTGATTTGCCGTTATCAGTTACTTGATTGTTGTGGAAATAAAAGTTCTCGCAGGTGTTTATATAAAGCCCGTTGATCGAGTTATCAGAAAAGATATTATTATAAACTTCTATAGTATTTGAAGCGGTAACGCTTGCGCCACATTGGTTGCCTGAAATAGTGTTATTGTAAAAGTACAAATAATCGCACCCTTGGGCTATCAGTCCGGTGCTCCCGGTATTTGATACAGTATTATTATGAATCCTTACATTTTCTGAATGCATAACCGTAAACCCGGCCGAATTAAGCGCACAATTTTTTATTTCCAGCGCTTCAGAACTTCTAATATTAAGCTGACCTATAATGAAGCTGTCAACTACTGCATTTTGCGTTTCGAGGATTTCGAAGGGATGAGGAGAGATGGTTGTTTTACCGGTTTTTCCCCAAGTACTGGCATCGTACCCTCCTTCCAGCGTAATCGTCTTGCGAATATATATATTTTCAGGAAAGACCGCGGCCTCAACCTGGATGGCGTCCCCGCTGGCCGCCATGTTTAAAGCCGTACTGATCGAATCAAAGTCCCCGCCGGCTTTCTTTACCGTCCAAATCCTTGCGTTGGCCGAGGAAGCCAGCAGTAACAATACGAATAAAAGGATGATTTTCTTCAGAATTTGACCTCCATTCCCAAAGTTGCGGAAAATTTATCCAATAATCCTATTTCAGCCAGCATATGCGCTTTGGGAGTAAGTTGGAGCTTTATTCCGCCAAATATTCCTAAAGAGGACGCCGGATCAAAACTGTCGGGAAGATCAGCAATGAGCGATTCATATCCCAGATCCGCTTGTTTGGTAACTGAAGGCCATAAAAGATTTAGGTAAGAATATCTGACCCCAAAATAGAACGGATTTCGGACCAGTCCAGCCGAAAGCTGGAATTCAAACCAGCTGTATCCATAAAGCCCGTATTTGGCGTGAGGAACTATATATTCATATTCAAGGCCGGGATTCATGGGTATAAAAAGAAATTGAGCGTCCAAGAAGCGGTCAGAGGCAGGCTGATATTTCAAGCCGCTTCCCAGCGCCAGCATTCCCCCTCTCCGGCTTA
Organism: Candidatus Margulisiibacteriota bacterium; assembly: GCA_041648295.1. GTDB lineage: Bacteria > Margulisbacteria > WOR-1 > XYC2-FULL-46-14 > WPAF01 > JBAZPF01. The sequence goes on along the minus strand of JBAZPF010000141.1, from coordinate 431 downwards.
AACCACCAGAAAGCGTGCTGCTCCCCATTCCCAATCTCCCGATGATCGTAAAATTTTTCCCGCATTGCCAGGTCTTGTTGAGCAAATATTCCGTACCCCAGACATCGATCTTCCTGCTCGCCGGCTGGGAATTTAAAACGAAAGAAGAAAAATACAGATATTGCAGGCTGAAGTCGGTCTCCTGAATGATGGGGAGAGCCCGGGCAGGGATCCCGGCCGAAATAAAGAACATAAGCAGGATAATCAGTCTTCTCACAGCGCCGCCCCAAAACTTACATAATGATAGAAAAGGTCCGCCGGTATATTTACATCCGGGGTATAGAGAATCGCGTAATCCACCGCCAATCTGCCGAATAATTTAGCGCCTACACCCAAAGAATAACTGGAGGGTGGATTTTTAAAGGGAGTGGTCGGAAACTGGTTCCAGCCCA
>JBAZPF010000140.1:0-2965 GCA_041648295.1 Candidatus Margulisiibacteriota bacterium | reverse complement strand
TCCGTGACGATACTGGAAAAGATAAAGGGCGCGGACATGGTCTTGATCTCCGATATTGCCGCACAATTGGAAAGCGGACTTTCCAAAATAACATATGCGCTCCTTGGAGAGGATTTTGACCTGCAAACCAATGGCGGGGAAATAGAAAGTTTGGTAGCACGCTCAATTACTAAAGTCGGGGAACTAAAGCAAAAGGCGGAGGGTTTTGATGGTATATTAGGCATGCTTAAGATCGATCCAAATGGGACAGAAGCTGCTAAAAGCGCCGCGACAAAAATTGTTGAGCTTCAAGGAAATAGTTTTGATGGTATGGCAACTTTCGAAAAAGGAACGCGTGAATTTGTGCCTCCGCAGAGTGTGCAGGGAGCGGTCGCTCCAACCCTGATCACGGGGCCGACGGTATTATCTTATCAATCAACCGGAAAATTGACTGACGGCTTTAACCGCACCACGAAAAGCGGCATGCACATCGCCGCCAGGACAACTACTGACCCGATTAAAAATCCGGACCGGCCGATCAATGAAGATGTGCTCGCGGTTTTGGAGCTTGAAGGCAGAACCATAATGGTTGTTGCCGACGGGATGGGCGGGGTGGATTGCGGAGAAGTGGCCGCTCACCTGGCCGTTCAAACTATCTTAGACTCTATTAAAGCGGGCTGTACCTTAAGAGAAGCGGTAGCTAAGGCGGCGATTGCGGTAAAGATGGCGGGGAAAAAGGGAATGGGCACAACTCTGGCTTTGATCGAGATCGATCACGCGGAAGAGAAGCTTAAGGTCGTTAAAATAGGCGATTCAGGCATAAAGGCGGTAACCGATGACACCTTTAGCACTTTATATATTGGACCTGACCAAAAGATGAAATATCAGTTTCTTGCAAACGAAAAAAAGGACTACAAAATAAGATTATTATTGAAAGATGTGGATCTGGAAAGACTGGAAAAAGACTGCGCAAGATTTATTGAAGAAATATTTACTACCGGCAAGTATAAGGATATTGCGGCTGCAGTAAAAGAACAATATAGGGCGCAATTGGCCGATAATGTCATTTATTCGGTTCTTGGCGGAGAAGGGCGGATCGAGGTCGCGTATTATGAATTCAGGCTTGAAGCATCTTCTACTCCGACGGTGTTGCTGGCTTATTCCGACGGTCTTCCCGGCGGGATAAAAGAAAGCCAAATCACAGCACATGCCAGAAGGCAAAAAACCCCGTCAGCCATAGTTGATGGCCTTATAAAAGAGGCCATTCAAACATCAGAGGATAATATAACGGTTGGAGCCATAGTATTGTTATATAAAATTGCGACAGATTCAATGAAATTTAAAAGATTTACTTTAGATGAAGACGGGAATTATTTAGATATGGGCGGCCTTGATGGAACGGTTGAGATACAAAACCCGGCAGATCAAATCCTTGGCGTTGAACCAAAGATTTTCACGGATACCGTTAATCTGGAAATAAGTCACGGTCATTTTAGTTTACAACCATCATTAAGATGGTCTTTTGCATTGCGTCATTACGCGGCTGGAGCGCTTGATCAGAAAACTGCCGAAGCAATAGTAAAAATAGCAGTGGGCCCAAAAGTAAATGACGGACATTTAAGCCATACCGGCATTATCCATCTTTCAACTAATCTTGGCGCCACCATCCTGGCCGGCAAACAATTAAAAGCTCTGGAAAAGAAACTTAATGATATGAATAAGGACAGAAAAAGACATAATAGCATTTATGTGACATTGTCAGCTGATGGAAGCGACCTGCTCGTCTTTTTTGACGAATGTCCGGAAGAATACAAGCATCTTTTCCCCATGCCTTCAAAAAAGAAGTAGTACTGTGATATAATTGCTCCGTGCAATTAACCTTTCAGCAGATAGTTTCAAACCTTAATGACTTTTGGGCCAAACAAGGCTGCGCTATTCGCTATCCTTATGATATCGAAAAAGGCGCGGCCACCATGTCTCCGGCCACTTTTTTTGGTGTCCTTGGCGAAAAACCCTGGAATGTGGCTTATATCGATCCCGTCCGCCGTCCCACCGACGGCCGCTACGGCGAGAACCCCAACCGTCTTTTTCACTACTTTCAATACCAAGTAATCATGAAGCCGTCACCGTTAGATATCCAGGATCTATACCTCGACTCACTTCGTTCGCTCGGTATAGAACCGGCAAAGCATGATGTCCGTTTTGTGGAAGACAATTGGGAATCGCCGACATTAGGTGCATGGGGGACCGGCTGGGAGGTGTGGGCGGAGGGGATGGAGATTACCCAGTTCACTTATTTCCAGGAGTGCGGGGGGTATCCCTGCAAACCGGTCGCCTGCGAAATAACTTACGGGCTCGAACGTATCGCCATGTTTATACAGAAAGCCGACTCCGTTTATGACATTAAATGGAACGAGACCGTAAAATACGGGGATATTTATCTGCGGCAGGAACGCGAACACTCCCGGTATAACTTTGAAACCGCCAATATCGAAGCCCTTCAATTGCTGTTTGGAATTTACGAAAAAGAAGCGATCGAAATGCTAAAAAGAGACTTGGTCCTTCCAGCCTACGATTATGTCCTTAAATGCTCGCATACCTTTAACATTTTAGATGCCCGTGGAGCTATTTCCGTCACTGAAAGAATGGCATATATTTTGAGGATACGCAAAATGGCGAGAGGTTGCGCGAAACTGTTCGTAGAAGGAAAGCTGCAATGAATAAATCCAAAATTAATGCATTATTGGAAATAGGTTGTGAGGAAATCCCGGCTCGCTTTATGCCCGGGCTGCTTGCCGATCTTAAATTAAAAGCGGAAGAAAAATTAAAGGGGAACCGGCTTGAATTTATCGCCATCGAGACTTTTGGCACGCCCCGCCGTCTTGCCTTGTTAATTGAAGGCCTTCCCAAAAAGCAGCCGGATATCATGGAAGACATGCAGGGCCCGCCGGCGGAGATCGCGTTCGGCGCCGACAATAAGCCAACG
>JBAZPF010000139.1:0-2979 GCA_041648295.1 Candidatus Margulisiibacteriota bacterium | reverse complement strand
ATACTCCTGATTTTTGCTGCCGTCCGCGTTAGTCCCAAAGTCGGCCTCCTCGCGCATAGGCATGGAACAGCTTTGACAGATAGATTGTTTTTCCATTAAGATCTCTCCTTTAATAGCGTCTTCTTCTTTGCGGACCGTGGAAGCGCGAAGTCTTGGGCGGCGCGGACAAAAATCCGGGAGACTGAAACTCCGAGTGCTTTGCGATCGGCAGAGAGCTGCGCATCAGGCTCTCGATGTTGCGCACTTCACTGCGCTGGTCCGGCGTGGCAAAAGAAATAGCGTGTCCTTCCTGCCCCGCGCGTCCGGTCCTGCCGATGCGGTGTACGTAATTTTCCGCGTCATCGGGCAGATCATAATTGATTACCAGTTCAATTCCTTTGACGTCTATCCCTCGGGCGGCGATATCGGTGGCGACCAGTATGCGGTATTTGCCGGTCTTAAAACCTTCGAGGGCTTCTCTTCTCTGCGCCAGCGAGCGGTCGGAATGGATCTCCGCGGCGTTGTGCCCCATGGACCTCAATCCGTAAGTGATGCGTGACGCGCCGCGCTTGGTGCGGGAAAAGAGCAATACCGTACCGCGATATTGGTCCAGTATTTTGCCGAGCAGCTGGGGCTTTTCTTCTTTTTTAATTATAAATAATTCTTGGACGATCCGTTCGGCGGCGGTGCCCGAACGGGCGATCTCTACGCTGATCGGAAGCTTCATGTGAGTAGCGGCGATCCTTACGATCTTTTCGGGGATAGTCGCGGAAAAGAGCATGGTCTGCCTGTCCTTTGATAAATATTTTAAGACCTTTTCTATCTGCGGGGCAAAGCCCATGTCGAGCATGCGGTCGGCTTCGTCGAGGACCAGGATTTTTACGTCGTCTATCCGCAGAGTGCTCTGGCCCAGATGATCGATGAGCCTGCCGGGCGTGGCAATGATCACTCTGGGATTTCTCCTCAACGCCTGCACCTGGTTGTACATGGAAGCCCCGCCGATCAGGACTGCGGTTTTCATGCCCAGAGGGGACCCGACCTTAAAGATCGTTTCTTCAACCTGCAGGGCCAATTCTCTGGTCGGAACAAGGATCAAGCCGCGGCCGGGAATCCCTGCCAGACGCTGGATCATGGGGATGCCGAAGGCCAATGTTTTGCCGGTCCCGGTTTGCGCTATTCCGATCACATCTTTGCCTTCGATCGCGATCGGTATGGCCTTGAACTGGATAGGGGTGGGGACTTTAAACTTCATCCGTTCAATGAGCTCAAGTATTTTTGGCGCGATGCCAAGATTATAAAAAGACTGGTTTGTTTGTGAATTCATTTACCCATTATACCATTTATTCCGGCATCCTGGAGCCCATTGATGAATTGAACTTATTTTGCGATCACCAGGGTGAAAAGTATCTTCCCGGCTTTCATGTCATAGAATTCATACATCATTTTTGCTTTATAATTCTTTTGGACGGCATATTTCATTAAGACCGGATAGGCCTTAGCCGGGCCGATCATATATGACATGACATTTCTGATCGGGAACTCGGCCACGACGCTCATTTTTTTCGGCAGGGTCATTACCTTGAGGCCTTTACTTCTAAGCTTCCATATCTTTGACATGTCCTTTTTTGCGATCACAATGCCGCAGTCGGACTTCAATTTGTCTTTTGCGACTTTGGCGGGATCGTCGTAATAAATACCGAGGCTGTCGGATTTGTCCGAAACCTCCATGCTCAAACTTGTCATGACGCTGTGAACATTCATAAAAGCTTTGCCGGTATCCTTATATTCACCGACATACCTTTCGTAAGCTATCGTAAACGGCCCCATTTCGCGCTCGGTAACTTTTACGGAACTAAAAATGCCCATATACCAGAGGAAAGCCAGAAGCGCCAGGACGATCACAACCACGATTGTCAGGACCCATTTTAATATTTTCATAAATACCCCCTTATCCGGTCATCATTCTAGTGGAACTATGGATATTTGCAACCGGTTTTTAACATAGAAACCGATATAGGATGGAACCTGAGAGTAAAACTCTCGGTTCCATCGGGTAAATAGAGGAATGAATGGTATCTCTTGTTGGAACCGCGACTTTTAGTCGCAGGTTCCAACGCTATGACGAAGTCCCCCTTGACAGACAATTACTTTATGGTATATAATATATATCAAGTAAATAATATCGGAGGAGATATGATTGAAAAAAACGTTAGAACGGTCATCGACGAGTTTGAAAGACTGATGCAAACGGTCAGTCGAACGTTCCACCGCGCCGGACTGGCATTTTTGTCCGGGATGGAGATCACAATCCAGCAGTTCATGCTTATGAACTGCGTCTATCACAAAGAATGCCCAAAAATGAAAGAGCTGGCGGATGAGTTAAAGGTCACTATGGGCAATATTACGTCCATGGTCGACCGCCTGATCGAACACGGGTACCTTGCCCGCAAAGACGATCCCGACGACCGGCGGGTGGTCCGGGTATGCCTGACGGTAAAAGCAAAAGAGATAATAAAAAAGGCGATCGAAGAAAGAAGGAATAACATGGCGATGCTGCTTGATAAGATAACCGGCGAAGACCGCAGCAGTCTGATAAGAATAATGGGGAAAATGGTCACGGCTATAAATAATATGAAAGGGGAGATGGCGGAATGAACATAAAAAGGATTGTAACCGCAGTTGTTTTAATTATTGTTTGTCTGACCGTTTTAAGGATCGGCCAGAGGATAATGACCGGAAAGAAAACCCAATTGGAAAGAACGATACCGGTCGTGGCGGTAAATCCCAAGATCGGGAATATTGAATATAAAGTGATTTTGACCGGCGATGTAAAGGCGCAAACCGAGGTCAACGTGCGTCCCCGGACCGCCGGGCGGGTCGAGGAAATATTCGTGAATGAAGGAGACTATGTGGTGAAGGGAGAAAAACTTCTTTCTTTTGTCTCCGGAATTTCAGAATCAAGCGATATTTATGAGGATATGATCGTACGCGCGCCGATTT
>JBAZPF010000138.1:0-3017 GCA_041648295.1 Candidatus Margulisiibacteriota bacterium | reverse complement strand
CATCAGCGTAAAGCTGGGAAGAAAGGCAAAAGACGAGCAGGACCTTATCCTGCAAAGGGATTCCCAGGAATCGTTCGAGGACCTGTCGCAGCTTACTTCACAGCATTCGGTAAGAAAGACGCAGAACAAGGCGCAGCACCAGGGACAGGGGGAAGGACAGCAGGGCTCGATCGAGGGAGAAAGCACCAAAGCTTTAGACATCAGGGAATTCACGGCGGTTTTTTCGCAATTTGTTATGGGATCGGGAACCGACCTTAAGAAGAAACTTGACATCCTTGAATCAAAGTTAAGATCAAGAGGCGTATCGGAAAAAGAGCTGCTTGCACTGAAACTTGACATTAAAAAAAGCATCCGCTCGGAAATATCTCAACAGATAAAAGACGAATTTTTTAAAGTGGTATTGAGCAAGGAAAAATCAATTGAATGGGTCATAAACAAAAAAGGGACCAGCGATCTTATCGCATTTGTTGTGGAAAACGACAAAGTTGGCGGGCACAGCTTTGGCGGACATCTTAAAAACCTTACCGGGACCACAAGAGAAATGGGTGACAGGGGACGGGAAGAGTTAAGGGAATTTGTCAAAGAAGATCTGGAGTCAAGGCTGGTCGAAAAGCATCTTTCGGGCGCGGATAATAAAAAAGAAATCGAGGATCTTTTAAAATTGGGAGCCAAGGTCGGTTTTGACTCCCAAAAATTCATTAATGAGTGGCCGCTCCAGTCCTTGCACCTGGGCATGAATTACCTTGATCCAAAATTCACCCAGGGCGGTTCATTTGGCGATAACCGGGGCAAACAGGGCAATTCCGGATATGAATTGTCGCAGGATGAAGAAAAAGACATCCTGACCAACCGCTTGAGAGCTCTTTACATGCAGAGAGCCATAAAAGGAGATTATCTGACCCAGATCACAACTTCTTATAAAATTAAGAAGCTTAAGAACGGATTGATCAAGCTTGGCGTACAGATAGGCGATTTTGAAAAGGTGGAGAAAGAAGGAGAAGGGATCGCCCGGATGAAGGCCATGGAAATGCTTAAGGAAGTATTTTATGAGAGGGCAACTCTTTATGAATTGTCGGGACCGGCATATGACCTGATGAACAAAAGGATCAAGACGATATTGAGCACTCTGGAAAGACTGGGCGTGCAGCTTTCTAAAATGGAGCTGGACAGCCTGCGCGATAAAGCTAATTACAGCATGTTCGATACGGCCAGGAACGAGATCGAGCATTGCGGCATGGTTGAACCGAGGAATCCGGCGGTAGACAGGCGCCAGCAATTACTGGTAAAGCTTTTAAAGCGGTTAAAAGAAGAGTCTAACATCGAAGCCTATGGATTCGATATTTCCAAGTTTGAGGTCATTAAATCGGCGGCTTGATGCAAGAATTTGGCTTTAGGATACGATAAATATATTGGAGAGATGAAGAAATGAGTTATATTGCTCCCACAACAGCAGCGGCGCCCAGGGCCGTAAGTTACGGTCTGAACGGCGTTAAACGAGATAATAATGGGAACGGAAGCCGTGGCCAGGTCGGGTCCGGCGATTCCGTTATTTTGTCGATCGTTCCGCCCAGTGGACATGATCTTTCCGCCCGCATTGAATTTTTTACCAATCGGATCGACGCGCGCACCAGAGCATTGAGAGAAAATCCTAACGGCAGGAACCTTGCCGCGGATGCAAAAGATACGGCAAAAGACGCGCATGAAGTTGAAACCCTCTTAACAAATCTCCCTGCCGGCGACGAACGCAAGACCGTTGCGCGGTCGGCGATAAGATTTAAGAGAGCCCAAAATGCTTTTACCAGGGCAGTTGTCGGGCAAATGACCCCAAAGAGCGGGGAACCGGCGCGATCGCAGGAAGAACTAAAACAAATAGCAGCCGCTTTGGCGCAATCTCATAGATCGTCAAAAAATATCACTTCGATGATAAAAGGGAAAAAGGATCTCGATGATCACCAGACATTTGCGGAATTGGACGATGCCGACCGCGAATCGGACGCTTTATATTCGCAATTGATGGCCGTTTGCGCGGGACTGGGCATAGACAGCAAAGCAGTCGAATCAGAAAGCGGGCGGGACTACGGCAATGATTATAGCAAAAGCGATTCTATCGCCTGGCTGCAAAATTTATTTTCTGACGCATACAGGAACATGCAGGATGCGATCAATGGCACTAAAGACCAGATGACATCGGAAGATAAAATGCAGGCGGAGAAGAGAGAGGAAAGAATAAAAGGAGAAAAAATAAAACTGCAGAAAAAGATAGATCAATTAAAAATGGATATCGCCAGAATGCGCAATGAAACCGATCCGGCAAAGGTCCAGAGGATGAAAGTTCAGCTGGCCGCGGACCTAAACAGCATTTACAGATCATACACGGATTCGCTTGCTATCTATTCTAAAGACGAGCAGATGAACATAGATCTCACCCTCAAAAACTTAAAAACAGAGATCTCGTAATAATTATATTCCCCTTTCTTTTTGATATTTAACCATGTTATAATCTTCTACTATGAAACAAAATATAATAGGTATAGATATTGGCGCCACAAAGACCATTGTTGCCCTGGCTTCGGCAAGCGGGGAGATCTTAAAAGAGAAAGCATTTAAAAGCCAGGACCTTTTAAAATCTATTGTTGATACGATCAAAGAGCTAAGCCCCGAAAATGATTTTTCCTCGATTGGCATAGGCTGCCCGCGTTTATTCATGGAAGAATCAAAAAGACTGCTGTCGGAACTTATTGAAAAAGACCTGTCTTTAGCTTTCAATAAAAAGATCGTAATAGTCAATGACGCTCAAGCGGGAGCTTTAGGCGAATACAAATTCGGTTCGGGCGTTGGCAGCAAGAACATGATTTACATTACCGTAAGCACGGGGGTTGGCGCCGGATTGATCCTGAACGGTTTATTATATAAAGGCAGTTTCGGTATGGCGGGGGAAGCAGGGCATGTTAGCATGAACATTGCCGGCCCGGGCTGCGCTTGCGGTAATTTTGGCTGTCTTCACATGCTGGTCTCCG
>JBAZPF010000137.1:0-3057 GCA_041648295.1 Candidatus Margulisiibacteriota bacterium | reverse complement strand
ACTTTTCTCTGGTCTTGTTCACCACCTCCTCGGGTAGTTTTGGGGCCGGCGGCTCCTTATTCCATTTTATGGATACCAGGTAATCGCGCACGAATTGCTTATCATAACTTAATTGGGGACCTCCGGGCCGGTAGCTGTCTTTGGGCCAGAACCGGGAAGAATCGGGACTTAATATCTCATCGATCAAAATGATCGCGTCCCCGAAATGCCCGAATTCAAATTTGGTATCGGCAATTATTATTCCCTTTGTTTCCGCGTATTTAGCCGCCGCATTATAGATTGCGATCGTCTTTTCTTTTATTACTTTTGCCGTTTGAGCGCCGACCGAGTCAATAACTTCTTTTTCGGTTATATTCTGGTCATGGCCGGATTCGGCTTTGGTCGTGGGCGTAAATATCGGTTCCGGCAATTTGTCGGATTCTTTAAGGCCGGCAGGAAGCTTGATCCCGCAGATCGAACCTGACTTCTGGTATTCCGCCCAGCCGGAACCGGACAGATAACCTCTTACCACGCATTCAACCGGTATAAGTTCCGCTTTTTTACAGATAATTGAGCGCTTTTCGAGCAGTTTGCCGTATTTCTTGAGATTTTCAGGAAAATCATTAATATCAGAAGCGATTATATGATTATTTATGATATTTTTGGTAAAATCGAACCAGAAGAGAGATATCTGCGTAAGTATTTTGCCCTTGTCGGGGATCCCGTTGGGCATTATATAGTCAAAAGCGGAAACGCGGTCGGTAGCAATTATCAACAGCTCTTTACCGAGATCGTATATCTCCCGGACCTTCCCGCTTTTTAAGAACTTAACTCCAGGCAGATCGATTTTTAATACTGTCTGTTCAGTCATCTGAACCGAATTATAACACTTTTTACAAGCGTCAACCAAAGGAATTTCGGCAATGCCAGTTGTCTTCTCCAGCGATTTGGTTCCGTAATAAGCCGATAAAGCCACTCAATATACAGGGCCTGCACCCACGCTGGGGCTCGCTGTTTAATGCCCGATATAACATCAAAGCTCCCCCCCACCCCCACGCTTACCGGCACATTAAGCTCATTCAAGTTTTTGGCCAGCCATTTTTCCTGCCTTCCCATCCCCAACCCCGCGAACAAGATGTCGGAATAAGAATTACGGATATCAGCTACTATCGCTTCGCCTTCAAAAAAACCATGATGGGTCCCGGCAATTATCAGCTCGGGGTATTTTATTTTTAATGCCTTTGCGGCCGCGTCCGCCACGCCCGGAGCGCCTCCTAAAAGATATATCCGATAGCCTTTCTTCGCGGAAAGCTCAACCGCTTTGATCAGGAAATCTATACCGGAAACTCTTTCTTTAAGCGGACGGTTCAAGATGCGCGATACGACGATCATCGAGATCCCGTCCGGCAGCCGGAGATGGGCATTGTTCAATATGTTTTTCAGCTCTTCATCATCCTGCGCATTGACGATTATCTCCGGATTGGGAGTGACGATTAAATGAGGCGATCTTTCAATGATGAAGCGGTCCAATTTTTCAATCGCTTCGCCCATCGTTACGTTATCTATTTTAATACCTGATAGTTCTACAATCGTCACCCTTCACCTCAATTAAAATTAATAATTACTCAATTAACAATGAACAACACTGTGTCTGCGACATATATAAAATAATACATTGTTGTTAATTGTGACATTGTTAATTGTTCATTTTAAAAAGCGCCGAAGAAGCATCTTCAGCATGCCAAAGTTCGTCTCCGCCCTGGCGCGCAGCTTTCTTCTTGCTATCTCTAAACTTTTAACCACTCCCGCCCGGTTGTCCATCAGTTCGGTAATGATTGAAACCAGCTCCCGCGAATTGATGAGAGCGACCGGCAGATAAGGAAGATCAACTTCATCCATGAAAGCTTCAACTTTGGGATCGTATGAAAGCCCGAGGGCGGGCACCAGGCAATTGACGGCAAAAATCAAAGAATGAAGGCGCATGCCGATCATCAGGTCCACCTGGCCGATAATCCCCATTATTTCTTCCGGCCGGCATTGCCTGAATATTATATTCGCTTTTTCTTTCATCCGCTCGATAACTATTTGAGAAGCGGCGATATCTAATGGAAATTGGAACGGGACAAAAAGGATCTGCGCGTCAAGTTTGCGGCACAGCTCGTCCAGCGCGTCGGCCAAAGCCGTATAATCCGGCATTTTTCTGATCGAAACGCCGATGATCGGCCTTTTGTTCAACGGCGCCCCTTCCAATCGCAGGATCTTTTCTCCGTTTTCCGGGGACAGGATGAATGTGGGATCGGCGGTTTCAACTATTTTGGGGTTATTCAGTTTCAGCGACTTAAAATAATTAAACGAATTAATGTCCCTTACGGTTATCAAATCGACCCGGTTCAGCATCCTCTTGAGCAATATAAGGTTGTACCATTTCGTTATCGGCCCCAATCCTTGAGCAAAAATAAATACTTTTTTCCCCAGCATTTTAGCCAGGTTGATGATTGAAAGATAATATAGAAAACTTCTGGTCGAGGTTTTATCCTGGAGCAGGCTCCCCCCGCCTGATATCAAAATGTCACAATTAAAGATCATTTTGAGGTTAAATCGGTTTTTCCGGTCCAGGACGGATATCTGCGCGTCCGGGAATGTCTTTAAAATGCCCGATTTTATCGATGTCAGGACAGCCTCATCACCCGCGTTATTAAACCCATAATATCCGGAGAGGGCGATTTTCATTTTACATGCACAAATTTCCATGATTATTCCTGTCATTTTCCCATTTCATCGGGTTTTCAACAATGTATTTACGAATTCGAGACAATGATTTATGGTTGCGGACAATGTGGTCATAAAAACGGGATTGCCAGGCGAAATAGATATTATGCATTGTTGCATATTTTTTGACCCCAATTTTAAATCCGCGAATTATCGACGCCAGGTTTTTTGATTGGGGACCGAATTGGTTGTTTTGTAATGGTTTTGGCGGGGGCGGTTGTGGATGTAGAGACGCAAAATTTTGCGTCTCTACGAAAACGCCATCATCATCGATCACCAAAATCCCATGCACATGGTTCGGCATTACGA
>JBAZPF010000136.1:0-3112 GCA_041648295.1 Candidatus Margulisiibacteriota bacterium | reverse complement strand
ATTTTATTTTTGAAGCGGACATAAATCCAGCCCAATCATGGATCTTCTTTCCCAGGATTGATATATCATCTCTGTAAATCAGGTAAATGGAATAAAAGAGCAAATCGCTTCGTTTAGGCCGGAGACCCGGGATGGCGGTATAATCCGCATAAGTAACTAATGTTAACAATTTCAAGGCATCGGCCCGGTTGACGACCCTCTCCGCTTCATCTAAAAAGCCATCGATTCTTTCCAATTGCCCGGTCTTTACTATCTGGCCAAGCACTCCATGATGTTTGATCAAGATCATGACCAATTGGCGTTCAGCGGGGGCCAATTTTTCGCCGATCAATTCCGGTTCAGCCTCCAAAAGCCGGCAGCTCTTATAAGCATGATCGTGGTCAAATTGACTGGCGCCAAGTTTGCCAATGTCGTGATATTTGGCAACTATTCCAAGCAGATATCCGATATCGATTTTTTCGCCGGTAATTGCCTGGATGATCGGAGTCAAATCCAATATGCCGGTCAACTGCGGGTTCCCCAATCCTATTTGAACATGGCAGATGGTCTTGTATGTATGCATTAACTGGTTTTGATTGTGTGGCATGGGAAGAGAAACATCAGATAATTTCTTTAGAGGATGTTCTGCCGGCAGTCCTGTTTTAAATATCAAATAGCCGGCGTATCGATATACTCGTTTAAAGCCCCTTTGTATGAATGAATCGGATTTCACAGGTCCTAAAGCCATATTCTCCCCCTGCTATCTATCTTCGCCTTTGCTTACATATATATCGGCAAAAACGGGAGAAAAATTCAGTCCTGCTTGTAATATTTGGTAAAGTCTTCGGGGCGGATGTTCTCGATGAATTCTTTGAATTTTTTGGTTTCTTCGGCGTCTTTTTCGGCGTTCACCAGCTTGGCCTGCAGCATGACCGATTCCGCGACATAGATCGGGGAGTTTAAACGCAGGCCTAAAGCGATAGCATCCGAAGGCCGGGCATCCATGGTCTCCTTCTTCCCCTCTTTATTGGTGTATTCAATGATCGCGAAGAAGGTGCCTTCTTTGATATCGTTTATGATGATGCGGTTAATCTCTCCGCCCAGCTCTTTAATAAATCCGACCATGAGGTCGTGGGTCATGGGCCGGGGAGGGGTTATCCCCTGCAGTACCATGGCGATGCTTGCCGCTTCAAACACCCCTATCCAGATGGGAAGGTAATTCAATTCTTCAGAATCTTTAAGTAAGACCAGAGGCGACAGGTTTCGCGGGTCAAAACCCAGGCCGCCAACCTGCATCTGTATCATTATTTTACGCTCTCGACAATTTTGCGGAAAGCGGCGTAATCGAATATCGCCAGGTCGGCCAGTATCTTGCGGTTAAGCGTGATTTTTTTCTTCTTAAGGCCGTTAATGAATTTATTATATGAAAGATTAAGCTCTTTCAAGCCGGCATTTATTCTTTGTATCCAGAGTCTCCTGAAATTGCCTTTTCTGGTCTTGCGGTCCGCGGTAGCATAAGACATGGCATGGACAACCGCCTGCTTTGCCGGCCTGAACAATTTGCTAAGCGAGCCGGTAAACCCTTTAGCCCTGTCTAATACCTTTTTGCGCCGTCTGCGCGCTACGAAACCTCTTTTAACTCTCACCATATGGCATCATCACCTTTACTTTCTTTTTGTCTCCGCCTGTAACGATCCGATCTCTTCCCAAGGCTCTTTTTTGCCTTGAGCTTTTCCACTCCAGAAGGTGCTTGGTCCTTGCCCGACGACGTATTACTTTACCGGTACCTGTTATCCTGAACCGCTTTGCGGCGGCTCTGCGCGTTTTAATTTTCGGCATATTTATTTTGGCACCAGCAGCAGCACCATGTTCCTCCCTTCAAATTTTGCGCGGGTTTCGGGCTTTCCCACATCCGCGACCGCTTCCACCAGCCGGTTCATTACCCTCTCCCCAAACTCCCTGTGCGTTATTTCCCTACCCCTGAAAAAGACGTTAACCTTGACCTTGTTCTTTTTTACCAGCGATTCCCTTGCTTTTTCTATCCGGACCAGCAGGTCGTGTTCGCCGATCTTCGGGGTAAGCTTGACTTCTTTTACGATCGAAGCATGCTGGGATTTTTTTGCTTCTTTGTCATGCTTGATCATTTCGTACTTGAATTTTCCGTAATCCCCAAGCTTTGCGACCGGGGGAACGGCATTGGGAGATATCAGGATCAGGTCCACGCCCTTTTCCCTCGCATCTCTCAAGGCATCGAAAGTCTTTACTATCCCCCGCTGGCCTCCGTCAACATCGATCAACCTGACTTCCGGAACCCTGATCCTTTCGTTTATCGTGTAATCCCTAACTAGTTATCTCCCCCTTGCCCCGATCGGATCGGGGCTTGTCCCGCCTTGGCGGGGCTTATAAGTGATTATTATAGCAAAATCAGGCCTTGGTGTCTATTTCATTTTTTAAGCGGTTTATAAAAGAAGAAAGGTCTTCCGCTCCGAGGTCCCCTTCTTTTCTGGCCCTCACAGCCACCTTTTTGTTCTGCTCTTCTTTGTCGCCAAGAATAAGCATGTAAGGGATCTTCTGCATTTGAGCTTCACGGATCTTGAGGTTTATTTTTTCCCGGCGATGGTCGATCTCAACGCGGATATCCGACTCCATCAGTTTTTTCTTGATCTCTTCGGCATAATTTAAATGCCGGTCGGCGATTGGAAGTATCATGACCTGGGTGGGCGCTATCCAGAGAGGGAAAGCTCCTCCGTAATTCTCGATCAGCGCGCCGAGGAATCTTTCCATCGATCCCAAAACCACGCGGTGGATCATGACCGGGCGTTTTCGGCTTCCATCTTCGGCAATGTAATGCAGATCAAACCTTTCCGGAAGGTTAAAATCAACCTGGATCGTGGGGCCCTGCCAGGGCCTTCCCAGCGCGTCCTTCATCTTTATGTCTATCTTTGGCCCATAGAAAACGCCAGCGCCGGGATCGGTCTCATATTTTATTCCTTTTTTATCAAGCGCTGAAGTCAGCGCCGTGGTGGCGTTTTCCCAATTTTCGTCCGACCCCACCGAATTTTCCGGCCGGGTAGAAAGATAAACTTCATAGTCAAAACCGAAAGTCTTAAGCATTTCAAATGCGAAATCGATC
>JBAZPF010000135.1:0-3133 GCA_041648295.1 Candidatus Margulisiibacteriota bacterium | reverse complement strand
AACAGGCGGCCATATTTATCCGGGAATTGCGATCGCGGAAGAGTTGAAAGGAAATGAGATCCTTTTTATCGGCAGTCGCGAAGGCCTGGAAGGGGATATCATCCGGCGTGAAGGTTTCCGGATCATTTTGATCCATGCTCGCGGTCTTTTAAGAAAGATCTCTTACAAGGCAATTTCAGCTCCTTTCATGACCATAATCGGTTTCTTTGAAGCGCTCGGCGCATTATTTTCTTTTAAACCAAAGATGCTGGTGGTTACGGGAGGGTATGTGAGTTTTCCGGTCATAGCGGCCGCGATCATCTTGAGAATTCCTTTTCTGCTTCATGAAGAAAACGTACTGCCGGGTGTGACAAACCGGTTCTGGCATAAATACGCAAAGATCGTTACGCTGTCTTTTGCGGAAACAACAAGGTATATGAACGGGATAGTAACCGGAAATCCCGTAAGAAAAAAAATATTAGGGTTAAAAAAAGTCTCCGGACAAAGAAAGACGGTCACGATCATTGGCGGCAGCCAGGGGGCCAGGAGTATCAATAAAGCTCTGATCTCACAGATAGAGTCTTTAAAGGATTTTGAGATCTATCATATTATCGGGAACCGCGATTTCAACCTGATGGAGCTCCCGCGGCTGACCTTTTATCATCCCCTGGCTTATGTATATAATATGGAGGAATTATTCGCGAAATCGGACCTGGTCGTATCCCGCGCCGGAGCGACCGCGATCTCGGAAATCCTGGCCTGCGGCCTGCCTTCGATCCTTATTCCCTTTCCCTATTCAGCTGAAGGGCATCAGGACCTTAACGCCGCGATTCTTAGGGACGCGGGTGCGGCGGAAGTTTTGCCGGATAAAGAAGCATTCAGGTTGCCGGAAATGATCAATTCAATATTATCCAACGATAAAAAGATGAAAGAAATGGGAAACAGCGCGGCAAAGATGGCAAAACGGAATGCCGGAAGGAAAATAGTGGATTTAATATATGCTGTCAGTTGACATGGAAAGGGTTAAAAATATCCATTTGATCGGCATCGGGGGATGCGGGGTGTCCGCCATCGGCAAGATCCTTTATCAAATAGGGTATAAAGTTTCCGGCTCGGACATTAAAGAGAACAGCAACACAATGCGGTTAAAGGATCTGGGGGTTAAAGTATTTATCGGACATAACGCCAGCCATATCAGGGAAGCCGATCTGGTCGTATATTCCTCCGCGGTTTCAATTGATAACTCTGAACTTGCCGCGGCATTATCATCAAAGATCCCGGTATCTAAACGCGCGGAAATGCTTTCATTCATCATGAACAGGTTTAAGAAACGGGTTGCGGTGGCCGGCACGCACGGCAAGACCACCACCACCTCAATGATCGCAAAGATCCTTTATGACGGAGGGCTCGACCCGACATTTATGATCGGCGGCGAAACGGATTATATTGACGGGAACGCCCGGCTGGGGAAAGGGGATTATGCGGTAGCCGAAGCGGACGAATCGGACGGGTCATTCCTTGAATTAAACCCCAACATATCGATCGTTACTAATATCGAACCGGACCACATGGAATATTTCGGCACCGAGGAAAAATTGCTTCAGGTATTCGAAGAATTTATAAATAAGCTTGCCGATGACGGATTGCTGATAATAGGAATAGACAATCCGGCCAATCGTAATTTACTGCCTAAGATCAAAAGGAATAAAATAACCTACGGCTTTTCCGAAGACGCCGATATAAGGGCGGGGAATATCACTTTTTCAGGCTCCGGTTCAAAGTTTGAGGTTTATCAGAACGGCAAACTTTTGGGCGAAGCCGGCCTTTCGGTTCCTGGAGAACAGAACGTCTCAAACTCGCTGGCGGCCATTGCCGTGGGGCTTGAAGCCGGCCTTTCTTTTAATACTATTGCTTCTCTGCTCCAATCATTTGTCGGCGCGAAAAGAAGGTTTCAGGTCCTTGGAGAAGTAATGGACGTAATGGTTGTTGACGACTACGCGCACCATCCCACGGAGATCAAAGCGACGCTTAAGGCCGCTAAATCGGCGTGGGACGGGGATAAAAGGATCATAGCGGTATTTCAGCCGCACCGTTATACTCGCACTTTTCATCTTGCCGCTCAATTTTATGATGCTTTTGTGGACGCCGATCTGGTGATTTTGACCGACATTTACAGCGCCGGGGAAGCACCCATCCCGAATGTTGACGGCCGTATGATCGCCAAAGAAGTGGAAAAACAAAAAGAAGTCATTTACATCCCGCGAAAAGAAAGGATCGCAGAGCAGATCGTGAAACTGGCAAAGCCCAATGATGTGGTTATAATTATGGGAGCGGGGGACATAAATACGATCGGGAAGGAAATCCTTACCAGGCTAAAGATGAAGGCGGAAGAATAGATGAGGATTCTGCGAAATGAACCGCTAAGCAAACATACGACCTTTAGAATCGGAGGGCCGGCAAAATATTTCTGTGCCCCAAGGACGATCAATGAATTAAAAGAAGCTCTGCAATTTGCTAAGGCAGGCGAGAATTCGAATTCTCGCCTGCCTATTTTCATTCTTGGGTCCGGCTCGAATATTTTGATCTCGGATAAAGGTTTTAACGGATTGGCGATCAACCCCAGGATCGATGATATTTCGATCAACGGCACGGATGTGGTCGTGGGAGCGGGTTTGCCGCTGCAGCATTTGTTAAGCATTCTGGCTCAAAAGGGATTGACGGGACTTGAATTCATGACCGGTATCCCGGGCTCGGTAGGGGGATCGGTTTGCATGAACGCGGGGACCGGTGAGAATGCCATTGGAAAAGCGGTGGTCAGTGTATGGGTGATGAATGAGAACGGCATAGAAAAAGCATATTCTTTTAAACAAAGCGGTTTTGGATATCGAAAAAGCGCCTTCCAAAAGAAAGGGCTAATCATCACCAGAGTTCAGTTAAAATTGAAAAAAGGCAAGACAATCAACATCAGATCAAAAATGAAACAATTATGGCAGAAGCGCCTTTCCGGCCAGCCATACAGCCTGCCTTCCGCCGGTTCGGTATTCAAGAATCCGAAAGGAGACTTTGCGGGGAGGCTCATCGAGGCGGCGGGGTTAAAAGGGAAAAGGGCAGGCAAGGCGGAAATATCTAAAAAGCATGCCAACTTTATTGTTAA
>JBAZPF010000134.1:0-3200 GCA_041648295.1 Candidatus Margulisiibacteriota bacterium | reverse complement strand
GTTTTGGGGATAAATATTGAAATCGCCTAGAGCTTTTTTGTTTCTTTTTTGGGGCAATGCCAAAAAAGAAAGAAGAAATAAATGGTGGGGTGGAGGAGGCCATGGGGTCCCGGTTGGGTGCTTTGCTGGCGAGAGTTATTAGGGGCTTGCCCCTAATTGGTTTTTTGCTCCCTGCCTGTCGGTAGGCAGGCACTTTTTTTCCACAAAAAAAGTGGAAAAGAAAGATATTTATTGTCTAATTGAATGGCCATTCAAATTCTTCTATAATAACAATATGCAAATCCTGATCGCCGGGCATTCCGGTTTTTGCGAAGGAGTAGAGAGGGCTTACCTCATAGCTTTGAGGCAGATAAAAAATGGCCGGCAGGTTTTTATGCTGGGGAACCTCGTACATAATACGCAAGTGGTGGATAAGTTTAAAAGAGCCGGCATCAAAGCGGTGAACAATCTTGCGGAGATCCCCAAAAACTCAAACGGTATACTTATTCTTTCTGCTCATGGGGTTTCTCCCGAAATTTACGAAAAAGCTAAAAGTCTTGGACTAGAGATTATTGATACCACCTGTCCCTGGGTAAAAAAAGCGCAAAAGCTGGCAAAAGAGCTGGCGGATGAAGGCCGTTTTGTGATAATTGTAGGGGATAAGGGACATCCTGAAGTAAAATCGCTGATAGGATGGAGCGGCGGAGGCGCGGTGGTCGTTGAAAAGTCGGATGACATCAATAAAATTCCGTTATCACCGGATAAAAAGATAGGCGTTATCGCCCAGACGACGCAATCGGAAGAACATTTTGCGAATATGGTCTCTGAATTGAAGAAAAAAGTTAAAGACATAAAAGAATTCAATACTATCTGCGGGGCAACGAGCAAGAGGCAGGATTCGGCGATAGAACTGGCCAAGAAAGTCGATCTGATGCTGGCGATCGGCGATAAAATGAGTGCGAACACCAAGAGGTTGACTGAGCTCTGCTCAAAAACGGGAACGGAAACGCATCAAATCCAGACGGTAAGCGAACTGAATCTCAATTGGCTGGTGGGAAAAGAGAAAGTTGGCATAACTGCCGGCGCATCGACCCCCGAATGGGTAATAGACGAAGTTACAGCTCTTCTTCAGGCTCAATAAACACGCGGTAAAAACAAAAAGCGCAAAGGCCGATTATTAATCCCCAGGAAAACAGCATAAATATCCATCCCCAGATGTTCATGTTTCTTTTCTCCGATAGTAGGCGATCCTGACCAGAATCGCGATAATAATAAACAATCCGACCAGGCCGATTCGGGCGGCCAGGATATAAGGAGCATTTTGGGGAGCAACGCCTTTCATCATAAGAGTGGGGAGCGCCTGCTGGATAAACCAGAAGCCCAGAATAAAGATCAGGAACAGGGGCGTGACATATTTAATAATGAATTTATAAAAACCGGGTATGGTAAGCTCTGCGCCATGATGGATCTCTTTCCAAGCATTTTCTATGCCATAAACCCAAACAAAAAGAATCGTTTCTATTAACGCGAAAACCACCAGGCAAAAGGTTCCTCCCCAAAAATCCAGCTCGTCAACAACTCCATAGCCAAGGAAAAAGATTGCCGGCTGGCAGAGAATAAAAGTTGCAATCGCGAAAATTGAAACCGCTTTATTTCTGGTTAATTTGAATTCATCGCGAACAAAAGCGATCGCCGGCTCCGCCAGCGAAACCGAAGAGGTTATGCCTGCAAGAAAAAGCAGCGCGAACCAGAGCAGGGCAAAAAACTCGCCGAAAGGTATTTTTCCGAATATTAAGGGCATGGTGACAAAGCCCAGGTTGAACGCTCCGCTTTGCGCGGCTTGGGTGGTGCCGATCGGCCCCAAGAACGCGAAGGCCGCCGGTATGACGATTGATCCTCCGATCACCACTTCCGCCAGTTCGTTAGTTGACGCGGCCGATAATCCGGATAAAACGACATCATCTCCGTGGGAAAGATAACTGGCGTAAGTTATAATGGCCCCGATCCCGACCGAAAGCGTAAAAAATATTTGTCCGGCGGCCGCCAGCCAGACTTTAGAGTCGGCCAGCACGGAAAAATCAGGATTCCATAAAAACCCCAGCCCGTTCAATATGTTCCAATCCGGAATAGACGGATTGGGG
Organism: Candidatus Margulisiibacteriota bacterium; assembly: GCA_041648295.1. GTDB lineage: Bacteria > Margulisbacteria > WOR-1 > XYC2-FULL-46-14 > WPAF01 > JBAZPF01. The sequence continues at coordinate 1,080 of JBAZPF010000134.1, read as the reverse complement.
GCGCCGAGCGTCAGCACCCGTATCGCGACGATCGCGCCAAACGCAAAAAGAACGGGCATGGCCCATTTGCACAGCCATTCTATTCCGCCCTTTAATCCGCGAAAAAGGATCCAGGCGTTAATGGCAAAGGTGATCAAAAAGAATATATAAGCCGTCCAGATGCTGCTGTTTGGCGACAATCCCTGATAAGCAGACAGGAAATCTTTCATCGACTGCGAAGTGGTAAAGGACAAAAGCTTGCCCGTGACCGCAAAAAATGCGTAGCCTAAAAGCCAGGATTCAATATAAGTATAATAAATAAATATAACGACCGGCCCGAAAACCCCGATCACGCCCAAATATTTTAATATCCGGTTTTTTGCGAGCTTGTCAAATATAAAGGGCGCGCTGCCGTGGCCGAACAAGCCGCCGTACCTTCCGATCGCCCATTCAATCCACATCAACGGGATCCCAAGGAGAAGAAAAGAGACAAAATAGGGGATCATGAACGCCCCTCCGCCGTTTTGCGCGGCCTGAACCGGGAACCTTAAAAAGTTTCCCAGCCCAACCGCCGATCCGGCTACCGCCATGATGATCCCGATTTTTGTTCCCCATCTCTCCCTCGATTTCTCTCGGGACAGGTCGCGAGATCTTTGCTCCGCCATAGAATTTATTATAACAAATCAAATATGTTATAATCAATCGGGATGAAAAAAATATTTCTATCTTTTTTGGTTTTAGGATTTATATGTTTTACCGCGCAGGCCTCGACCCTGACCAATGTCCGCTACTCTTCATATCCTCAAAAAGTAAGGATCGTATTTGATTTTAATGGACAGGCTTATTACGGGATAGTTACTTCCGAAGGCTCGCTGACGCTGGCTTTGATGTCATGCGAGGCCGCGGCCAGCATAAAAGATAAATTGAATGTTAATGATTGGGTGATCGGCGACATCTCGTTCAATCGGTCGGGAGGGAAAATCATCGTAAATATCCCGATGCAATATCCGGTAACCTCAAATGTTTTTCCATTGGGCAGCCCGAGCCGCCTGGTGGTTGATTTTGGGAGGGTTTTTAACCGGACCGAAAAGGGCGGGAACA
>JBAZPF010000133.1:0-3215 GCA_041648295.1 Candidatus Margulisiibacteriota bacterium | reverse complement strand
TTCCCAAAGCTAAAGCGCTCATTCTAATTTTTTATCGAGCAAAAAAAGGAAAGATTTCAGGTGATTTTTAAAATTACTCGCTTCTTGAAGCCAGTTTTATCGGCGGTATAATCTTACGAGGAACATCCGGGAGGGTTCCGGGACCATTATCATCTTCAGTGTTTGACGCGGCTATTGGATTTGTATTTATTTCAATCGTATCCGTCATATCCAATGGCGCGGACATAGTTTCAATATCCCGTTCATCAGGTTTTCTCTGGCCCTGGTCATGGTTTCTTTCTTTTTCCTGGTCATCAAATGTCCCCGATACCGCCACCGGCGCTTTGCTGTTTTCCGCTTTAGGAAAAGCAACATTGTATTCTGGATCGTATCTTGGCGGGACATAATACACAATCCCCAGTTTTTCCAGCGCCGAAGTTACGAAATCGCTTTTATCAATCAGGTGTAAGGCGGCGGTATGTCCCAGTCTGTGGTCGGGATTTGGATCTGACAATCCTTCTGATAAAGTCACGGATAGAAGATACAATTGCGCCGTTAGTTCCTGAATCTTTGGATTGTCCCAATCTGCTTTAGCCAAATGGACCAATTTGGTCAATGTTTCATTCCCGTATTTTCTTAATCTGCCGTAAAAATCAACTACCGGAAAGCCTTCTCTATTCATGGCCGCTTTGTATATTATTTCGTTTGATAACTCCAGAAGGAGGGCCAGGTGTGACCTGTCGGCGTCACCGGGCAGGGCATAGATTATGTCTGCGGCATTTTGTTTGAGTTTAATTAGTATTTGCCCCGTTTCTCCCTTAGATTGATCAAAAATTAAACTGTTATCTGCCTCATTCCAGATAAGGATCGTCCTTATCGGGCATAATTCGCCCTTTGCCTCTTCCATAATCAACCGGTTTGAATGCCTTATCAAATTTTGTTCCGAAGGCGACATCTCATCAAATCTTTTATTTCTTATTCCGTCCGTATAACCAATAAATGTCCCGGCTTCTTTCGAAGGAACGTAACCAGCCGCGGAAAAAGATTCAAAAAGCTTTGGATCATCGAGCAGTTCATTAAGCTTCGCGACCGAGCCTTCGGAATCTGAAACATTAACGATCGCGCTATAAAGTTTAGCGGGGTCGAGGCCATTATCACTGAATTGTTCTTCCGTAAACCATGGGGCCCCCATCAATTCTGTTATTAATTTATCCTTGCTTATCGCAACCGGCAGTCTTTTGCCGGACATACTTTCGTACAGCATAATTCCAACGGGATAAAGATCAGTATTTGGGGCTAAATTTTGACTATGAAATTGCTCCGGGGCGGAATATTTTGGCGTTCCCGGGGCTGCTTCAAGCTGCAGTTTATCAGTTTCATACGCGAGACCCCAATCAATAATCTTTAATCCCGCCGGGGGAATCATTACGTTGCCTGGTTTCAGATCACGATGTGTGATTCCCGCCGCCTGCATGTCTTTTGAAGCCTCAACGAGGCTTCTTGTGTAATTCATAATCCATTGCATGTTTACGCCGTGAGAGAGTAGATATAAAGTTGCCGTTAATCCCCCGAGATCTTCCATTGAAATATAGGCATATTCGACATTTTCCGGCGTAGTAAATGTTCCCGATTGTCGAATTTCCGGCGTCCAGGCTGTGGAAGAAGGCAAGTTTTGATTCACCTTCGCGATCGCATCTTTCTCTTGCTTGAGATAATTATAAAACAAGGGATTATTGCGGTCTTTTGACGAAAGTTTAAATACTTCTCCATATTGCTCCCTTATTTCCGGAGACTGCAGTGCGATTGTTTTTGTGTTAATCTGCGCAAGATCGGCGGGGGTAAGGTCGCCAACCGAAGTTATTGTGCGGTTAATGCCCAATTCCTGTAAAAACGAAGGATTATTTTCTACAATCATCGCAAGGTCAACGGTTATAAGGACTTTTGACATGCCGCCGTCAATTATTTGGGTTACCAGATATTTGTCTTGGAATACAGTTCCAACCGAAGGCAGGGCAATCCGCGCGGTTCCCGATTGAGGAGCCATTCGGACTTGCGGCATTTCTACTTTTTTAACTGCATGTGCTCCGCCGATGGTCATTTTAATAGATCCTCCTAAAAAACATGGATTCTATTATATATATCGTATTATGAGGCGGAAAACTTGTATCTTTGCGAGGTTACTTTTTAAGCTTAAATTCGGCTTCAACCGATCCGATAGCGTCAAAAATCTCGTCTTTGACCGATATATTGATCTTTTGGCATCTAATCCACTGGTTTTCCTTCTTAAGGTAGACATTCCCGATGAGGGTTATGCTCTCGGTTTTTTCAGAATATTCGGCGGAATCGGCCTTTGCCTGCCTGCCTTTTTGCGTCACCAGGACATTTCCGGAAGCTTTGGCATCCCCGTTTTTAGTCGACAGCTTCAGCGTGTCGGAATCAAGCAAAGTCTTTTCGCGCAATAACTTTTTTTGTTCCTCGCTGTCCAATTTTTTAATGGTTTGCGCTTTTAGCAATGCCCGGGCTTTTTCAATTACGGTTTTAACCTTTCCCGTAAGGATTATCCTTCTGTTTGCTTTATTGTAGGTTAAATGATCACTCCAGGCGGTCTTTTTGCCCTGAATTACCTCAAGACTGCCCAAAGCGTACATATCCTTGTTTTCATCCGCAAAAAGCTCCATATATTCGCAATTTACCGCCGTTTTATTCGGTTTTCCGCTGATCTTTGATCTTACTTTGTCCCGGCACACCATCCTTTCGTCCTTTGCAAAATAATCCATCAGACCGCAGGATAGGGCAATGTCTTTACGTAAGACTTCAAGAGATCCGATCAAGTTGGATATTTCTTTATCATGGTCGATTAACATCTGTTCCGCGAAAAGCGTCGATCCCTGGTTCTTTAACCGGATCCGGCCTGAAACATTCGAGGTTTTATTGTCCGGGTTATATATTATCGTGTCAGCGGTCAGGGCGGCATATTTTCGTTTTCCCTTTGGGGTAAAGGCAATAGTCGCCAGAAGACGGCTTTCTCCGGTCGTAACATTTTCCGGCAAACCGTAAGCTTCCACAATTTTACTCTGCCGCCAGGCCTTAACGCGCGGGGCCTTAAGGTTCTTTACGATCAGATCTCCGTCTTTGAAAAATTTCCCGCCAGTCACGTTTTCTAGATAAGTGATCTCATTGTCTTTTCCCGCCCAGCCGTGTTTGGCAAAAAATTCCCAGACCTTTTTCCCGTTATC
>JBAZPF010000132.1:0-3220 GCA_041648295.1 Candidatus Margulisiibacteriota bacterium | reverse complement strand
GGCATTGGGGAAACGCAGAAGCAGCTCTTTGGCCGCTTTATCGACTTCTTCGGCAGTATCAATGCCGTAAATGCACTTGCTTTCCGCAAAATAACCGGAGCGCTTCATCAATTCGACATAGCGCCCGACTTCCTTTTCGACCTTGTTCTGAACTTTCCCGATCTCTTCATGCCCCCTAAAAACTCCCGCGTCTATCAGTCCCATCTGCACGAAAACGAAATTATTAAAAACCGGGCCGAACGACCTGAAAATGCTGAAGATTGTCCTTAACCCGACCCCCGTAAAATCCTTGACGATAATAATTGCCGTTTTATCGTTGGGATTAAAGGTATATTTTTTGCCCGGTCCGGTGGGTATCTGCGGAACGGGATTTTGCGATTCGACCTCGTCAATAATAATATTCAGTTTATTTATCATTTTGTCGGTCTGTTCATAACTTCGCTTAATAATTATCATCAAGATGACCAAAGTCCCGGTAATGAAAAGAGTTATCCAGCCGCCTTCATGGAACTTGATCGTCGTAATCATGATTAGAATGAACGTGGTAAGAGTCAAGCCGATGCCGTTTATGAATAATTTCCCAAACCATCCACGGACATCTTTTCGCACCTCCCACCAATGTTTGACCATGCCGGTTTGCGACAGGCAGAATGTGATGAATACGTTGATGCTGTAAAGCACGATCAGGTATCCTACCGATCCGTTAGTCGCGATCATCAGGACGATCGAACTTATGCCCATGATCAAGATGCCGTTCATGGTCACCAGCCGGTCGGATAACAACGCAAATCGTTTAGGCACCCATCTATCCGCGGCCATATTAGAAAGAACTCTGGGGCCGTCTATAAAGCCGGCCTGGGAAGCGACGAAGAGGATGGCCGCTTCGGAGATCAATGTGATCAGAATGAACAAATAACCGGGCAGGCCCCAGCCGCCGGCCACTTTTTCAAAGAGAATGGCATTTATCGTTTTACCGTATACGGGCTGTATCCGGTACAACGCGTATGAGAACATCAAGCCCAGAACGACCGCGGCAAGTGATATTACCATGTATTTCATGGTGTTCTTCGCGGTCTTTACTTTTGGTTCTCTTAGAATAGGCAAGCCATTGCTTACCGCTTCGATCCCGGTATAAGTTCCGGCGCCCATACTGTACGCCCTCATCAAAAGGATAAGCATTCCGGCGAACCCGACTTCCGATAAAGTTGATCTGACATCAGTAACGGTCGATTGGGCGACCACGGAAAAATTGGACAAGTGGGCAAAAAGGGCGTAAAGAATGACAATGGCATGAGAAACAACAAAAGTCAAAAAGATCGGAGTAAGGATGGTGACCGATTCTTTTATTCCGCGCAGATTCATTATTATTAAAAGGAGCAGAGCGGCCACGGCGAACCATACCTTATAAGCAATAAAATGCGCGGGCAAAAAGCTAAAGAGAGCGTCCGCGCCGCTGGCAATTGATAAGGTGATGGTCAGGACGTAGTCAATTAAAAGCGCGCAGCCCGATACCATTCCGATCTTTGGCGATAAAAGCTTGCTGGCGACGATGTATCCGCCTCCGCCAGTGGGAAACAATTCGATGATCTGAGAATAGCTTTCAGCAATTATAAAAATTGTGAATGCGGTGGCCAGCGCGACCAGGATCCCAAGATAATAATGTTTTCCCAGAGTTATGAAAGCTTCCGAAGGGCCGTAACAGGAAGAAGACAGACCGTCGGCGCCGAGCCCTACCCAGGCAAAGAAAGCGATCAATGAAATGTTATGGAAAACGGTCCGGTCCAAAGGATTTCTGGCCTTACCGATGAATATTTCTTTTACCCTTTTAAATAGTGAGGGTTTTTCATTCTTTTCCATAATGTTAATAAACAAAATATTATAGCATAACCCGCGTTGACTTTTATTGAATTATCAAGGTAGAATGTCTTCATGAAGAAAATAGCGGTTATCGGGCTTGGACTAATCGGCGCTTCGATCGCTTTGGGATTAAAAAATTCATCCAAAGCCTCTGAATTCAGGATCGTTGGCATACCCCGCAGGGAAGAAACCATCAATGATGCGCTTAAGATGGGCGCGATAGACGAGGGAGTGACCGATCATATTAAAGGCGCATCGGATGCCGATATTGTTTTCATCTGCACGCCGATAAATTTAATTCCCCAGATCATTAAAGAAATTTCTCCTTCGCTTAAGAAAGGCGCGATCGTAACCGATGTGGGCAGTTCAAAGCAGATGATCGTTAGCGAGGCGGAAAAGGCGATGCCAAAAGGGACATTCTTTGTTGGTGGCCACCCCATGGCAGGAAAAGAAACTTTTAAGCTCGAATCTGCCGAAGCCAATCTTTTCGAAGGCAAGAAATGGATACTGACCCCGACCTCAAGGACCAGCAAAAAGGCGATCGAAGCATTAAAAGAGGTTGTTAGGGTGTTAGGTGGAGAAGTGTTGGAGATGGACCCTAAAACCCACGATCTGGTGGTGGCGGGGATCAGCCACATGCCGCTGGCAGTCGCGGCTTCGCTCGTTAATGCGGTAGGAGGGGAGGAGCAGAAGGAGATTATGGCCAAGTGTGCCTCAACGGGCTTCCGCGATACCACCAGGATCGCTTCCGGAGATCCCATTCTTGGCGTCGATATGTTCACGACTAATCAAAAAGCGATCCTCAAGATGATCGGCTCATTTAAAAGATCACTTTCAAACCTCGAAAAGCTTATCAAAGAGGGAAATAGCGAAAAGATCAGGGAAGAGCTGGAAAAGGCCAAGAAGTTCAGGGACTCGATCTATTCTTTACGATAAGGCTGCGTTGCCCAGCCGTAACCGGGCAGCATAATTGCATAATCGGAGCGGGACATCTGCGCCGTTTTTAACCTTTCAAGGAACGGAGAATTGACCCGCGTAAGACTGGTATATGCTTTTAACTCATCAACCAATCTTTTGATTAGCGAAGTGTCATCAACAAGAACATATCCGCCGGGCATTATGCATGAAGCTATGGCCACGAGATATTTATAATAGGAACAGCCGCTGAACAGCGAGGCCCTTTCGTAATAGATATCGATCCCGTTTTTTAGCGCTTCTTTGAGTATGTTCGGATAGGTTTCCGGATGCTCAATGTTTGCACAAACATAGACGATTGTGTAGGTCCTCGGTTCCCTTCCCGCGTAAGCCCATTCGAAAGTAAGGACGATCGTTCCATCATTTCCCGTTCTTACTTTAAGGGTCT
>JBAZPF010000131.1:0-3281 GCA_041648295.1 Candidatus Margulisiibacteriota bacterium | reverse complement strand
TCGCTAATATCCTGGCGCTTACCGATTTTGGAAAGAAAAAGATCGAAGAGCTGAAGTGGTAGGGCAAATCCCAATATAACAAATGGAACCTGAGGCTAAACGCCTCGGTTCCATTTGCACCCAAGGAACCGCGACGTTTAGTCGCAGGTTCCGTCCAATATCGGTTCCTAGTTTCTATTCCCCAATTTGTATTGCTCTGATTTTATGGTATAATTTTTCTTTGGAAAAGGGGAAATTATGCATTATAAAGGGATAATCGAAACCTACCGGAGGTACCTTCCGGTAACCGATGATACTCCGATAATAACGTTCTATGAAGGGAATACCCCGCTGGTTTTTTCCCAACACCTTTCCGACCTGACCAAATGCCAGGTTTATCTTAAGTTTGAAGGGGCAAATCCAACCGGTTCGTTCAAAGACCGCGGCATGACCATGGCCATTTCAAAGGCCGTAGAAGCCAAAAAGAAAGCGGTTATCTGCGCTTCTACCGGCAATACCTCGGCCTCCGCCTCCGCCTACTCCGCCAAAGCCGGCCTTGATTGCATAGTTATTATCCCGGAAGGGAAAATTGCGCTCGGAAAATTGGCACAGGCGCTGATGCACGGAGCAAAAGTTTTTGAGGTTCAAGGAAATTTCGATCAGGCTCTCGAGCTGGTAAGAGAGATGGGGAATAAATATCCGGTCGAGATCGTAAATTCGATCAATCCCTACCGCATAGAAGGACAAAAAACCGGCGCTTTTGAGATCTGCGATCAGCTTGAAGCCGTTCCCGATTATCATTTTATTCCGGTAGGAAATGCCGGCAATATTACCGCCTACTGGAAGGGCTATAAGGAATATTACGAGAAAAAACAGATCAGCAAACTTCCGAAGATGATGGGTTTTCAGGCTGCCGGCGCGGCCCCTATCGTCTTTGGGCACAAGGTGGAAAAACCGGAGACGATCGCCACCGCCATAAGGATCGGAAATCCCGCTTCCTGGAAGCAGGCGGTGGCCGCGCAGGAAGAATCGGACGGCACCATCGCCATGGTCACCGATGAAGAAATACTCGAAGCCTATAATCTCATCGCTTCAAAGACCGGCCTCTTCTGCGAGCCGGCATCCGCCGCCTCGGTTGCCGGATTGTTAAAGAAAACCAAAGAGAAAAAAGTTGCCGACGGCTCCCTGATCGTCTGCATCCTGACCGGCCATGGATTAAAGGATCCTGATACCGCCGTAAAACATTGTAAGACAAAAACGATCAAGGTACCCTGCAAGATTGACGCGATCGCCAGAGAACTGGGATATTAAGAAATAATGGATATTGTCCTGGTCGCCAATAGTCCCGGAGAACTTTCCGCCCTGGTCAGGCCGATCGCCCAAAAAATAAAGGGACTGGCGAAGGACGCGAGAATAATATTGATAATGACCCCCTGCCAGTATGCTTCGGGTATGGAAGTAGAGTTCGCGCAAAAGAACCTGGCGGTCGATCGCGTCTTTTCCGCCAATGATTATAAAAAATGGATGTTCGGAGGGAAGCCTCCGATGGAGTTTGACCGGGCGGGCGCCTGTCTTTTTTTGGGCGGGGATCTCCTTCACGCTTCCCTGATCGCAAAAAAACTGGGCTATAAAGCCTACGCTTATCTTCCAGGAAAGTATATAAACTGGCTAAAGGCCTATCAGAAATTTTTCCTGCCCGATTATAAAATGTTCGATCATTTTTTTAAGAAAGGGATCCCGACAAATAAGCTTTCGGTTGTCGGAGATCTGATGGTAGACGGATCGGCGGGCTTAAAAAAACAGGAAGCGAAAGAAAAGTGGCAGCTTAACGCGGAGCATCCGATCGTCGCCTTTATGCCCGGCAGCCGCAAATGGGAGATCGATGTCATGCTTCCGCTTTACGAAAAGATCGGGGAAAATTTAAAAGCCCTGGTTCCTGACCTAAAGCTGATGCTGATCGTCTCGCAGTTCGTGCCAGTCGACAGTTTTTTAAAATATCAGGAACATCAAATTTTCGACGTTTTTGCCCCTTTTGATTCCGTCCCGGCCGCGGATATGGTCATTACCATACCCGGGACCAATACCGCGCAAATAGCGGCGCAGGGCGTTCCGATGATCGTGGTCTTTCCTCTCGACCGCCCGGAAGTGATCCCTCTTGAGGGGCTGGTCCATTACATCAGCAGTATTCCGGGACTTAAGACCCCCTTTAAAAAAATGATCGCCTGGCTGGTAAACAAAAATACCAAGTATTTTGCCCTGCCGAACATAAAGGCAGACCGGGAAATCGTTCGGGAAATAAGAGGAAAGATCGATCCTTTGGCCGTCGCAAAAATAACGGCTGAAATGCTGAATGATAAAGAGCAATTAAATTCCGTAGGCAAATCGCTTAAAGAAAGCATGGGAATGCCCGGCGCGGCGGATAAAATTGCCAGGGAGATAATAAATGAGACTTTATAGCAGGTTAATGTCCTATATCAAGCCCTACAAGGGACAGGTCGCGGTCGCGATGCTCTGCATGTTGATCGTTTCAGCGGTCAACATCCTCATCATCCCATTGATCGGAAAGCTTTCCGATGCCATCGGCGCGAAAGATTTTACCATGCTGAACCTGGTCATTCTCGGGGCGGTTTCGCTATATTTTATCCGCGGAGTGGCCACGTACGGCCAGGGCTACCTTACCGCTTTTGCCGGATACCGGCTGGTGACCGATCTAAGGATAAAGGTATATAAACATCTGCAGGACATGTCGCTCGACTTTTTCGCCAAATGGCGCACCGGAGAAGTGATCTCCCGCATTACCAATGACATCGCAGTCGTCCAGCAGGCGGTCATCTCAAGCATCATGGAAATACTGCCCAATTTTATTACGCTCATCGGCGTTATGGGGTATCTGATATATCTAAACTGGAGGCTGACGGCGGTTACCCTCTTCATCATTCCCATTTTATCCTGGATCATTAGTAAATTCGGGATTGAAATGAGAGAAGTCTCGCGGGAAGCCCAAAAGAAAGCGGCCGACGTCGCGTCCATTATTCAGGAGACCGTTTCCGGCGCGCGAGTGGTCAAATCATTCGCAATGGAAAAGCACGAAGTGAGAAAATTCACCGAAGAATCGGAAAAAAGTTTCGGATTGATCCTTAAGCAGGCGCAGATCAATGTGACCCAGGCTCCCCTGCTCGCCTTTTTACAGGTATTGGCGGTGGTCGCCGTCATCTGGTACGGCGCTTTTGAAGTGGTGTCCGGAAGGCTTGCCGCTTCCGCTTTGATCTCATTCTTTGCCGGCATCGCCATGGTCGCGGACC
>JBAZPF010000130.1:0-3297 GCA_041648295.1 Candidatus Margulisiibacteriota bacterium | reverse complement strand
CTCCGGTGAACGGATAATCGAGAGCCATGATCGTGAACAGCGTCAGCGCGATCAGCGCCGCGAGCATCGAGGTCATTAATATCTGGGGGCCGAAGTTCTCGGTCCCGAAAAATAGCGTGTAGCTGACCGTGATCAAACCGCCCGCAAAAAGAACGAAATAGAGCAGCGAATTTATCCCGGAAACCGCGTCGAGCAACCGCTGGCGCCTCATCTCGCAGGCCTCGTTAAGCTTCTTTACCGATTCGGCAAAAAATACTTTTTCGGTTTCGCTCTTCGGCTGATATCCGGCATAAAGCGACCAGATCTTCTCTTGGGCAGCCTGGACCTTCTGGCTCCTTATCCCCTGCGACTGGACCGGCCATTCATCATTGATTATATCGTTAACGTATTCTTTGATGTCGGCTTTGACCGCGGCGCGGAACGGAGCGGGCATCGGGGTTGAATCGCGGTAAAGGTCCGCGAGATAATTCGCTTCCTTAACCACGTTTTTGTCCGCCGCGTCAAAATTCTGCCAGGTGACAATGACCATGAAGGCAAGCAAGACCGCATAGATGACGCCGAGCGTGGCAAAAATGGAGCCGGCGACGTCGTTGTGCAGCTTAAGCTTGTGAGAAGGATAAAAAGTCCGGATGACAAAGAGGCCGACAACTGATAAGGCGACATAGAGCGCAACGATCAAAAATCCGAGGACCGGAGTTGGGACATTATAAAGCAATGACTGAATGAATGACATTGTCGCCTCCCCGTTTTTTGTATTCTACTTCTTAACATTCCGGAGCGCAACAAATTTTTATGGATTGTGCTAAAATTGGCCGGGTAAAAAGGAGGTAAAAAATGAATCGTATAACGCTTGGCCTCATTTTTGGTCTGGTCTTTGGCATTCTAGACGTGCTGGTGATGATCCCGTTGAAATATGATGACAGCCGCAAAAGGATGGAGGCAATGAGCAGCGCTTTTATTGACCGGTTCATGCTCGGGTTTCTTATTCCCAATCTGAATCTTGGGATCAACCAGGCGCTGGCTGGGTTCATCGTCGGCATCGGAATTTCTATCCCCTCCGCGATCATTACCCGGGCCTACGCCCCTATCATCGGGATCGGCGCGATCGGCGGAATTATCATTGGATACTTGAGCGGAATATTATAGAAATATTTATTAAAAATAAAGAGCAGCCGGCCCGATAAGTGATATAATATACACATGTCCATAGAAAAGGCTAAAAACCATTTTCTGGGAAAGGCAGGCCACAAGCGCCTGAACTGCGCGGAGGCAATCCTCAAAGCATTTAACGAACTCGATCCCTCCGAACAAGAATCCATCTGCAAAGGAAGCGGACGTTCTCCAAACAACGAGTGCGGCGCTCTATGCGCGGCCAAGTCGATCCTAAAAGAACATGACCCGGAAAAAGTGGGGGAACTTGAGGGGAAATTCATCAAAGCAGCCGGTTCCGGCAAGTGCGATGAAATAAGGAAATTAAGGAAACTCTCTTGTATCGGCTGTGTTGAAAAAGCGGCCGAACTTCTCCACAAGCGCCTCATATTCCAAAATATGGGGAATCAGGTCGCTTCTTAATATTTTTCTGCGCCATCTGTTTCCGTTTAATCCAAAGCAACAAAAAGCCCTCAATCCCTATTTCTTGATCGGCAGGAAATCGAAGTTGATCGTTTTGCCCTTTATTTTGATCTCCAGGGTCAGCGGGTATTCGCGGATAAAATTGACGGAATAGCAAAGCACTCCCTCCCGGCTCCGGTTGGCATAGACCGGCCGGAAGGCAAAATAATGTTCAATGGCCCAGTCAATTGAAGTGATGAATTGAGCCAGCTCCGTGGAACCCATTGTCTTGGCCATGTTTTCTAACTGCGTCAGCGCCAGGTCAACCATCGCATTGCCGCTGGCTATCTTGTCGCCGACCGCGACCCGCGCGCGGTATTCCATCACCATTTCCCGCGAAATCAGTTGCAGGGGCTTACGGTCCAGGCCATCGGTCAGCCGGACCGAATAGTCCGCCGCCGTCAGGTCTAAACCGGTCTTGTTCTCAATTTTCAAATATACGATTACGATATTTTCCGCGCCGGACAGCATGGCGGTTATGGCATGATCGGCATCAACATTTTTGATCGCTAAATAATTGTCCTGGACCTCTATTTTTTCATTCGCCGTTTTTGCCACCGGCTGATAACGGTCGATCACGACCGGGGCCTTGGCGCAGCTGCAGAGCAATGGAATAACCAGTAGAAGAAGAAATAATGTTCTTTTCATTTTCGTTAGCATTCTATACTTTCTATGGTAAAAAGCAAGTTCCCTTTGCCCCCTAGCCCCTCATTCCCTTAGCCCCTTCCCCATACATATAGTATAATAAATCCAGCAAAGGAGAACAGCATGACAGAAATACTGGTTGAAATAAAAGTGGTGCTTAACGCGGGCCATAATGAATTAAAAGGGACGCGGTTTTATTACGCTTCGCCGGAAATTGACGATAAAGTGAATGATATTTTAATAGACGCTCTGGCTGAAGAACACAACGTCAAAAAGAACAAGATAAAGATCATGAAGGGATTGCATTCTACGGTCAAGATGGTAAAGATCATTTAGTTAAGCAAAGGGAGCTCGGCTGTCCGGCCCAGAAATTATTTGGTAAAAGCTAGCAGTAAGCTCTATCATAAGGAGAAATGTAAATGAAAAACATATCATTAATTCTAGCCATTATCGCCATCCTGGGGATAGCTCTTTGTTCCGGCTGCGGCACCAGCAAGCCCCAGGGCTATGCAGAGCTGGAGGGTCTCAACAAACTGGTTGCCGAAAGATGGTCAGGCTATTCTGCGGGCAAGGCCAATTTTGGCGGCGGGCTGGCGATGTATGTCATTTCGCCGAAAGGAAATTTCTACGCTTCGACCAATATGCCGGGCGGCACTGCCGACACGCATTTCCGCGGGGCCAGCACCACCAAGACATACACCGCCGCGGCAATCATGCTTCTTCATCAACAGGGGAAATTAAATATCAACGATCTGATCACCGCAAACATCACCGGTTCAACTGAACCGTATGTCCCGAACACTGCCGATTACAATATCCCGTACAAAGGCCAGATCACCATCAAGATGCTGCTCAATCACCGGGCGGGAGTTTGGGATGTAACCAACATGGACTTTCCAACAACCGAATCGGTCCCCTATGCCGGAAAGAACTATCTTGATTACATGAAGGCGCTGGACCCGGAGCACACTTTTACGGCTGACGAGCTGGTTGGCACGGTGGCCACCTGCCAGGTGAGTTCTTTTGTTCCGGATACTGACT
>JBAZPF010000129.1:0-3300 GCA_041648295.1 Candidatus Margulisiibacteriota bacterium | reverse complement strand
CTTCCGCACGAACTGCCCAATGCGGTCCATGTATTTAACCAATTCACCATCCGCTTGAAAGATAGGGAGCAGTTGTTTGAATTCCTAAAAATGAAAGGCGTAGGATCGATGGTCTACTATCCCCTAAGTCTTCATATGCAAAAAGCCTTTGCTTATTTGGGCCATAAAAAAGGAGATTTCCCGGAGGCCGAAAAGGCGCAGGAAGAAGTCCTCTCCCTTCCGATTTTTCCGGAACTCTCCGAATCAGAGATCGATGAAGTTTGTTCGGCAATAAAAAAATTCTATGGCCAAAGTTAAAGTCGGGGTCATCGGCGTCGGGCAAATGGGCGACCACCACGTCAGGACCTATTCAACCCTAAAAGAAGCCAAGCTAATAGGCCTGTTTGATGCCGACCTGTCCAGGGCCAATGAAGTTTCGGTAAAGTATAATTGCCCGGCCTTCTCTTCCATTGACGCCCTATTAAAAGAGGTTGGGGCGTTGAGCATTGTCTGCCCAACTTCCAAGCACTATGAAACCGCTCTCGCCTGCCTTAATAAACATAAGCATCTTTTGGTTGAAAAGCCGCTTGCTTCAACTTCCCAGGAAGCCCGCGAAATCGCATCTTTGGCCGGGAATAAAAAGCTGGTTCTCGCCGTCGGGATGATCGAAAGGTTTAATCCGGCATTTAAAAAGGCTTCTTCCTTATTAAAGCATGAAACCATTCTGGGCATGGATTTTAAGCGTTACAGCCCCTTCCCTTCCCGCATATCGGACGCCAGCGTCGTTCTTGACATGATGCTTCATGATATTGATCTTGCCCTCTCCCTGGCCTCATCCGGGGTCTCTTCTGTCAAAGCCTTTGGCAATAAGATCCGGACAGAAAAATTGGACGAGGCAACGACAACGCTCTACTTCAAAGACGGCCTGATCGCCAAGCTGGAGGCCAGCCGGGTAAAGAATGAAAAGAAGCGGCTGGCGGTCATTACCACGGACAAAGCATTGTATGAGATCGACCTTTTAAACAAGCGTCTTCATAAACGGACCTTCGAAGCCCTGTCCGATAAGATAGAAATTGAGCTGGAGCCCGAAGATCAACTTACGTCCGAGCTGAAGGATTTTCTGCTGTCGATCGATCGCGGCCGCGCGCCAAAAGTCCCCGGAGAAGAAGGGGTTATTCCAATCGAAATTGTTGAGGAGGTTGAACGTTTATCATGTTAATATCGATCTTATCCTTTGCCGTTGTTTTTACGGTTGTCGCCCTGGTGCATGAATTTGGCCATTACTTGGTAGCCAAAAAATCCGGCATCCGCGTCCCTGAATGCGGGATAGGATTTGGGCCGCGCCTTTTCTCTTTTAAAAAGGGGGAGACCACTTATTCCCTCAACCTTATTCCTATTCTTGCCTATGTCAATGTTTCCGGGGAATCAGAAGAAGACGATCCCTCCTGCCCCGAAGATCAAAAGTTCTACAGCAAGCCCATTCTCAACCGATTTCTTCTTGCTTTTATGGGCCCCTTCTTTAACATCGTTCTTGCCTTTTTGATCCTTGTCCTGGTCTTTACTTTTGCCGGTGTCCCGAAGTCTGTCTCCAGTGTGATCGACAAAGTCAGCCCTAATTCTCCAGCCGAAAAGATTGGCCTTAAATCCGGGGACATGATTATTTCAATAGACAACGTTCCCGTAGTTAAAATGGAAGCCTCGATCGATTATATCCACAAACACCCCGACAAATTACTGACCATAAAAGCCGCCAGAAACGGCAAAGAAATGATTTTCAAGGTAACGCCCAAATTAGACCCCAAACTAAAGGTAGGCCTTATCGGCTTCTCTCCAAAGCCTGTTTATTTAAAGGTTGGCTTCCTTTCGGCGCTTTATTATGCCTGCCAGCAAACTTTGTCCATGATCGCATTAATGTTCATTATTCTTTGGAAGCTTTTTACCGGGGGAATCTCCCTTGGCGAGTTGGCCGGGCCGGTAGGCATAGCCCAGATCACTGGGGTCTATGCCCAGTCAGGACTGCTTTCTCTTTTGAGTTTTGTGGCCTTTTTAAATGTTAACGTTGGCATCATCAACCTGCTGCCCCTCCCCGCCCTGGACGGCGGGAGGATCACCTTTATGCTGATCGAGTTAATTCGCAGAAAGCCGGTTGACATAAAAACGGAGAATAAAATTCACCAGTGGGGATTGATGGCGCTCCTGGCCTTGATGGCGATAATAACCGTTAACGATGTCTTCAGGCTCTTTCGGCCGCGATAAATGTATTCTTAACCAGCATTGCCCTGGTCATCGGCCCCACCCCTCCCGGGACCGGAGAGATATAACTTGCGACCTCTTTTGCCTCATTAAAATCTACGTCCCCGACCAGCCCTGTTTCCAGCCTGTTCATCCCAACATCAATTACAACTGCGCCCGGCTTGATCCAGGCTCCTTTAATTAGTCTTGCTTTGCCTACCGCCGCCACAAGAATATCGGCCCTTCGGCAAACCTCCCCCAGCCGCTCCGTTCTTGAATGACAGATCGTTACGGTCGCGTGTTTTGAGAGCAGCATAATTGCCATTGGCTTCCCCACAATATTGCTCCTCCCGACAACGACCGCCTCTTTCCCTTTAATGTCAACGCCTGTGGATAACAACATTTCCAAACATCCGCTTGGAGTGCAAGGCATAAAGTACGGGGCCTCGCCCTTAAACAGTTTTCCCATATTTATTGTGTGTAATCCGTCAACGTCTTTTTCTGGAGTTATTTTATTCGTGATCTTTTCTTCATTTAATTTTTTCGGCAAAGGGAGCTGTACTAATATCCCATGAATATTTTTATTAATATTTAATGATTCGATAAGGGCCAAAATTTCTTTTTCCTCGATATCCGCCTTGAGCCTGTATGTTTCAGAGATTATTCCGGCCGCCTCGCAATCTTTTTCTTTATTCCGAACATATATTTGCGAACCGGGATCCTCTCCGACCAGAATCACGGCCAGCTTTGGGCTTATGTTTTTTACCGCTTTAATCTTTTTTACTTTTTCAGCAATTTCGCCAATTATTGACTTGGCGAGCGCCTTTCCGTCTATTATTTGAGCCATTAGTTATCCACACCCCTTATCCACAGGCCCCCAATTGTTTCACGTGAAACATTGCGAAGGCGGGTGAAACAATTATTTGCCTATGCAAAATTCATTGAAAATATTATTGATTATTTCTTCTGCCACCCCTACCCCGGAAACCTCCCCCAAACTCTCTATCGCCTCTTTTATGTCGATCGTTTGCAACTCTATTTCCCCCATCATTTTAATTGAATCAATAGCTCTATGCAAGCTTTCTTTTG
>JBAZPF010000128.1:0-3319 GCA_041648295.1 Candidatus Margulisiibacteriota bacterium | reverse complement strand
ACTCGACGCGGGGAAAATAAAACTATCCCGTTTTGCCGGCGGCGAGATCTATACCCGCATACTTGAGAACGTCCGCGGCGCGAGCTGTGTCATCATCCAAACCTGCACCCAGAAAGTTAACGAAGATCTGATGGAACTTTTCATTATTATCGATGCTATGAAGCGCGCTTCGGCAAGATCAGTGAATGTCGTCATTCCGCATTTTGGCTACGCCAGGCAAGATCGTAAGGCCGCGTCCAGAGAGCCGATCTCCGCCAGATTGGTTGCCAATCTTTTAGAAACCGCGGGAGCGGACAGGATAGTTACCATGGACCTGCATTCCGACCAAATTCAAGGATTCTTTAATATCCCGATGGATACGCTTACCGCTTTGCCGCTGTTTGTTAATTACATCAAAGCCAAAAACCTTGCCGATTTGGTAGTGGTGGCGCCCGATACCGGCCGCGCCAAAGTGGCCAAAAAGCTGGCCGACCGCGTTGGCGCCAAACTGGCGATCTTGCACAAGGTCCGTGCAGAGCATCATAAATCGGAAGTAACTCACGTGGTCGGCGACGTAAAGGGCAAGACCGTTATTCTGACCGACGACATGATCGATACCGCCGGCACCATGACCAATGGGGTGGATGCGCTTAGGGCCCAGGGCTGCAATTCCGATATTTATGTCATGGCCACTCACGGCATTTTTGCCGGCCCGGCGGTCGAGCGCATGACCAAAGCCAACTTTAAAGAGGTCGTGGTCACCGATTCTCTGCCGATCCCAAAAGAAAAACAGTTCCCTGGACTTAAGATCTTGTCATCTGCCGAGTTATTGGCGGAGGCGATCAGGCGCAATTACGATAACAAGTCGATAACGTCTTTATTTGATTAATATGAAAGAAATAAACATCGGCATTCTTGGCTACGGAACGGTTGGCGCGGCGACGGATAAGCTGATAAGGCAAAACGCGCCGCAAATCACCGCCCGGACCGGAGTAAAAATAAATGTCCGCGCGGTGGCTGATGTTTCCCCAAAAGTAAAACATCCAAGACTTACCCGCAACGCTTATGATGTCATAAAGGACCCGGAAATTTCCGTCATTGTAGAAGCGATCGGAGGCATAAACCCCGCGTTAAATTATGTCCTGGCCGCGATCAAGGCTGGAAAAGACGTTGTTACCTCGAACAAAGAAATGATCGCCCTCTATGGAAATAAGATCAGGGAAGAGGCGGCAAGGAACGGTGTGTCCGTGCGGTTTGAGGCGGCGGTGGGCGGCGGCATACCGATACTTGGCCCGCTTTCAGAAAATCTGGCGGCCAATAATATAACCGAGATCTTCGGGATCGTTAACGGGACCACCAATTACATTCTGTCCAAAATGAGCTGGGAGGGCGGCGAGTTCAAAGAGGCCCTTGCCGAAGCGCAAAAGAAAGGATACGCGGAAGCTAATCCCAAAAAGGATATTGAAGGCTACGACGCTTCTTATAAAGCCGCCATACTGGCGTCTGTGGCTTTTAGCGCGAAGATAGACTGGCATAAGGTATATTTTGAAGGGATATCAAAGATCACGCAGGAAGACATCTGCTACGCGGAGGAGATTGGCTATGTCATTAAGCTCCTGGCGATAGCTAAAAAAGTCAACGGAGAGATCGAAGTGCGCGTTCATCCGACTCTGGTTCCCGAAGGTCATGCCTTATCCTATGTTACCGGTCCGATGAATGCTATCTATGTGCGCGGGGATGCGGTTGGCGAGCTTATGTTTTATGGCCAAGGGGCGGGCGGCATGGCAACCGCGTCGGCCGTGGTCGGCGACATCCTAGCTATCGCAAATCCAAAATCCTCTGCCTTAGGCGGACAAAACCCAAAAGTAAAAGCTGTCAAAATAAAATCAATCAGTGAAATAACCAGCCAGTATTATATTCGCCTAACCGTTCCCGATAAGCCGGGCGTTCTGGCCGGAATATCAAAGGCGTTTGCCAGCGAAAATGTGAGCATTGCCGCGGTAATGCAGAAGGAAACGATCGGTAAAAACGCGACGATTGTGATCGTCACCCACGAAGCTAAAGAAGGGAATCTTCAAAAGGCCATTTCCCGGATCAAGAAACTTCCGGTCGTAAAAGAAGTCTCAAACGTTATTAGAGTGGGATTGTAGTTCCCGCCCAGCCGCCCCAACCTCATCCATCCTGGTTGTCGATCAAGTAAAGTTTACTTTGTAGTCCTTCCTTCTCCTTGACAGGAGAAGGAAGAAAAGTGACAGTTCAAGTTAAAGTTATTTCCCTTCCTCTGTCAAGGGGAAGGGAAATGAGAATCGAAGACATTACTTCTTGATAGGCCAAAAGGGATGGGGTTGGGGGGATGGGGTAGGCACCTTATTCTTCAACTTTATGTAATCATCCGGCTCGATGGCCATGGTCTTTATCTTTCCGTCCAGTTTCCCCACCTTTACTCTTCCGTATTTAGTCCTGACTATTCCTTTTTTTAATTTTTCTCTTTCCACCATGAATATTCTGATGCCAAATGTGGTAGTTTCAGAAAAGATAGCATCGATCAGCCTGTCTTTATCCTTCAAATCACTTAAGACGATCAATTGGACGGCATTCCTTTGCTTTTTCATGCGGATCGGCGCCAAATACGCATCCAGCGCCCCTGCTTTCATGATCGCGGCGATGGCTTTGTCATAAAACTTTGGATTCATGTCATCGATATTCGCTTCCATCTGGAGTATCGTGTCCCTTTCTGACTGGATCTCTTTTTCCCCAATAATGATCCTTAAAAGATTTGGCTGTTCCGCAAGATCGTAACTGCCGGCTCCGGAGCCTATTTCTGAAACTCTTATCCTTGGCAGGGGGCCAAAGCTTTTTGCCAGGGTTTTGATGATAGCCGCTCCGGTCGGCGTGGTAAGCTCTCTTTTTATGCTGGAATCGTAAATGGGTACATTTTTTAATAATTCGGCGGTGGCAGGGGCGGGGATGGGGAGGATTCCGTGGGCGGTCTTTACTTTTCCCGAGCCAACATTGATCGGAGAGCAATAAATCTCTTTGATCCCGAAGTATTCCAACCCGACAAGTGCGCCGACGATGTCGATTATAGTATCAACTGCCCCGATCTCATGGAAATGGACTTTGTTGATCGGGATGCTGTGTACTTTTGCTTCGACTTTTGCCAGATTCTCGAAAATAGCGGCGCTTTTATTTTTTACATTCGATGATAATTTGCTTTTATTGATTATTTTCTTAATGTCGTTCAGGTTTCTGTGTTGATGGCTGGGTTTTGTTTTAATATTGAAATAAGTTCCTTTAATCCCATGTTTTTTTGTTTTCGTAACGCGTAATGCGTAATCCG
>JBAZPF010000127.1:0-3375 GCA_041648295.1 Candidatus Margulisiibacteriota bacterium | reverse complement strand
CATTATGCCGCGATCCAGGGCCTCAACTCTCTTTGAAAAACGGTTCTGAAGGTTCCCTAATACGCCGATAACTTCTTCATCTGTAACAAGGGTAGGCTTTTTATCGATCTTGATCCCTTTATAATTTCCAAGAGTCACATCCGGATAAACCTCGATTTTTAAGCCAAAAACAAAAGGTTTGTCTTTTTCAAAGGATATGATGTTTATGTTTGGATAATCGACCGGATCGATTCCGGTCTCTTTGATGATCTGCGGGTAGGAAGCGGAGATCAGGTCCTGAAGGGCGTGTTCTTCGATCACTTTCGGGTTAAGCGCTTTTTCTACCATGGCTTTGGGCGCTTTTCCGGGGCGGAAGCCGGGGAGGTTGACCTGCTGGCTGGCTTCAAGCAGGGCGTTTTCCTGCACCTTAAGGAATTCAGAATAGGGGACTTCGACTTCGAGCGCAACCGTATTGCCGGACTTTTCATTTTTCAGTATTTTCATGCTCGATATTATACCATACATTAAAGTAAATGGGCGAGAGAGGACTTGAACCTCCAAGCCTTTTGGGCACACGGTCCTAAGCCGTGCGCGTCTGCCAGTTCCGCCACTCGCCCATATAAGAATGCGCCAGGCAGGGATCGAACCCGCGGCCTATTGCTTCGAAGGCAATCGCTCTATCCAACTGAGCTACTGGCGCGGGAATTTTTTTGCGCCGCGAAGGAATTGAACCTTCAACCTTGACATTAAGAGTGTCCTGCTCTGCCAATTGAGCTAGCGGCGCATGAAATTAAAAGAGCGGGAGACGAGGCTCGAACTCGCGACCCCGACCTTGGCAAGGTCGTGCTCTACCAACTGAGCTACTCCCGCGCTTCGCTGGTTATTTTAACATAAATATTTCCTAAAATCATCAAAATTTTATGCTATAATCGGGCCGTTGTTCCAATAAGGGGGAAGATAAAATGATAGGTTTGATAATACTTGCCGTGATCGCGGTCGCAGTGCTTTTTGTCTGGATGCTTTACAATTCGCTTATCGGATTGCGGATAAGGGTAAAGGAAGCCTTTAGCGGGATCGACGTGCAGTTAAAACGAAGGACCGATCTGATCCCGAACCTGGTCGAATCCGTAAAGGGATACGCCGCGCATGAAAAGACGGTATTTGAGAACGTAACCAACGCCCGCTCCGCGTTAATGAGCGCCGGCTCCCCGCAGGCCAAAGCGGCCGCGGACAACCAGCTTACCGGTGCGCTCAAGACCCTCTTCGCCGTGGCCGAAAACTATCCAACCCTCAAGGCTTCGGAAAATTTCCAACAGCTTCAAAAAGAATTGTCGGACACCGAAGACAAGATCGCTTATTCGCGGCAATACTATAATGCCAATGTGACCGATTACAATACCAAGACCGCTTTATTCCCCAATAACATACTTGCGGGGATGTTCGGCTTTAAACCCGAAGAATTCTTTGGAGTTCAGGAAGAAGACAGAAAAAAGCCGGAAGTAAAGTTCTAACTACCAGCTGCCTCCGCCACCGCCGCCTCCTCCTCCGCCGGAGAAGCCCCCTCCTCCGCTGAACCCGCTCGACGAGCTTGGGTCGTGGGTGGACAAATTGCTGTGCATTGAGCTTATCATGGATGAACTCATCAGATAGAACGGAGCGTTGCCGACGTACCAGCTTGGCTGGTAATCGGGCATGATTATTTTTAACTGCTCCATGAACTGATTAATGTATCCAAGCGCTATCGCATAAGGTATCATCTGTTCCACAATTGCCAGCTGTTCCGCCTGCCATTTATAATTCCTGCTCATTTTACTTAAAAATAATTTCAGTCCGTCCACGCGCCAGTCAACTTCATCCCCCAGAGCGGTCCGGCCGTTAAGGACGCGTGAAAGGATAAATACGGCAATGCCGATAATGGGCAGAAAAAAGAACAGGCAAAAGACTGCCAGCACGGTTAAACCCTGCTTCTGGACGGCCGGATTCTTTTCGTAATATTTTTTTCTGACCAGTTCTTCAAAGATCACGTCCTCGATCTTATTGTAGGTGATGTAGAAATCGGAATTGAGGCCGCTCAATTTGGTCTCATCACTCCCCGCGAACAGACGGGACATAAGTACCTGTTCGTGGGAGAGGAGGATGTCGTTCTGGGGCGGGGGGAGTTTTTTTATGATGTATTCTTTTGACGAAGTGTCAATGCCGAGGAAAGAGCTTTTTTCGGTCTTTTGCTCGATCTTTATGTACTTGCGGATCGCCAGGTCAAAGATAGTTGCCACCACATCGTTTTGGTCAAGCTGGGCGGTGTCGATGGTGCCCGCTTCGGCCGGGCTCAACCTGGTGCCGTCGGCATTTTTTGGTATATCGAAATTGGCGAAAGGTTTGCCGAATTTTGCTTCCTTATGATGCGTCTTGCGGTACCAGAAAAAGATCCATACCGGCACAATTATATTTAAAGCGATGAGCAGAAGGAAGATAATGAAAATGACCTGGACGACCTTTGCCCAGTTTTGGCTTTCGATGCTCTCCTCGCTCAGGGTCCCTTTTGGGAATGAATTGGCGGGGAAAGCGGCTACGATCGAAAACCCTTCGTGCGCGGCAAGCTCCGCGGTGGTTCTGGCGACCAACCGGCCGTTGGAAAGGTATGATGTGTAATTACTTTCCTTATCGCCATAATAGCCGGTATATCCGGTATTCCTGGTTATTGCGATCCCGTCCGGCGGTAAGATAATGACCGAAGCTTTTTCTATTGGGACTTTCCAGTCGTTGCCGATAACATTCCAGTACAATTCATCGTGGTCGGTGAAACTGCCGAGCCCGTTATTGACCTTATAGGTCAGGGTATAAGTATGCGGGCCGGTCAAGGTGACATCCGCTTGTCCAATCTTGAAAGAGATATCACTGCCGGAATAAGAAGTTGAGTATTCTTCGGGCTTGCCGTCTTTTAAAAATTGCACCGGCTTGACGCTTAAATTCCGGTATTTATTTCCAACTTGCCTGGAAAGGGGGATGTCGCGGAAGATGCCGTGCCGGTCATTACTTTCAAAGTCATATATTATATTTTCCGTGACCAGGAATGAACCGTCCCGGGCCAGATCGATCTTAACATCAAAAGAACGGATGGCTTCGGCCAGGGAGGCGGTTGACAGCAATAATATTATTCCCGCGGCTGATATCCATTTTTTTATCCGCATGGCCCTATTGTAGCCTAACTTTTGGGAGGTTTCAATAAAACAAAAATCTACTGAAACTTTTGGGAAAAAGAAAAGATAAACAAATATGGTTGCATCTTCAAAATTATCCCTCATCCCAGTTTCTTGCCTGCGAAGGAGTATGATCGGCTGCCGAGATGATTTTATGCGCGTAAGAGCCGCGGTAAATGAAAGCGAGGGACAGGCCGCC
>JBAZPF010000126.1:0-3391 GCA_041648295.1 Candidatus Margulisiibacteriota bacterium | reverse complement strand
AAAGCAATTGAAAGCCTGGAAGGGATTCTTAATACGCCTGGCATTGACGGGTCAATAATCGGGCCTTACGACCTTTCCGGCTCTCTTGGTTATCCCGGCGAATTTGACAGAGCGGAGGTTAAAGAGGCTCTTATAAAATATGAGCAGATATGTAAAAAAATGAAAAAACCGATGGGGATTCACTCTGTTCAGCCGGATCCAAAGCTCGCGAGCCAATATATCAATAAAGGTTATTCATTGATAGCGGTCGGGGTTGACGAGTTGTATTTGGGCCAGATGTGCAGAGATGTGCTAAAAGGGATCAAAAAATCGTGAAAGAACAGGAAATACGCAACCGAAAGAGTATGAACCGGTATCTGGAGCTGCTTGAAGACGATTGCAGGCTTATTGTGAGAGATAAAGCCCATTTTACGGCGGTTTTATGCCCGGCCTGCAAACTTGATGAATTTGATAAGCAGTTTCAGAAGAACGGGTTTGATTACGTTTTGTGCCGGAATTGCGGGACATTGTATGCCAATCCGCGTCCGTCGCCGGAACTGCTGGAAAAACTATATAAAGACTCCAAATCATCAAAATTTTGGGTTGAGGAATTCTTTAAACCGGTGGCGGAAGCGCGCCGGGAGAAGATTTTTAAACCCAGGGCGCAGTTTGTGGCCGGTACAGTTGATATTAAACCGGATTGGATGATCGGCGATGTGGGGGCAGGATTCGGGCTTTTTCTGGAGGAATTATCGAAAATTGTTCCTTCGGTCCGAACTGTGGCGATTGAGCCGTCGCCGGATATGGCGAAGATTTGTAAGGAGAAAAACATAGAGGTGATAGAGTCCATGCTGGAAGAGGTCAAAGGCTATAACGGCAAATTTAACATGCTGACCGCTTTTGAGCTTTTTGAGCATCTGTTCGATCCTGCCGTTTTTCTGGAAAAGATCAGGTCTTTGCTTGTAAAAGGAGGATATTTTCTATTGACCACCTTGAATGCGGAAGGCTTTGATATTGAGGTGCTGTGGGAAAAATCAAAAGGCATAATGCCTCCCCACCATATTAATTTCTTTAATCCCGATTCCATCCGCGCCCTGTTAAAATCCAGCGGATTTGAGGTCGAATCGGTTTCAACTCCGGGAAAGCTGGACTGGGATATAGTGGAGGGAATGATCAAGGAAGATGGGTTTAAGGGCGATCGCTTCTGGACGTTGCTTTCGGAAAAAGGCAATGAGACTGCGAAAAAAGAGCTTCAGGCGTGGATTGGGAAATACAATTTCAGTTCCCATATGAGGGTGCTGGCCAGGAGTGTAAAATGAAGATTATAGCGATCATACCGGCTCGAATGGCTTCAACCAGGTTTCCCGGCAAGCCGCTGGCAGATATCCTGGGACTGCCTATGATTGAACATGTTAGAAGACGCGTTGAATTGAGTAAATTGATCAATGAGGTTTATGTGGCAACTTGTGATAAGGAGATTTATGACCGGGTCATTCAAAACGGAGGGAAAGCGATCATGACGTCGGCCCTTCATGAGCGTTGCTGCGACCGGATCGCGGAAGCGGCCCTTTCATTAAGCGGGGATATCGTAATAAATGTTCAGGGGGACGAACCCTTGGTCGACCCGGAAATGTTCAATCCTTTGCTTGAGCCCCTTATTAACGATCCGGATCTCGGCTGTTCAAATCTGATGTCTGAAATCACAACGGACGAAGACTTTAACAGCCCGAATATCGTGAAAGTTGTCTGCGACCGGCATGGGAATGCCATTTATTTTTCAAGAGAGCCGATCCCGTCGATAAAGAAGGCGGGCGATATAAAATACAAGAAATTCAAACAGCTTGGGATCATGGCTTTTCGAAAAGACTTTCTTCAGGTATTTTCCAAATTAAAGCCAACTCCGCTTGAAGCGATTGAGTCCGTGGATATGCTTAGGGCAGTGGAACACGGATATAAAGTCAGAATGATAGCAAGCGAGTTCCAGGTGCTGGGCGTTGATACTCCCCAGGACCTCGAGAGAGTAAAAGCGCTGATGAAAAATGATAAAATATTTATAAGGACGGGGAGCTAACCATGGGCAAAGAAAAAAAATATAAAGTCGGGATCGCGGGATATGGAGTGGTGGGTAGGAGGCGTGGGGACATTATTGATCAACATCCAAACCTTAAGCTGATAGCGGTCTGTGACGATAAATATAAAGGATCGGGAACCTTAGATAATGGTGTGGCGTTCCACAAAAGTTATCATAAGTTGTTGGAAGAAAAGCTTGACATACTGTTTGTCAGCCTGCCGAATTATCTCTCTGCCGAAGTTACGATCGCGGGACTGAAAAGAGGACTGCATGTTTTTTGTGAAAAGCCGCCGGGGAGAGACGTCGATGACATAAAAAATGTGATCGAGGTTGAAAAAAAGAACCCGGGCCTGTTGTTGAAATACGGGTTTAATCACAGATATCATGATTCCGTCAAAGAAGCCCTGAAAATAATAAAGTCAAGAAAGCTTGGTGAGGTCATTAATTTAAGGGGAGTATACGGAAAAAGCAAAATAATTCCTTTTTCGGGCGGATGGAGGTCGGAAAGGAAATATGCCGGCGGAGGGATCCTTCTTGACCAGGGGATACATATGGTCGACCTGATGCGGCTTTTTTGCGGAGAATTTGTGGAAGTGAAAAGTTATGTTTCTAATAAATTCTGGAACCATGATGTTGAGGATAACGCCTATGCGATAATGAAGGACGCAAAGTCCCGCGTAGCCATGCTGCATTCAACGGCTACACAGTGGCAGCACAGATTTTCCCTTGAGATCGCGCTTACCCGGGGATTCCTTGAGTTGAGAGGCATTCTGACGGGAACTAAAAGTTACGGCCAGGAGAAGCTGATCATAGGGAAAAGGGACGAATCCGATACCGGAAATACAAAAGAGGAAATAATCACGTTCCTTAGCGATAATTCATGGAGAGATGAAGTGCATGAATTCGTGGATGCCATACGCAATAAAGGGAAAATTGTAACCGGGAACAGCGCGGAAGCGCTGGCTACGATGAAACTTGTTTATCGGATCTATAACGCCGATCAAAACTGGAAAAAGGCTTACAATATTAAAG
This sequence comes from Candidatus Margulisiibacteriota bacterium, assembly GCA_041648295.1. Lineage (GTDB taxonomy): Bacteria > Margulisbacteria > WOR-1 > XYC2-FULL-46-14 > WPAF01 > JBAZPF01. The sequence continues at coordinate 309 of JBAZPF010000126.1, read as the reverse complement.
ATGCGGATTAAATTTAATAAGGAGAAGATATGAATAATTTAGAGAAGTTGTTTTCGAAAACAAAGACTTTTGAGGAATATGCCGACGGCTATTTTAAATATTTATCGGAGTTGCTGTCGAAAATCGATAAAAAATCGATCGCCGCGTTTGTTGAGGAGCTTGAAGACAGCTGTGAACGGCAAAGTACGGTCTTTATAATAGGAAACGGAGGTTCTGCGGCTACCGCATCGCACCTGGCAAATGATATCGGCCTTGATGTTTTGAAAAAATCGAAATGTGACAAACCTTTTCGGATCCTTGCTTTGACCG
>JBAZPF010000125.1:0-3460 GCA_041648295.1 Candidatus Margulisiibacteriota bacterium | reverse complement strand
CGCGGTCGTAACCGTGCCGTAAATATAGACATCGGTTGGCGTTGAGCTGCTCGCCGGCGAAACTTTTGCGTAAAGGTCGTAAGTATAAGAATAGCTGGATTCGGTCGTGGATTCCTGTATTCTATAATATCCATTTGCATCCGGACCAGTTATACTTTTTGCCTGCAGGCCTTTAATGCCAAATGGTGTAACCGTCCCTCCCTGCGCCCAATTGGTCATGGAACCGACCATGCTATTGGCAAATGCAACTCCGGCTGAAGCATAAGCTGAACAGGTTGCATCCGGCAGTGTCTTGGTAACTGTTGAGGATGGAGTTGACGATTGGCATCCGGTCAACGCCACAAAAGCGATCAAAGCGAAAACTAAAAACAATTTCTTCATAATTTCACCTCCTTGTTTTTACATTCATAATTCTGTTCAATGGAACCTGAGGCTAAAAGCCTCGGTTCCATAAAAAATCAATTAAAAGGAACCGCGACTTTTAGTCGCAGGTTCCTTTATCACAATCAGATCCCGCCCGCTATATCAAACACAATCGAGTTATTATTCGATATCTTTCCGTCCATTACATAGGCAAGGTTGAGCGCAAGGAATGGAATGCCTATATTGGCGCCGATAGTCGTTAAAGAAAGATTGGTGCCTGAAGCCAGCCCGGCTCTCAATGTCAGCATTTTCAGCATCACCGGATATTCAATACCGATATGGGTATTGCTAAAACCATTGCCCGATTCAATATCTCCGGCTAGAACCGCTCCGATGCCGGGAATACTGCCGGAAGCGCCTAAAACATAAGTAGCATTTGTTGTCTGGCTGGTACTGGGAATGTCTGTCTCCGGACCTTGCGTTAAAGTATTGCTTCCCGCGGGAGCGGTTAAAGTTCTGGTTTTACCGGTCGTCGTAATTGTTTCCGCCAGGTCGCGCGCCACCAAACCAACAGATAAAGAAGTTACCATCGGGATATCAAATGTCATGAGAGCGCCAAGATCAAGGCCAACGCCTGAACTATTCAACACACTCTGGTTACCGGTTGCTCCGGTCAAAGGATTTGCAGTCACATTTACATTTCCGCTGATCCCTCCAAGGGCTTTTAAATTTGCGCCAATATCTATTGATGGCAGTCCCATCAATCCCCATGAATATCCGGCCGTTAATATCCCTGTGTAAGATCCTACCGCTCCGCCGACAGCTCCCAAGCTTGAGGCGGGTTTATTGAGGTTTACCGTTAAACCAGGGATCACGCTTACGCCAACTTTATTAAAACATCCGCCGATTATGCCGTTTATACCAGTGTTAATGTTGATCTCTTTCGCAAAGTTATCATTTGCGAATTTAGCGGGATCGCCGGATTGCGCGGCCAGATTAGTGAGTTGATCAAAGCCGCCGGTTGGATAATTGACCGAGGCAAGGAATCCCATCCTGGACGCTTTCATCAAAGCCGCCGGATTATAATATGCAGCGGAAAGATCTCTCGCTGCCGCCACCCCCGCCCCGCCCATGCCCGCCGCCCGCGCGCCAATTATCATTTGCGCGTTTGAAACCGAAACCATAAGCAGTACCGCAAGACAAACCAAAACCAGTTTTTTCATCGAATTTCCTCCCCTTTTGAAGTAAGGAAATCCTAGCAAGGACACTTGTCAAAGTCAAGCAATTTTGATATAATAATTATTGGTTGTTTATGCCAAAAAAACAAAAAGGCGGCAGGCGCGGGCTATTAGTCGTGATCTCCGGCCCGTCAGGGGTTGGGAAGTCAACTGTGGTAAGAAAGCTTCTAACTCTGGACCCTAAAATAAAGCTGTCGATCTCCTCCACCACCAGGCCTCCGAGGCCGACGGAAGCGCATAACAAAGATTACCAGTTCGTGACCGAGGAAGAATTTTTTGACCGCGAGAAAAAAGGGATGTTTTTGGAATGGGCCCAGGTCCACGGTTATTATTACGGGACGCCCAAAGATTATATCGAAGAAGAGTTAAACAAAAACCATATTGTGGTTTCAGAGGTTGACGTCCAGGGCGCGGCTTCGATCAAAGAAGCGGTGTCAACGGGGAAATTAAAAGGCTCATCGGTCTTTATTTTCATCATCCCGCCGTCGGTTGACATACTGGCGTTCCGGTTGAGGAGAAGAAAGACCGAAAGCGAGGAGGTTGTGAATTACCGCTTGAGAGCGGCCATTGCCGAATTACAGGTAATGGAAAAATACGATTACATCGTGGTAAATGACAAAGTCGATTCGGCTTCGGAAAAGATAAAAGCAATTATAAACGTAGAAAAGGAAAGGGTGTTATTAAACTAATGGAAGAAACAATCGATATTTTATTGTCCAAGGCAAAGAACAAGTTCCTGTTGAGCAACGCGGTGGCGGGACGGGCAAAGCAGATCGCGGAAGGCTCGCTTCCCTATGTCAACAATTTTGACCCGACCAATCCGATCATCACCGCCATCCGTGAGATCGCAAACGACAAGATCAAGATCCGCATGGTGACCGCCGATTCAAAGAAACCTAAAGAAGTAAAGGTACTGGAAACAGAAGCGGCCCCATCCGCCCTGACCCGGCTGGCCAAAGAGAAAAAAGGCGCCGTGGCCAAGAAGAAGGAAAAGAAGAAATAGGATTGACCGCTTGACCTTAGACCTCTAGACCGCTTGACCGTTAGATATCTAACTTTAATAGTCCAGAGGTCCAGAAGTCTAGCAGTCCAGAGGTCTAAAAAATGCTAAAGAACAAAACTATAATCCTCGGCGTGACCGGCGGCATTGCCGCATACAAATCCTGCACGATAGTTTCGCGATTGAAGGATCTTGGCGCTGATGTTTGGGTAGTAATGACCAAAGAAGCAACCAAACTGGTCGGCCCGATAACTTTCAGGACCCTTTCAGGCAATCCGGTAATTACCGACCTGTTCGATGACGGAATATCCGGCCTCCCGGTCCCTCACATTTCGCTGGCTGAAAAAGCCGACCTCATCATAATCGCGCCCGCAACGGCAAACATCATAGGCAAGATCGCGCGCGGCATAGCCGATGACGCGTTGACTACGATCGCGATGGCGTCGGGCGCAAAAAAGCTGATCGCCCCGGCCATGAACTGTAACATGTGGAGAAATCCGATAGTCGAAAAAAATGTCGAAATGCTTAAAAACTATCGCTATGAATTCGTCGGCCCGGAAGAGGGGAAGCTGGCCTGCGGCGATTACGACATCGGCAGAATGTCGGAGCCGGAAAAGATAATTGAAAAGATCGTGGAAATGATAAAAGAGAAACAGGATTTTTTCGGTAAAACTTTGCTGATAACCGCCGGCGGCACCAGAGAAGCGATCGATCCGGTCCGCTACATCAGCAACCGGTCGTCCGGAAAAATGGGTTACGCTCTGGCGGAGGCCGCGGCTAAAAGAGGCGCAGAAGTTGTTTTGATCTCCGCCCCCACTCACCTTTCCCCGCCGGTAAATGTCAAATTGATAAATGTAGT
>JBAZPF010000124.1:0-3475 GCA_041648295.1 Candidatus Margulisiibacteriota bacterium | reverse complement strand
AAAATCGCGCCGCGAGCAAAACGACAAGAAGGATCAATAATGCGCTGAAGAGATTTAGCAGCGGGAATAATATTTTGTTGAAGATCAAATTGACCGAAGACAGAAAAGACTCTATAGTCATCATATTACTGCTCCCTACTTAATATTGGATCACTTCAAAATTGACAGGACCAGCGAAACCAGGACAAAAACAGTCGCGGTCCCCGCGGTCAGCTTATCAAGGCCTTCTTCCAGTCCCTTGGGAGTGCCAAAAAGCTTGGCCGCCCCGCCTATTCCCCCCAAACCCTCGCCCTTGGCCGAATGCACCATCACCAATCCAACAAGCATAATAGCGGAAACTATTTGAATTGAAATCAAGAACATCTTCATTTATTTTGATATATTAGCATATGGTTAAGGGTTGTCAAGATGAAAATATGGTGGAGCCGGGCGGGATCGAACCGCCGACCTCGGCGTTGCGAACGCCGCGTTCTCCCAGCTGAACTACGGCCCCTTATTTATCCTGAAGACACGCGATTCCGGGAAGCGTTTTTCCTTCGACAAACTCCAGAGAAGCTCCTCCTCCGGTAGAAATATGCGTTATCTGGCCGGCCAGCCCCGCTTTTTCGATCGCGGCCACGGAATCGCCGCCGCCAATCACCGAAATGGCGCCTTTTTTGGTTGCTTCAGCCACCAGCCTGGCGATCGAGATCGTCCCGTTGGCGAATTTATCAAACTCAAAAACCCCCATCGGTCCGTTCCAGAAAATGGTTTTTGCTTTTTTAATGGCATGCCCGAATTTGGTAATGGTGCCGGGCCCGATGTCCATTCCCTGCCAGCCGTCGGGAATGCCGGCGCGGGTAACCACCTGCGTATTGGCGTTGGCATCGAACTTATCGGCGACTACATGGTCAATGGGAAGCATTATGGTTTTATTAAGATCGATCGCTTTTTTAAGTATTTCTTTCGCCATCGGTATTTTATCCGCTTCGACAAGTGAATTGCCCACGGAAACGTTTCTGGCCTTAAAAAAAGTATAAGCCATACCACCGCCGATTATTAAAGTATCAACTTTTGGAAGAAGATTTTGGACGACGTCGATCTTTCCCGATATCTTGGCGCCGCCCAGAATGGCGACAAACGGGCGCGCGGGATTTTCGATCAACTGGCCGAGAAATTTTATTTCCTTTTCCATCAGGAACCCGGCATAGCCCTTTAAATATTTGGTTACGCCTTCGGTCGAAGCGTGCGCGCGATGGGCAGTGCCAAACGCGTCATTTACATAAACATCAGCCAATGAGGCTAGCTTTTTTGCGAATTCCGGGTCGTTTGCTTCTTCTTCCTTATAAAAACGGACGTTTTCAAGAAGGATGATATCGCCTTCTTTTAATGCGGCTGTCGCTTTTTCAACGTCCGGGCCGATGCAGTCTTTTACATAGGCGATGGGCTTTCCCATCAGTTCTTGAAGTTTTTTGGCGGCGGGAGCCAACCGCAGTTTGTCATCAGGGCCGGCTTTCGGGCGGCCAAGGTGCGAAGCCAGAATGACCTTTGCCCCTTTATCGGAAAGATATTTAATCGTGGGGATCGCCGCTTTGATCCTGGTGTCATCGGTAATGTTTAATTTATCATTCTGCGGAACGTTAAAATCCACCCTGACCAGGACTTTTTTTCCTTTCAGGTCTTTTATATCCTCAACCGTCTGTTTCGCCATGATTATCCCTTGCTGGCGATCATCTTTACCAGATCAACTACTCGGCAGGAATAACCCCATTCATTGTCATACCATGAAACGACTTTGAAAAATCTTTTTTCGCCCTTGAGGTTGTTTTGCAGGGTTGCGAGAGAATCAAAAATGGAAGAACGGTCGTCATGGATAAAATCGGTCGAAACTATCTCTTCATTGGCGTAACCAAGTATACCTTTAAGATAAGTTTCAGAAGCTTTTTTCATCAGCGCCGCTATCTCTTCTATTGAAGTATCTTTTACAGAGCGGAAGGTAAGATCGACAACTGAAACATCGGCAGTCGGGACCCTGAATGACATGCCGGTCAGCTTGCCTTTGGTCGCCGGAAGCACTTCTCCCACTGCTTTGGCCGCGCCGGTGGTGGATGGAATAATGTTGATTGCCGCCGCCCTGCCGCCCCTCCAGTCCTTCTTTGAAGGACCGTCAACTGTTTTCTGGGTGGCGGTATATGAGTGGATAGTGGTCATTAATCCGGTCTCGATCCCTACGCCTTCCTTCATCAATACATAGACTACTGGAGCTAGACAATTGGTCGTGCAGGAAGCATTTGAGATGATATTGTGTTTTGTGGGATCATATTCATTGTCATTTACTCCCATTACGATCGTTTTTACATCGCCTTTGCCCGGTGCGGAAATAATGACTTTCTTTGCTCCGGCGGCAAGATGGCCCTTTGCTTTTTCAGAATCGGTAAAGAGGCCGGTTGATTCTATGACATAATCAACGCCAAGGTCCTTCCAGGGAAGACCGCTTGGGTCTTTTGTGGCCATTATGCACTTGACCTTGTTTCCGTTAATTATTAGAACATCATCTTCGGCCGCGCTGGGGCTGCTTTTTTCAGTTGCCAGCGTTCCCTTGAACCGGCCATGGACCGAATCATACTTCATTTGATAGGCGAAATATTTTGCGTCAGTGCTGATATCAACAACCGCCACGACCTCGATCTCTGTACCCAGCGCTCCTTTTTCTACCATTGCGTTTAAAACCTGACGCCCGATCCTGCCGAAACCGTTAATACCGACTTTTACCTTTGCCATATAAAATCACCCTTTCTGAATTGAATTGTTCTGATTATAGCAAATGGTTATGATGCCGTCAATTTACCATTTTCCGGAGAGGGATATGCGGTGGACATTGTTGCGGCTCAAAGAGGTCTGTTGGACATAAGCGTAGTCGATACGGGCTACTCCGGAAACAAATCCTGCTCCGGCTGTCAGCGCCGAATCGGCGTATCCTGCCCTGATCGACAATGCGTCTTTTACCCATTCGTATCCCATTGCTATTTCCGTGGCATAGCTTTTGCTTAATGTCTGGGCCAAGTCCATGGCCAGCGTCGATCCGGCAAGCACTCCTCGCGGCTGTTTTACCGCTACTCCTATTCTCGCCGTCGGGATCGCTTTTTCGGCAGTTCCTGTCCCCCACTTCTGCTCGTTCAGCAATTCATCGATCTTCCCTCCGATCGTAATGGGTAATGCGTAACGTGTAATATTAACCAAGAAAGCCGGCGTCAATGAATAACCATACGCTTGTCCGCCCGCGATCTGGAACATATCGCTTGTCAAATACTTTGCCGTTAATCCAAATGAAATGTTCGGGCTGATCGGCAAGCCGTATGACAGCATATAGGCATTGCTGAAGTAGCTGAATACTCCAGTCGTTATCACTTCATTAAAAGCATCGGTAGTAGTAGTTTGTGTAATCGTCCCCATCCCTACCTGTATCCAGGATATTCCTATCGCCCCTTTCTTTAAC
>JBAZPF010000123.1:0-3524 GCA_041648295.1 Candidatus Margulisiibacteriota bacterium | reverse complement strand
ATTATGATGGTCATTCGGGGTTAAGACCTCATGAGCAAGACGGACGCTGTCAGCCGTTGCCAGCTGATCGTCCTGTCCGTAAAAGAAAAGGAAATTTATTTTTCCGTTTCTTAAACGTTTCATTCCCTCAAGATAATCAAAATCGCCCCACATGTTTGAAAACCCGTTGCTGATAATATGACTGAAGGAATTTTCAAGCCCAGAAGGGATCGGCTCAACGATTTTACCAAAAAATGATTTTATCGCCCGCGGATGCATATTATCAGGGTTGAATAAAAACTTTACCAGAGGCATGGATTTTATGAGCCGTCCCGGAAGGTGCGAAACCAGGCTGCCCAGAGGCACAAAGTTTTCGGATATTTCCGCCAGAAAAGACTTTTCTTCTTTTCCCAGCGCCTTTGAAAATTTATTGGCTTTTGCTATCAGCTGGGTGATCGTCTGCGTCAAAGAGACCGGACTGCCGATGGTCGCCAAATTCCTGATCCTCCCGTCTTTGTATCTGGAGAGATAGGCGTAAGCGAGCATTCCTCCAAGGCTGAACCCGACCCAGGAAATATTTTCACTTTTCGAATCTTCACAAACCGCGTCGACAAGCATAGGCACTTCCCAATTGACCATAGTATCAAAAGTTAAATCCGACGGGGCGTTATAAGGTTTTCCATAATGGATGCTTTGCGGGCAATGGCGGGCAACATATCTGTTCATGACCCTTTCAGAATACCCCGGATGATGAAGATAAACATCAAATCCTTCAGATGCCAGAAGATTGGCAAATGAGTCCGTATGGTTAAAAGTTAAAACCCTTCCATCGGCAGTCAGACGAAAAACATTACCATTGCAAGCAGTTCCAGGGGCCAGGATGACCGCTCCTCTGCGGGGGATCCCTTTAGCGGTGGAATACACTTTTTTTATGAAAACTTCAACGTCCTTATCTCGGGCAAACAGGTCTTTTGCCGTTAAAAAGTGAGGGGGGCTTAATCTATAGTTATCCCTTGGCCGCGCATTTCCAATAGAAAATATTCCCATATATAATCTTCGTCTTTTAAAGAAAAAAATTTCAGAGGGAATGGGCTCTTAACTGAACAATTCCTTAATCTTAGCCGTTATATCCCGGCTTTTTAAGAGGGTTTCGCCAATGAGGACGGCATTATAGCCTGCACTTTGAAGTTCATTTACCTGCGAGCGGGTCTTGATCCCGCTTTCCGAAATCAGCACCTTTTTCTTTAATTCCGGATATTTTGCCAATAGTTTAAAAGACAGATTTAAGTCTATTTTCAAATTGTCCAGATCGCGGTTATTGATCCCTATTATTTCCGCTCCCGCGGCAAGGGCTCTTTCAACTTCAGCTTCGTTATGAACTTCAACCAGGCAGGCAAGGCCTATCTTTTTTGCTTCTTCCAGGAATTTTCTAAGTTTCTCATCATCCAGGATCCTTACTATTAAAAGAATGGCGTCGGCGCCCGCCAGCCGCGATTCAAATATCTGCAGTTCATCGATAATAAAATCCTTGCGCAGGATCGGAAGGGTCGTCGCCTGCTTTACAATTTTGAGATAGCTTAGAAGCCCTTTAAAAAACGGCCCATCGGTCAGGACGGAAACGGCGGAAGCGCCACTTTCCTGATAAATTTTCGCAATTGAAACAGGATCAAAATCTTCTCTGATTATTCCGACTGAAGGGGAGGCTTTTTTTATTTCAGCGATCAAATTGATCTTTTCCGGCCTGCTTATTGCCGCCTTGAAATCCCTGACCGGTGGGAAAGCATCCGCCAGGTTGGATAAGGTGATGTGGCTGAATTGGGCCTTCAGGTTCTTAACTTCGGCCTGTTTGCTTGAAATTATCTCATCGAGAAGCATGTTTAAATTATAACATTTTTCAATTAATAATTACGCAATTAATAATTAACAACATGGTGTGCCTTCGGCACATTATTATATTAAAAATTCCTTGTTGTTAATTGATGTCATTGTTAATTGTTAATTTTTTTTGAATTGATTATGGAGTATAATATCTTGCTTAATTCAACTGCTTCCGCTTGAAGCGCCTTTGCTTCAGTAATATTTTTTTGATGGTTTAATAACTCCGATTCCAGCGCTATTTCCAACCAATATCTTGATTCCCGGGCCTCTTTATAGGCGATTGAAACCTTGTGCAAAAAATCCTTTCTGCTTGACGCCGCATCTGCTTCTTCGAGATTCGCGCCGATCGATGTTGCCGAGCGAATCAATTGTTTACCCAATGTGTGGCCTACGACATCTTTCGGAAATATCCTTATTAAGGCAATCGCTTTTATTGCAAACCTTTTCGCTCTATCTCGGATATCAAACGCCATGCCGGTTATTATATAATAATTGCCTCGCGTAAGCGAGGCTACATTGTTGTTAATTGAGTCATTGTTAATTGTTAATTCACTATGTCTCATTCCTGCTATAATAATATCCATGCACATCCCCGTAATGATTGAAGAAACAACGGATCTGCTTGCTCCATCACAAGGCAAAATCATAGTCGACTGCACCTTGGGTTTCGGCGGGCACAGTGCCGCCATTTTATCGAAAGGCGCGAACGTTATCGGCATCGATCAGGACCTCGATGCCCTTCGGGCGGCAGAAGTCAGATTATCAGAATACCAGAATATCAGATATGTTCAGGATAATTTTGCGAATATTGAGAAGATTGTTAAAGAACCAGTTGACGGAGTGGTGTTCGATCTTGGGGTTTCTTCATACCAAATAGACCAGGTTTTGAGAGGGTTTTCGATTCGTGGGGACGGTCCGCTTGACATGAGGATGGACCAGGGAAAAGGGATTACCGCCGCGGATATCGTGAACGATTACCCCCAGGAAGAACTGGAGAGAATATTTTTTGAATACGGTGAAGAAAGATTCTCAAAAAGAGTGGCCGGGGCGATTTTAGCCAGAAGGCGGATAAAACCGATCGAAACGACATTTGAACTTAAAGAAATAATCGAAAAAGCGATCCCGGTCTGGAAGAAACGCGAATCGGTCACGCGCATATTTCAGGCATTGCGAATAGCGGTCAATTCCGAGCTTGATAATCTCAAAAAAGGACTTAACGGCGCGGTAAAAACGTTAAAAAAGGGAGGCCGAATAGTCGTTATTTCTTATCATTCCCTTGAGGACAGGATCGTTAAGAAGTTTTTTGTCGAGCAGAAAAATAATGGTATACTTAATATTATCACTAAAAAGCCGGTGATCGCGAAAGAAGAAGAGGTCCTGGCCAATCCCCGGGCAAAAAGCGCGAAGATGAGGGCGGCGGAAAAGAAATGAGGACATACATAACTTTGATCCTGATCGTTCTGGTGCTGGCATTGACCCATCTTTTTGTTTTTACCGGCAGTATCGGCATAAAATACGACTTGGCGAGGGCGAAAGTGGAGTTCCAAAAGCTTTATCAGGAAAACAGGACGCTGAATTGTCTTCTGGCAAAGGGAGAATCGCTCTTCAAGATCGAACAGCTGGCAAAGTCAAAATTGGGCATGGGGTATCCTGAAAATATGAATTAT
>JBAZPF010000122.1:0-3550 GCA_041648295.1 Candidatus Margulisiibacteriota bacterium | reverse complement strand
GTTGGTGGCGGAAATTATTTTCGCATTGATAGCTATCGGCTCGACCCCGCCCACCCTTTCGATCACCTTTTCCTGCAAAACCCTCAATAATTTGCCCTGCATCGGCAGAGGCAGACTGCTTACTTCGTCAAGGAAAAGCGTCCCCCCCTCCGCGATCTCGAATTTTCCGAGCTTGCGCTCAAATGCTCCGGTAAAAGCGCCGCGTTCATGGCCGAATAGTTCGGATTCAAGCAGATTTTCAGGTATGGCCGCGCAGTTTACCGGAACAAACAGCTTGTTCTTTCTCGGGCTTAAATTGTGGATGGCGCGCGCCACCAGCTCTTTTCCCGTGCCGGATTCGCCGTAGATCAATACCGTCGATTCGCTTTTTGCCACCGAAGAGATCAGGGAAAACACTTCGCGCATTACCGCCGTGCGCCCGACGATCTTCTCGAACTGGTATTTTTTCTCGATCTCTTCCTTAAGGTAAACATTTTCCTGGGCAAGGCGCCTTTTCTCAAACGCCTTTTCTATGATGGCCTGGATGGCGTCTATATCAAAAGGCTTGGTTATATAATCGTAGGCGCCGCGTTTGATGGCGTCAACGGCGTAAGAAACCGTGTTCATGGCGGTTATCATGATCACGTCAAGATCGGGGCGCATGTCTTTTATGCGCGACAGCGCTTCGAGGCCGTCGATCTCCGGCATCCTGATGTCAAGAAAAACCAGATTGGGTTCATGTTTTTTTACCATCTGGATCGCTTCTTTCCCGTTCTTGGCAAAAATAACCGTATAATTTTCAGAGAGCAGCATCTGCATGGAATCGCGCAGGGACTGTTCGTCGTCCGCTATTAAGATCATCCCTTTTTTATTGATCATTTTGCCGCCCTTTCGCTGAACGAAGCGATCCCAAGTTCCTTGCGGTAACTGGCGATCGTGCGCCTTTCGATCTTTACTCCCAGTTTTGCCAGCATATCCTTAAGCGCCTCGTCCGTCAATGGATTTTGCTTGTTTTCTTTTGCCACCAGTTCGGACAGGCGCAACTTTATTTGGGCGGGAGAAAAGCCCGAAAGTTCGCGCGGGCACAGATACTTGATCGGCAGCAGGCCCTTCGGCGTCTGTATATATTTTTCAGATATCGCCCGCGACACGGTTGAGGGATGGACCCCAAGCTTTTCCGCCAAATCCTTCTGCAGTAGAGGCTTAAGGCTTGACGCTCCCTTGTCAAAAAATCCCCTTTGGTCTTCTACTACCATTCTAATTATTTTTTCAAGCGTAGCGCCCCGCCTTTCCAGGTTTTCCATAAGTTCTTTGGCATGCATCAGCTTATCTTTCAGGAATTTTACGGTTTCAGCGTCGGTTTTCTTGTCCTTCAGCATGCGCTCATATTCGGGCGAGATCTTGAGCCTCGGACCGTATTTTTCCTCCAGGTTCACGATATTTCCTTCTTCGATCGCAAAAGAGGGTATTACGTGCCTGGCTTCGTCCTGGAACAGGGAAGCAGGATTGGGGGTTAAGTTGGATTTAATGAAATTCGCGATCTCCAGGACGCCGTCTTCGGTGATCCCCATGGCTTCGGCAACCGCTTTATAATTCTTATTGCCGATCTCTTCCAGATGTTTTGTAATCGCTTGTTCAATAACTTCCTCAAGTTCATCGTTTTCAAAATTATGTTCGCGCACCTGTATTAAAAGGCATTCCTTCAAATCTCTTGCCCCCACCCCATCCGGTTCAAAAGACTGAACAACCCTCAACATCTTGTCCACCGTGTCCCCATCGACGTTCAAACCGCTAACCGCCTCCGCTTTCACCTTTTCATAATCTTTCAGGTAGCCCGTAGGTTCAAGATGCGTGATAAGAAATTCTCCGGCCTTTATTTCCGCCTCATCAAGGCGCTCGAGCTTCAGCTGGCCCATGAGGTGTTCGGTCAAATTCCGCGCGACGTCTTTAATGTTCTCCATCCCGGGATATTCGGTATAATCAACCTGTTTCCTGACCTTCCTGTCGGTGCCAAGGTATTTTAAATACTCGGCCAGCCGGTCGGGCCGGTCTATCTCAAGCATGGGGTTTTCTTCGGAGGCCTTCTCTACTTCGGCCGCCATTTCGGTATACGGAAGATGAAGGATGCGAAGCATGGCAAGCACGCGCGGAGACAGGTGCAGTTGGAGCGCCTGCTCAATGTTCTGTTCGTAGCTTTGATTTAATTCTGCCATTGCTTGCCGCTATATTCTCTCAATTTTTTATCGTACAGGCAATAGCGAAATTTCATTTTATTAAAATTTGTTGTAAAATTAGCTTATGACCATTCACGCCGCGCAAAAAAAAGACCATGACGCGATTATTAAGATCATGGCCGAGCTTGAGCTTGATTATCCTTCGCAAAGCTTTGACGGCTTCTGGATCGCGGAAAATGATTCCGGGATAATCGGGATCGCGAAGCTTGAAGATCTTGGAGATCTTATGTTCCTTAGTTCGGTCGGGGTTATAAAAAAAGAACAGCATAAGGGCATAGCCAAAGGATTCCTTAAACATCTCCTGAAAAGCGTAAAAAAAGATGTTTACATATACACCACCATACCGGAATTCTTTGAGGGTCTGGATTTTAAAAGAACCGCCAGCCGTTCCGACCTCCCCTCAAAAACGACCTTCTCCTGCAAAGAATGCACGCCGGAAATCTGCGTCACGATGGTAAAACATTATGACGGCGCCTAAATATCCAAATTTCAAGCCGATCGAACTCTCCGACCAAGAGATCATATCCCATCATCTTGCTTTATCGGAAAGAAAGATCTGCGAATTAAACCTTGCCAACTTCATTATCTGGACCGATTTTGATAATTCGTATCTTACCTTGATACATGATAATCTTTGCGTGCTTATAAATCCGCTGACCGAGCCGGCGTATTTTCTGGAACCGCTGGGCAAAAATAAGATAATAGAAACCACCGAGGCCTGTTTAAAGCATATAGGAAAGATCTCCCGCGCTTCTTCTGATTTTATTTCGCATCTGCCGCACGGACGCTTCCACGCCGTCTGCATCCGCAGCCAGTTTGATTATGTTTACGGGGTAAAAGATCTGGCCGAGCTGAAAGGGAAAAAATATGACGGCAAGCGGAATCACCTGAAACGATTCTTAAAGCATTTTCCCGACCATCATTTTGTCGCCCTAAAGCCCGATCACAAAGCAGACGCGTTCAAACTTTTCGACCGCTGGTTTGAATTCAGAAAGGATTCGAAGTTTTTTCCAAAGCTGGCCTATCTGGCGCAAAAGTCCGCTCTAGAAACTTCTTTTAATAATTTTCACCGGCTCGGGCTTAGCGGCGGAGCGGTATTCGGCCATGACCGGCTTCTGGGATTCTTTATCGGCAGCCGGTTGAACCACGATACGATCGATCTCCATTTTCTTTACAGCGATCCCGAAGTTCAGGGAGCCTATCAGTTCCTTTTGCGCAAGGCCTGCGGGAAAACTTTTTCTTCTTTTAAATACATTAATTTGGAGCAGGACCTGGGGATCCCGGGGTTAAGGCAATCAAAACTGTCGAACCATCCCGTGCGGCTTGAGCAAAAATTT
>JBAZPF010000121.1:0-3596 GCA_041648295.1 Candidatus Margulisiibacteriota bacterium | reverse complement strand
GCATAACATCATTCTGGCAAGAGGCGAAACCTTTCAGCAGATAAAAGCCGACCAGGACCTTATCTGCGTCGCCCCAAAATCTTTTGAGGAAGTATCCAGCGTAATAGATATCGTCCGCGCCATACATCGCGACAAAAGGGTGATGGGCCAAGACCTGAAAAAAGCCGTTAGATATCTGAATAAAGATGAAACGGTCGTACAGCTGACGCCGCTTGAGATCTCCGTTGATCCCGAATGGTCTTATTCAGTATTGGAAGAGGTCCACGATAAAGTGACAGGCTTGACCCCGGAAAAAAACGCTTTTAGGAAAGCTTTGCTGGACGCCATCGACCTTGCGCGAGAGTACCGCCAATATCATTTAATGACCCCTGAAAGCATGGGGATAGACCCCACGGAATCATTTATGCATGCTTACGAATATAGAATAGCAAGAAAATTTTGGGCAAATCCTTACGGGAAAAGCGCTGAGCGGGTCACAGAAGTTGGAGATTATGTCACAGCCATGATAGCTGATCATTTAGGCGGGTCTTCTGCGGCGCCGGTTTTCAGCGGGAAATCCTCAAAATCTTTGGCGGCAAATTTTTCGGAAGCTGTCCCTCCTTCGCAGGGGATGCCGTTAAGCAATGTTTTTGATGATGTCAGGACCAAGATATTGGATCATCAAATGCGGTTGGCGAACCCCAAATATTTCGGCCACATGCTGACCTATGCTCCAACCGCAGCCATATTTGGTGACGCGCTCGCTTCCGCGACGAACCCAAACCAGATCGCTTATGAGGTAGGCCCGGCAAGCACTATGGTCGAAGTTCAGCTTACCAATTGGCTGTGCCACTTGATGGGTTTCAGGTCTTACACGGGGGAAAAAGGGAAAATAGTTGTTCCGGGAGGGACCTTAACAGCCGGCGGCACTCTTGCAAATTTAACGGCAATGCTTGTGGCGAGAAACAAGGCCCTTCATGAATTTTTTGTTTCGATCGATACCATTTTTAGAAGGCATAAAAAATATAATAAGGTTGACCTTGACCTGGAGTCAACCGATATCACGAAGCTTGGCATCTGGGGGGCGATGCGCCTGTACAGAAAAGCTTTGGAAACCGAAGCTGGGAAAGCCCTATTGAAAACCAACAAGGGACAGCAGCTTAAAAAATATTTGGATACAGATTTCGTGATCTTGACATCCGATGAAGCTCATTATTCACATAAAAAACTTGGAGGCTACATCGGGATCGGCGGGGATAATGTGATTGGGGTCGAAGTGAACGATAAGCTTCAAATGTCGCCTGAAGCCCTGCTCGAAAAAATAAAATGGTGCAAAGAGAACAATAAAACGATCATAGCGATAATTGCCACGGCCGGAACGACCGAAACAGGGAATATCGATCCTTTAAAGGAAATCGCAAATATTGCGCAACTAGAAAAGATATGGTTCCATATCGACGCGGCATTCGGCGGCGCGTTGACTATTTCCCATAAGTATAAAGAGAGGGTAGCAGGCATTGAACTTGCCGATTCCATAACCTTTGACCCGCATAAATGGATGTTCATGCCTTATGCTTTAGGGGCGGCGCTTTTCCGCGATGCGGGAATGCTTGAAAGTTATTTAAAGCAATCCGCTCCTTATGTTATGCACGCGGGGAGCATCGATCCGAACCTTGGATCTGTTTCCGTCCATGGTTCCATGAGGTTCAGCGGGCTTAAATTATGGATAACGCTCAAAGCAATGGGCACAAGCTTACTGGGGCGGGTGATCGACCAAAATATCGATATGACGACCTACTTAAAGGGCAAGCTTGATGATTCAAAAGATTTTGAGGTCTTAAGCTATCCCGAAATGGACCTTATTTGTTTCCGCTATGTGCCGAGAGAATTGAAATATTATTTGGATCAGGCGGTCAAAAACGGCGATGCCTTAAAGATAGTCAAAGTAAATCGCATACTTAATAAATTAAACAATAAGCTGCAGGCCGAGTTTCAAAAACACGGCGAGGGCTGGCTGTCAAAAACGAATATGCAGCATTCGCCATATTCGACTTTTAAAAGTGGGATAAGCACAAAAGATGCCAAGCATCTTGATGTCGTTGCATTAAGAGCGGTCATCATGAACCCTTACACCACCGCTAAAGTCATTGATGAAGTTATGAACTTTTTGGAATATGTGGGGAGCGCCGAATTTGAAAAGATCAAAACGGGAATATTAAAAGATCTGGCAGACGTGAAAAAGCCCTCAAAAAAGGAACCTGCGACTGAAGTCGCGGGTCCTTTTCTCCTCCCCGTTAGCCACTCAAATATGGGAAAATAAGACAACACAAGATGGAGGTGTTGTTTTATGATAAAAAAAGACGGCAACTTTTTCGCCACTTTTTCATCACTTCCAGCCATTAACCTCGTGGAAGTCAAGGGGATTACGCGTTACGATCTCAAACAAAACTCCATCTTCATGGGCCTCCGCCTGCTGGACGGCCTGCCAGCGGAAAAATTCGTCGGGTTTGAAAAAGAGGTGGCAGAACTGCTAAAGGATGGTCTACTTGAAGCAAAAAACGGCATTTATAGACTGACCCGACACGGACTATTTCTCGGCAACCTGGTCTTTGAAAAGTTCGTTTAGCCAACCTTGACTTTTCCCCTTAAAATTGCTACAATTAGCACTCAAACAGTGGGAGTGCTAATAAGATTATGGCCAGCGAAATATCGGACCGCAAAAAACAAATTTTAGAGGCTATTGTCTCGGATTATATCGATACCGCCGAGCCGGTGGGATCGTTCACCATTACCCATCATTATGTGCGCCAATACTCTCCGGCAACGATCAGGGCCGAAATGGCGGAACTAGAGCAGGTCGGCTATATCACCCACCCCCACACCTCCGCCGGCCGCATCCCCACGGACCTGGGCTACCGTTATTTTGTCGACCATATTATGGAAACAAAAAAAGTAGCGGGAAAAGAGATCGCCCTTATTAAAAGCGGCATCCGGAAGATCGGGCACGGATTTGAGGAAATTCTGCACGGCACGGTAAAGATGATCTCATCGCTTATGGATTATGTCGCCGTTTTTGCCTCGTTCGGCAAGGGCAAAAAACAGGTATTTTCTTCCGGCTATTCAAACATTTTAAAACAGCCTGAATTCCAGGACGTTTCGCACGCCCAGAAGGTCATGTCCGCCTTAGAACAGGAAGATTTTCTGGCGCGGATACTGGAGGAATATTCAAGCAAAAGAGAGCTTGATATAAAGATCGGCCACGAGATACGCTTCCGCGATATGCAGGACCTCTCGATCGCGGTGGTAAAGCATAATGTTCTCGGGATTAATCCCGGAGCGATTGGGATAATCGGACCGACACGCATGGATTATATCCGGGTCAAATCCATTCTCGACTGCGTTTCTAAAGAGCTTGAAAGCATGGAAAGGGAAACGATCAATGTCAGAGGAAATTAAGGAAGTTTTAAAAGAACTCCCTCCCGAAAAAAGCGAACTTGAACTTTTGGCCGAACAGCTTAAAGAAAAAGACAACCGTCTCCTGCGCGCGCTCGCCGATTTTGACAATTATAAAAAGCGGGTCGCGCTTGAACAGGGAGAGTTTGCAAAGTTCGCGAACG
>JBAZPF010000120.1:0-3610 GCA_041648295.1 Candidatus Margulisiibacteriota bacterium | reverse complement strand
ACAGATCATCGGCTTTGGTCGGCGGGTTATGTTTCAGGCGGGAGAGCGACAGATAGCCTCTCGTCCCCATCACCCAGTATTCCGTTTCCGGCTCGATCCGCTGTCCCTCCGGCCGCGCCGAGGCGAAATCGATCACTTTGACATTCGCACCATTGGCAAGAATATTAGCAGGTTTTACATCCGCATGGACCAGACCTTTGTTGTGCAGGTAAGCCAGCGCCAGAGCCGTCTTTTCGATAATAAACAAAACGGAACCGACGCGATCGGCCGCGCCTTCAACGAACTGGTTCGCCTTCCGGTAATCTCCTAAATATTCTAGAGCCAAAAACGACCCACTGGCTTCCGGTATCATTTTCGCCAAGCTAGGCCGCTGTTCTCCCGACTTTGTTCGCCGAGGAAAAAATTTTCCGTGGCCGAGATATTTGATAATATTCGGATGATCGAGAACTGACAGCACAGCGG
Source organism: Candidatus Margulisiibacteriota bacterium (assembly GCA_041648295.1). Taxonomy (GTDB): domain Bacteria; phylum Margulisbacteria; class WOR-1; order XYC2-FULL-46-14; family WPAF01; genus JBAZPF01. The sequence continues at coordinate 3,148 of JBAZPF010000120.1, read as the reverse complement.
CTTCCCGGTCGATAAAACGATTCGCATTGCGAGAAAAGAATATCTCAGCGGTATCGAACTTGATGGCAACGGGTCGGCCGCAGCGGGCTCGCTCTTCAACAACTCTGGAAAACCCGCCGGCTCCCACCTGTTGGCCGAAGTTGAAGCCGCCAACCCGTCTGATTCCCAGAACGGGGTTAGCCGGATCTCGATTGATGATCTTCATGTTCATTTATCGATAATTATCACCGGCAATTTCATTGATCGGGCCGAATAAAATAAATTATGAACATTCGGGGCCTGGGGCGAAAATAGTTAAAATATCCCAACAAAAAAGCCGGAGAACAGGCGTTCCGGCTTTAGTGCAACTCCCGATTTATCGGGATCCCGCAACATTATATTTAATATAACAAGGAGCGGGACAAATAAGAGGCAATCCTCTCTACTTATATATCGTTAGTTTCTTTTCAGAATTTCACTTTATTTTAAAATATTTGATGGCCGATATTTCACAAAAGAAAGGCCGGAAATGTTCTCCAGCCAAATCTATTGCAGAGCTGAAGCACATTTAAGCCTTGATATCTGCCAAGCCAGTCGGCAGTTTGAGCAAGATCCCCTCTACCGCGTTTCTGAGAATTCTGCTCGTTTAATAATAGATCGACCTCCGGATCCATATTGTTGATCGAATCAGTTATTTCCTCCAGTTTTAACTTGGCGATTTCAGATCGAAAATTATATGCCTTAAATGGATCAGCTTGATCAAAAAATGTCTTGCCGAAGAACACTTCATCCCTTAGATATAAAAAGACTAATAGGGCGGCTCTGGCAGCATCCTTTGGGGTCTTTGGGTCCTGGATGCGTCTAGCCAGTTCATCCGGAAAGGCAGTATAGGCGTGAAAGGCGCTGGCAAAAAGTTCATTCGGATTGTCCCATGGATGGCCCGGCCCGCGCCCCGGATCAGGCTTATCTATGAACCCCCAGCCCTGTTCCCGCGCGATCTCCGCCTGGTGCCAGTCCGGGATGAAAGAGGAGTCTTTAAAGAGGTTAAATCTTGATCGATCGCCTAGAGCAAAGCAATAAATTAGCCTCCAGGGGAGAGAATCAGCTTTATCAAAAACAATGTGACCAGTTTCATGCAGCATCGAGTTTATGTGATCGCGGTGGTACATATCAATACAGATCATATTTCGGCCGGGGATCTTACGATCGCCTATAAACGGCTCCTCAAACAACATAACTTCGACTTCCCTTGGAATAAAAGGGCAATGCGCGTGCAATTCTTCAAGCGATCCGGAAATATTCTCCATTTTTTCTATGATTTTTTTGGTGCCAGCGAAATAATCTTTTGATAAATTGCCAAAAGCTCTTGAATGATAAAATATTACATTTAAATTTTTGGTTTCAACCGTTGTTTGGGCATATTTGCCTATATGCCAGTCGATGGGAGGCAGCGCCGCTGTGATATATGTTGTTGCCAGCGAAATTGTTCGGTTTGATCCAATTTTCATTATGATTTGATTCACCGTATATATATCTGAAAAATATGATATAAGTTTCACTTTTAACCCAAAATCTTTTATAATAGACCCATGGGGTCTAAAACCTGCCTTTATTACATTACCTTTCAATGCAACGACATGTGCGAGTTTTGCCAGGTATGGAATGACAAAGAACTTCAGGCAATAGAAGATACATCTATTGAAAAGCATATCGAGAACCTAAAAAGCGCAAAGTCGCTCGGCGTAAAGACATTGGAAGTGACCGGCGGCGAACCGCTTTTATATGAAAAACTGCCGGAGTTCCTGACAGAAGCAAAACGTATCGGGTTTAAGATAGATCTTTACACCAATGGGATACTTTATCCGGAAAGGGCAAAGTCAATAAGCGGGCTGGCCGATAAGATCTATTTTTCTCTCGATTATCCGATCCGTGACGATCATGACCGCAGCCGGGGATTAACCTGCTTTAGCTCTGTATTGGCAAGTATAAACCTGGCGAAAGAATTAAAAGAAAAACCGGCCGTTCTTTATACCGTTACCAGGGACAGTATCCGTTTTCTGCCCGAGATGATAGAGATCGCGGAAAAAATGAAAGTTGAAGTATATTTGAACCCGGTCTATGACTTTCACGGCCTGCACGGTTTTGAAAAAGAATCGCTCGATTATATAAAATATTATTTTAACCGGCAGAGGGTACGGGTCAACCTGGCGGCCCTGGAGTTTATAAAAAACGGCGGGAACAATACGGTCTGGCCGCGCTGCCGGGTTCGAAGCACGACCGTCACTTATCTGCCTGATGGAAACCGGGCGGCCCCGTGCCTTTACAACCGGGGAGGGGAAGAGGGGAAAAGCGCTGAATGTATTGGTTGCACCCGCTGGCCGTATATGTTACCATCTTTTTCAATAGGTTTTGACAAATACCGCGTTCTCTACGAATGGTCAAAACACAAGGAGGCCCAATCATGAAAATAGTAATGCTTTCCCCGTATTTTGCTCCCCATACCGGCGGTACTGAAAAATATGTCAGAGATGTTTCCGCGGTTCTCATAAAAAAAGGCCATGAAGTAACGGTTATAACCAACAATTTGCCAAAGGCAAAGAACGCGCCAAAAGAAGAAACGCTTCCGGAAGGGGTAAAAGTTATCCGCCTTGATGCGGTCGACATGTTCAGCTATCTGCCGGTTTCCCTGCAGTTCAATCTTAAAATGCTTGAAGGTTTCGATATCGTTCATTGCCATGTTCCCGCTTTCAGCTTCCTGCGGGCGGTCGCGGGCAAGATCAAGCAGCCTCTGATCGTTACCTATCACTGCGACGTTACCATTTCTGAAAAATATTTCGGCGTGCCGGTCCCTAAATGGCTAGTCCCGGGATTTGAAGAGACTTCCAACATGTATGCCCGCATGTTCCTGCCCAAGGCCGATGCCATCATCACGACCACCGAAACCTATGCTTCGTCTTCCCCGGTAATGAAAAATATTCCGCACCATGTGGTGCCGATCGGGATCTTTTACGACAAGATCGACGAGATCCAAAAAAAGATAAGTCTTACTCCTGATAAAAAGAATACAAAACAACTGTTGTTCCTGGGCCGCCTGGCCGGGAACAAGGGCTGTGATTATCTGGTCAAGGCGATGCCAAAGATTTTGGCAAAATTCCCGGATACAAAACTT
>JBAZPF010000119.1:0-3616 GCA_041648295.1 Candidatus Margulisiibacteriota bacterium | reverse complement strand
GGGATGAAAATGAGGAGCTGCCGTGGTCAATAATTTCTGTAAGATAAAAATTAAATACGAAAAAGGTCAGGAAATAAGATTTATTTCCCATCTCGACCACATGCGGGTGCTTGAACGGGCCATTCGCAGGGCCGGCCTTCCGATCGGATATTCACAGGGCTTTAACCCGCGCATGCTGATCTCTTATAAGACAAAAGCGTTAAAGGTCGGGGAGGCATCAAGTGAATGTGAAGCGGAACTTACTTTTGCCGACTGGGTAAAGCCGGAAGAGGTGAAAGACGCGCTGAATTTAACTTTGCCAGTTGGTTTCAGGATAATAGAAGCGAGCTTTATTTAGAATATTATTTATTTCCACTTTTCTTTTGTGGAAAAGAAAAGTGGACCTGCCTGCCGGCAGGCAGGTGAAAAGAAAGCCACTAGGGGCTGCGCCCCTAGAACCCCCGCCAGCAAAGCACCCAACCGGGACCCCATGGCCTCCACCACCCCTTCTTCGATTTCATCGAAGAACCGTACGTACGTACGGCCGTAACCTCCAACCCCTCCCTTTTGGCGCCGAGGAGATGAAATTTGAAGGTATTCCGGCGCCAAAACCTGCTGGCGTCGATATAAGACAACAATCAGCTTGTCAGGCATTAATCCTCATCCCCCTTTATCCCCCTTCTCCTTTCAAAGGAGAAGGGGGAACGTTTGATATAAGGCATCGCTGATTATTTCTTTGGGGGATGCGGTTTATAATATCCGGCGATTTCACATACATTATTGGCGGGAGGCGGTCGGGGGCTTAGCGAGCAAAGAATAATCCCCCTTTGCGAGCTAGGGCGGCGGTGGGAGCGGTCGGGGGCATGGGAGGAGAAATATTGAAATCGCCTAGAGTTTTCTTTGTTACTTTCTTTGCATCATGGCAAAGAAAGTAAGAAGAAAGAAGATTCCAAAAAATACTCGAATAAATATTATATTTATAGCAATTGCTTTTAAGCTATCATTGGGAGTAAAATTGAGCCATGAAAATGATAGACCCGATCTGCGGAATGGAAGTGGATACCGAAACCGCGAAGTATAAGGCCGATAAGGATGGCAAGACCTATTATTTTTGCAGTAAGCACTGCATGGATGAATTTGTAAAGGGAAAATCGGCCGGGATTGAGCATCATCAACACGAACATGCTCATGCCAAAGCGCAAAAAATAATCATAAATATCGCCGGGATGAACTGCGCTTCCTGCGTTCTGGCGATAGAGAACGGGCTAAGAAGCTTTAAAGGCGTGGTTTCCGCCAACGTCAATTTTGCTTCGGAAAAGGCCACGGTCGAATATGATCCCTCGATCACCGATGTTTTAAAGATCGAGAAGGTCATAGAGGCTACAGGATATACGGTAATTAAATCCGGGGAAGAGACGAAGGAAAAGACTTTAAAACTCAAAGTCATTGGAATGGATAATCCACATTGTGTTGGAGTTGTCGGTGGATCGGTTGGAAGCCTGCCCGGGATAATTTCAAAAGATCTGCGGGTCAACGAGAAAGCGGTCATAAAATACGATGCCTCAAAAGTCACGTCAAAAAAGATCGAAGAGGTCATTCTTGAAGCCGGTTATCAACCGATCGAAGAAGCGGAAATAACCGAGGATGTAGAAAAACAGGCGCGGGAAAAAGAGATCAGGAACTTAAGAAACAGATTTGCCGGTTCGCTTATACTAAGTTTGCCGCTTCTTTATTATATGCTGCATCTGCTGTTCGGCTGGCCGCTGGCGGTGTTTCTGATGGCTAATGCGGCTGCGATCGAATTATTTCTGGCAACCCCAATCCTGTTTTTCGGGAGCATCTTTTTTACCCGCGGGATCGTTTCGCTTATTAAAACCAGGACCGCGAACATGGATACTCTGGTTTCCCTGGGGGTGGGGGCGGCATATTTGTACAGTTTGTATGTGTCGATATCCATCTGGTTTGGAAACAATTCGCTGGGAATGGGAGACCTATATTATGAGGTTGCCGGGTTCCTGATCACGTTCATTTTACTTGGAAAATATTTTGAAGCTTTGGCTAAGGGAAGGACATCGGAAGCCATTAAGAAATTGGTTGGGTTGCAGCCGAAGGTTGCGATTGTTGTCAAAGAAGGGAAAGAGGTCGAAGTCCCCGTTGATGAAGTAAATGTCGGAGATATAATCGTCGTAAAACCGGGAGGGAAAGTCCCGGTAGACGGTACTGTCACCGAAGGCCACTCAAGCATTGATGAGTCGATGGTTACCGGCGAAAGTATTCCGGTCGAAAAGAAAACCGGCGATAAGGTCATCGGAGCAACGATCAATAAGACCGGATCGTTCAAATTCAAAGCCGAAAAAATAGGAAAAGACACTTTCCTGGCCCAGGTCGTAAGGCTGGTTGAGGAAGCCCAGGGAAGCAAGGCGCCGATCGAGGAGTTGGCGGATACGATTTCCGCTTATTTTGTCCCTGCGGTGCTTGTGATCGGTTTATTGTCTTTCATTATCTGGATCATCGCCGGGCAGAGCTTTATTTTTGCCCTGACCGCGTTTATTTCCGTCCTGATAATCGCCTGCCCGTGCGCGCTGGGGCTGGCGACGCCGACGGCGGTGATGGTCGGCACGGGACTGGGCGCCGAACACGGCATCCTTATTAAAAGTGCGACCGCTTTGCAGTTGGCATCTTCCATTAATACGATTGTTTTTGACAAGACCGGAACTTTAACCAATGGCAAACCTGAAGTGACCGATATCATCGGAGGATCAGAATTATTGCTATTTGCTGCGATCGCGGAGAAAAGATCGGAGCATCCGCTGGCGGAGGCGATCTTGAAAAAGGCAAAGGAACAAAATATTGAAGTCCCCGATCCTCAAAGCTTTAATTCCATTTCCGGCAAAGGAGTGGAAATAAAGTATAACGGAGAAACGATCCTGCTTGGCAACCGTTCATTATTTGAAGAAAATAAAATAGCGGTTTCCAATATGGAAGAAAAGATGAAGGAGCTTGAACAGCAGGGAAAAACGGCGATGCTGGTGTCAAAGAACGGTTCTTTGACCGGCTTGATAGCGGTTGCCGACACCTTGAAGTCGAATTCTAAAGATGCGATCGAACAGCTTAAGCGGATGGGAAAAGAGATCGTTATGATAACCGGAGACAATAAAAGGACGGGGGAGGCGATCGCGAAACAAGTTGGGATCGACAGAGTATTGGCGGAAGTGCTTCCTCAAGATAAAGCGGATAATATCAAAAAGCTTCAGGCCGAAGGTAAAAAGGTGGCGATGGTCGGCGACGGGATAAACGACGCTCCTGCGCTGGCGCAGGCTGATATCGGGATCGCGATCGGTTCCGGGACCGATGTGGCGATCGAGACGGGGGAAATAGTGCTGGTAAAAAATGATTTGCGCGATGTCGTGACTGCGATCAAATTAAGCTCATATGCCATGAGAAAAATCAGGCAGAATCTTTTTTGGGCTTTTGTTTATAACATTCTGGGCATTCCGATCGCGGCCGGTATTTTATACCCTTTCTTCGGCTTTTTGCTGAATCCGGTAATCGCCGGAGCGGCCATGGCTATGAGCTCGGTTTCCGTGGTCTCAAATTCCCTGCTGATGAGAAGGTTTAAAGCTTAACTTCAAATTTT
>JBAZPF010000118.1:0-3623 GCA_041648295.1 Candidatus Margulisiibacteriota bacterium | reverse complement strand
TCCTTCCGACATGCCGATCATCAATGACATGGAACATGACATCGCCGAATGGGTCGAAGGCATGCCGGCGGACTCAAAAAAATGCATGATATTGAATTCTTTATCTTTAAAGTAATAGATTATTACTTTTGCCGTCTGCGAGATCAGGAAAGCTAACCCACCCGCCACCAGCGGAATATTCGAGAACAAAGCAATTAACAGACTCATTTTTTCCTCCTGACCGCGAATTCTGCGATTGAGCGTAAAACATCGGCCCGCGAACCAAAACTTTTTAATTCATTTACAGCCGCATTTTTATTCTTTTCGGCGAGTTCTGCGGCCTTCTTTAAGCCCAGGATCGCCGGATAAGTGGCTTTTTTATTTTTCTGGTCTGCTTTCGCGGGTTTGCCCAAAACCGAGCTTGTAGACTCTGCATCAAGTATATCATCAGCGATTTGAAATGCCAATCCGAGGTGCCGGGCGTAACCGGTCAAAGCTTTTATTTGAATCCGGCCGGCGCCGGCTAAAACCGCGCCCATTTTAACGGAAGCTTCGATCAATGCCGCCGTTTTAAGAAGATGGATATTACGGAGCTGATCATAAGTGATCTTTTTCCCTTCCGCCTCAAGGTCCTGAACCTGTCCTCTCACCACCTTGATCAGCGCTTCGCTTAATTCGATCGCCAGCTTCATAATGTCATAATTTTTTGCCAGCACTTCAAACGCCAGCGTATTTAGCGCGTCGCCCGCAAGAATGGCAATGTCTTCGCCAAACACCTTGTGGCAGGTGGGCCTTCCCCTTCTTAGGTCCGAATTGTCCATCGCCGGAAGATCATCGTGGATCAGGGTAAAAGTGTGGATCATCTCGACCGCGCAGGCCGCGGCAAGCACATCTTTAATTTTACCGCCGCAGCAAAGCGCCGTTTCGATCATCAGCATCGGGCGAAACCTCTTCCCGCCGGCAAAGATCGAATAGCGCATCGCCCGGGAAAGCTTTGAACTGTCCCGCGGAAGAAGCTTGCGCATTTCCCTGTCTATTAGATCTCTATGTCCTGACATTTATACCCTTGTTCAAAAGATAGTCTTTTATTTCTCTTATGGTCAATTCGCGGTAGTGTAAAAGAGAAGCCAGAAGCGCGGCGTCCGCCCCGCCAACAGCAAACGCCTCGTATATCTGTTCAAGCGTCCCCGCCCCTCCCGATGCGATCACCGGGATATTAACGGCATCAGATACCGCTCTCGTTAGTTCAAGCTCATATCCAAGCTTTGTCCCGTCCCGGTCCATCGAGGTCAAAAGTATTTCTCCGGCGCCAAGCGCTTCGCCTTTTTTCGCCCATTCCACCGCGTCCAGTCCGGTCGGCGTCCGTCCGCCGTGGACATAAATTTCCCATTTTCCTTCTTTTACTTTTTTGGCGTCAATCGCCAGCACTACGCATTGCGCGCCGAACTTGTCGGAAGCGGAGGTTATGAATTTTGGATCTTTTACGGCGGCGGAGTTTATCGAAACCTTATCCGCTCCGGCGGATAGAATTTCTCTTATCATTTCAATGTCATTGATGCCCCCGCCGACCGTGAAGGGGATAAAAACTTTTTCCGCCACCTTTTTGACTACGTCCAGCATGATGTATCTTTTTTCGTGAGAAGCGGTTATGTCAAGAAAGACCAATTCATCGGCGCCTTCGTTGTCATAATAGGCCGCCTGCTCCACCGGATCGCCGGCGTCGCGGAGGTCTACGAATTTGGTGCCTTTTACGACGCGGCCCTCGGCCATGTCCAGGCAGGGAATTATCCTTTTACTTAACATATCAAATATCCTTCCAGTTTTAAAAGCAGTCTTTTCATTTCTATGCCGGATGAAAAACCGCCCAGGTCTCCCTGCTTTTTGATTACCCGGTGGCAGGGAATTATCAGCGGAAGGCGGTTCCTTCCCAATGCGCCGCCGACGGCCCGGACATCTTTTAGATTGCCCAGCTGTTTGGCGACCCATTCATAGGAACGGACTTCTCCCCTCGGTATCCCCATAGTTATATCCCAAACCTTCAATTCAAACGGGGTCGAGCCGGCAAAGTCCATTCTTTCCTTGAACCTGACATTTTTGCCGGAAAAGTAATCCATGAGTTTTGATTTTATCCCCTTAAAAGGTTTATCGTCGCGGACTAATTCCAGATAATGCCCCTCAAGTTCTTTTTTTACGTCTTCAGCTTTCTTTTTCGGCAAAATGATCATGTGCAGGCCGTTTTCGGAAGCGACTGCTCCCGCATTGCCGTATCGAGTTTCAAATATGGTATACCTGAACATGATCAGGTATATTTTATCATTTTTCAGGCGGCTTTAGAATCAGTAATTCTCTGCCAGAAGCTCGTAGTAAGCTTGCGGGTGCGCGCAGGCCGGGCATTCTTTTGGAGCTTCCGGGCCTTCATGCACATATCCGCAATTTCGGCAGTGCCATTTGACCGGCTTGTCTTTTTTAAATACCGAACCTGACTTAACATTAGCCAATAGCTTTCTATATCTCTTCTCGTGCTGTTCTTCCACTTCGGATATTTCTTTAAATAATTTTGCGATCTCTTCAAAGCCTTCCTGGCGGGCGATATTTTCAGCGTCAAGATAAAGTTTTGACCATTCCAGCTTTTCGCCGTCGGCGGCAGCCTGAAGGTTTTGTGCCGTATCCCCTATTATTCCCGCCGGATAAGTCGCCGTTATCTCCGCATCGCCGCCTTCAAGAAATTTAAAAAATCTCTTTGCGTGCTCCCGCTCATTGCTTGCCGTCTCATCAAACAGGGCTGCTATCTGTTCATATCCTGCCTTTCTCGCCACGCTTGCAAAAAAACCGTACCTATTCCTCGCCTGCGATTCCCCCGCAAACGATGCCAAGAGATTTTTTTCTGTTTTTGTCCCTTTTACGCTTTTCACTTTAATTCCCTCCCCTTCTATTTTTTAACCAAACTGTCGGCATTGTGCTTGTTTAATATGTTATCCGCCAGCGTGTCCAACGCGGCAAAATCGGCATCCTTGGGAAATCCCTTTACAATGACCGGCGGGATCACTTCAACTTTTAAATTAGGGATGGCGCCGGTCAGCTGTTCCAACATTTTTCCTCCCCAGCCAAACGACCCGATGATCGAAGCATATCTGGTTTTGGGCCTCAATGCGTTGGCAAGAATAGCGGCATAAATAGCCGCCGGATGCGTTCCCGCCAGTACGGTCGGCGTGCCGATAACGATCGTAGCGGCATCAACCAGCGACATGGCCAGTTCGCCGATATCGGTCCGCGGCAAATTGAAAGCTTTGACGGTTATGCCCCGCTTCATTAGCGCGTCGATCAAATGCTTTACCATTTCGGCGGTGCTCCCGTGCATCGACACATAGGGAATAATCACTTCGTTCTTTACTTCATCGGAAGACCAATCCGCATAGGCATTTAAAATGAATGACGGCTTGTTATAGATCGGCCCGTGGCTGGTGGCTATGATATCAATAGCGAGAGGTTTAATTTTTTCCAGATGCTGTCTGATCAAAACCCGGAAAGGCATCATTATCTCCGCGTAATAACGCTTGGCTGATTCATAAACTTTGCGCTCATCGACTGCATAAAGATCGCTGGTCGCCAGATGCGATCCGGTAAAGTCACAGGTGAACAATATC
>JBAZPF010000117.1:0-3649 GCA_041648295.1 Candidatus Margulisiibacteriota bacterium | reverse complement strand
CAAGCATTATGATCAGGTCCGGATTTAGGGAAAACACTTTCTCAAGATTTATGGATTCTCTGCCTATCTTTTCCTTTTTTTGCGCTTCCGGAGGGTAGTTGCAGTTTTGCGTTACTCCTACGACCCTATCTCCAAGGTTCAAGGCAAATACGATCTCCGTAATGTTCGGCATGGTCGAGATTATTCTTTGGGGAAAAGCAAAAGACAAATTCGCAAAAATGATCAGGGCGGCGGCAATACATATTTTCTTCATTCGATGCCGAATGATGATTTCAATGTTTCGCGGTTGGCAAGTATCCGGCGCGGTTTATTGTCTCCTTCGGGCTTGGTCACGATCCCCGCCCCTTCGATCTCATCCATCAAGCGAGCGGCCCGGTTATACCCAATCCGCATTTTCCTCTGGAGATATGAGGTCGAAGCGACCCCCGATTCTATAACCAGTTTGGCGGCTTCGGCAAACAGGCTGTCGCGGCCTGAACTGTCCGTCTCACTCATGCTCTGGGTCTCGCCGTCAGGGAATTTGATCGCCGCGATCTCTTCCAAATATTCCGGTTCGGCCTGGTCTTTAATGTATTTCAAGATCCTTTCAGCTTCGGCATCGGCAACAAACGACCCCTGCAGGCGAACGGGCTTCATTGCTCCGACGGGATTATAAAGCATATCCCCGCGCCCCAATAATTTTTCCGCACCGGACATGTCGAGGATGACCCGCGAATCGATCTGCGTCGCCACCGCAAAAGCGATGCGCGACGGTATATTTGCCTTGATCAGTCCGGTAATAACGTCAACGGAAGGCCGCTGCGTCGCGATGACAAGGTGGATGCCGGTAGCACGGGCCATTTGGGCCAAACGGCAGATCGTGGTTTCAACGTCAGCCGCGGCCGCCATCATCAGATCGGCTAATTCATCTATGATTACGACTATCAACGGCAGGCGGTCGTCTTTTTGCACCCTGGCGTTAAACGCTTCCAGATTTTTTGCGTTCGCGTCGTGGAATATTTTATAGCGGCGTTCCATTTCCTTGATGACCCAATATTTCAGCGTCATCGCCGCTCTTCTGGCTTCGGTCACGACCGGGGCCAAAAGATGAGGGATGTCGTTATAAGCGTTTAACTCCACCATTTTTGGATCGATCATTATAAATTTTACTTCATCGGGCTTGGCTCTAAGCAGAATGGAAATTATCAGGGAATTTACGCAAACCGACTTTCCGGAACCGGTCGTTCCGGCAATTAATAAGTGCGGCATCTTCGCCAGATCGCCGTAGATCGGCATGCCGGCCAGGTCTTTCCCAAGAGCGACAAACAATTTTGATGAGCTTTTCTGGAATTCATTGGTCCTGACGATCTCTTTCAGCCTTACCGGGGTAACGATGGTATTAGGGACCTCAATTCCGACCACTGACTTTCCGGGGACCGGAGCCTCTATTCTTACTCCCTGCGCCGCCAGATTAAGCGCAATGTCATCCGCCAGGTTCGCGATCCTTGAAACTTTAACGCCCGGTCCCGGCTGGAGCTCGTATCTGGTTACTGCCGGCCCCTGGTTGACCGAAACCACCCGCGCCTCAACTCCAAAACTTCCCAGCGCTTCCTCGAGCAGCCGCTGCCTCATAATTGTAGTTTCTTTTAATTTATTCTGCCTTTGCTTTTCTTTTTCAGTCTGGTCGTCAAGCAGGTCTATGGGAGGAAGCTTATATTTTGCATAACTTCTTTTTTCTTTACCGTCCGATTCAACGATTATCACTTCTTCAAAAGCGGAGGACGGGGGATGGGCCTGGCTTTGCGATTGGGATCCCGATTGAGTATCCGCATCATTACTCCCGGGGATCGGGAACGAAACCACTTCTTTCGGCATGTCTTTTATGAGGGGCATCTGCGAAGCGATGGATTTATTATCTTCAGGTTCCAGCAGTCTGATCTTTTCTTTCTTTTCTTTCGGCTTTTTAAATTCAGGGAACTTTGGCAGGACAAAGAATGAGGAAATAAATGAAAAGAGCCCCATCACCGTAATGTTCATTACCATTAAAATTGAAATAAAGGCCAGCGCAGTCAAAAGGATATATGCGCCGATCGGCCCGATGGTGCGCTCCAGGGCGAACTTTGCGCAAAAGCCTATAAAGCCTCCCGCTCCCTGGATCACCAGATATTTCGCTTCGCCTTTAAAATAAAGGGGCGCATAAAACTGCGCGGAAGTGATGAACGTCAGAAAAAGTATGAGCAGCCCGGTCAGCCTGACCGTAAGTTCTTTAATTTCATGCCGGAAAAGCATGATCGCTCCGTATGCCGCGATAAAGAACGGAAGAATGTATATGCCCAATCCAAGGATCGAACGAAGCGCGAGCTTTACAATATATAAACCGACCAGACCAGTCGACGAGGAAAAATTAGACACCAGAATAAAAACGGCCGTCGCGACCAAAAGAATGCCGGCCAGATCCTGCTTAAACGGGGAGGGTTCGTGTTTGCCGTTGTTCTTTTTCTTAGCCACGGGGATATTATAGCAAAATTCGGGCGATCATTCCAATAATGCAAGGTGAGGGCTTTTGATAACTGAAATGCTTTTACTTTTTCTTTTCAAGCATAACCACGATCGGGGAAGCGATAAAGATGGAAGAGTAGCATCCGAAGGTAAAGCCGATGATAAGCAGAAGGCAAAAGTCCCTGATATTCTCGCCGCCAAAGATCAACAGCGTCAGCACCATCACGATCACGGTCAAAACGGTATTAATGCTTCGGGCCATTGTTTCCCATAATGAATTATTGACCAGTTCGGCGAATTTCTTTTTACCGGCTCCGGGTTTTCGCAGGTTTTCTCTTATGCGGTCAAAGATCACGACCGTATCGTTTATGGAATAACCAAGGATCGTCAGTATGCCGGCCACAAAAGTCACATCGATATTCCTATACAATAGCGCCATAAAACCGGTGGTTATGATGGCATCATGAAGCAGCGCCAGAACCCCGGCCATGGCATAAATAAATTCGAAACGGAAAGAGAGATAGATCAAGATGCCCGCGGAAGCAAGAAGGATGGCCCAGATAGCCTGAGTCCTTAGCTCTGCTCCGATCACCGGGCCGATGGTGTCGGCTTCCAGCAATTCCGCCCCACCCAGCTTTTGCCCCAGATCATCAACTATCTTTTGCCTTATCTCGGTTTCGAGAGGCTCGCATCTTATTAATACATCATTATCACCGGATTTTTGGACCCCGGCGCCGGCCAGCTTGTAACCATCAAGCACTTCACGCACCTGGCCAACATTAACGGGCTGGGTAAATCTCAAGTTCAGCAATGTCCCTCCGGTAAAGTCGATCCCAAAGTTCATTATCTTTCCGCGGACCATGCCGTTAAACAGCAGAGTAAGGAGGCTTATAACAATAAGTGTTCCGGAGAACAGGAACCACAATCTTGTTTTTCCGATTATATTAAATTGGTTCATTTGTATAGCAACTTCGTTTCGGTGGAAGTTATTACCTTTCCGTCAACCAGCATGTCCATCATCATTCTGGTGACTGTTATTGCCGTAAACATGGACATTAAAATACCAACTGAAAGCGTTACCGCAAATCCTTTTATTGTTCCGGTGCCCACAAAGAATAGCGTAGCAGCCGCGATCAAGGTTGTAACATTCGAATCTAAAATAGCGGAAAAA
>JBAZPF010000116.1:0-3683 GCA_041648295.1 Candidatus Margulisiibacteriota bacterium | reverse complement strand
TAGGCCCGTGGTCAAAACCTTCGGGACTGTCATTTCATATGGCATCAAACGGAGCGGTCCAGTTCATCACTGCCAATGAACCTCCGAATGATTTTGGCAACCACGTCAGCGAAGGGGAATTGATCCCAAGTTATAATAATTTCCTGGGGGACTGTTCCGGAGAAGTATATGTCAGGATATGGGACGCCAAGGACATCTCAAAAACCGTAAAAGGGAAAAAGTATGCGACCTATGGTCCGTATCGTCCTCTTCTTTCTCCTTCCGCGCCGCTGGTGGTCGAAATTCCTTATATAAAGCTTGATTACATTTGCCTTCCCCCGACCACTCCGGGAGTAAAGGTGGAAGGGCTTATCTACGGTCCGACCAGGACTACTTTTACCGTAGTTCCCTTATACAGCAAGGCCGGCACCATTGAAACCGCCGGCAACCCAAAAAAGTTCAGGTTTAAATTCAGGCTTTTAAGCTCAAAATCATGGGACAGAGAATATCTAAGCGACGGTCCGCTTACGATTTCCGGGGATAATTTCTTCAAACCTGGAATGGAATATGAGTTAGCGGCCGAGGCCAATAATTACTTTGGGACCAGCGGTTACGACGAAAGAAAGTATTACCGGTTCCGGATCCCCGCTTATTGAAAATCGCCTGAAAAAATGGTATAATAACGGTGTAGGAAGTGGAGGAGGAAACCCTAAGATGAAGATGTCCAGGCTTCTCGCGCCAACCCTGCGCGAGGACCCCGGTGAAGCAGAGGTTCCGTCGCACAGGTTAATGCTTCGGGCGGGGATGATCAGGAAGCTGGCAGCCGGAGTATATGATATTTTACCTCTCGGCTTAAGGGTTATCCACAAGGTCTCAAACATAATCCGCGAAGAAATGAACCGCTCCGGCGCCCAGGAAGTACTCTTACCCACGCTTTTACCGGCCGAAATGTGGCAGGAAACCGGCCGCTGGGGCATTTACGGCAAAGAGCTTTTCCGCATCCAGGACCGTCATGAACGCGATTTTTGCCTCGGCCCCACGCACGAAGAAATAATCACCGATCTGGTCCGCAAAAATGTCCGCTCATACAAACAACTTCCGATCAATCTCTATCAGATTCAGACCAAGTTCAGGGACGAGATCAGGCCGCGATTCGGCGTGATGCGTTCCCGTGAATTCATTATGAAAGATTCCTATTCGTTCCATGATTCGGAAGCCTCGCTTGAAGAAGAATATAAGAATATGTTCCATACCTATTGCCGCATATTTGACCGGATGGGTTTGAACTATAAAGTGGTTGAGGCTGATTCCGGCGCTATCGGCGGCGGATTTTCACAGGAATTTATGGTGCTGGCCGATACCGGAGAAGAAGAGATCTTTTACTGCGAAAGCTGTGGATATGCTGCGAGTCGGGAATCTGCCGGAGTCGGGAAGTATAAAATCGAAACTCCAAACTCCAAACTCCAAACTCCAAAAGAAGTACATACTCCGGGAAAGAAAACGATTGAAGAAGTTGCCGAATTCTTAAAAGTTAAGCCGGAGCAGATGATTAAGTCGCTAATCTATGAGACGGAAAAAGGACCGGTATTAGGACTGGTTCGCGGCGATCATGAGTTGAATGAGGCCAAGCTTAAAAAGGTGTTGGGGGTTGAAGAGGTACGGCTGGCGGATGAAAAAGTGATCGAGAAGGTGACGAAAGCGGTGGTGGGGTTTGCGGGGCCGGTGGGATTAAAGGACATCAAGATCGTCGCCGACAATGCGGTGGTAATGATCGAGGATGGGGTTACGGGAGCCAACAAGACCGATCATCACCTTGTCCACGTTGTTTTTGAACGAGACTATAAACCCGATATTATTGCTGATATCAGATTTGCACTGCACCGGGACATTTGCCCCAAGTGCGAAAAGAGCCATTTAAACGTCACCCGCGGCATAGAAGTGGGCCACATCTTTAAGCTGGGGACCAAATATTCCGCCAAAATGAACGCGGTCTATCTTGATGAGAACAATCAGGAGAAGCCTTACATAATGGGTTGCTACGGTATCGGCGTCGGACGGACGGCTGCGGCAGCGATCGAGCAAAGTTATGATAAAGATGGCATCATCTGGCCCAATGCCATTGCTCCGTTCGTAATCGACATCATTATCGCAAATACCGAAGATAAAGACCAGGTAGAAGCGGCGGAAAAGATATATCAGGCTTTACCTATTGATGATACGATCCTTGACGACCGTCCCGAAAGGATCGGCGTCAAATTAAAAGATGCCGACCTGATCGGCTTTCCGATAAAAGTGATAATCGGCAAGGCTTTAAAAGAAGGGAAGATCGAGGTCAAGTCCCGCAAGACCGGGGAAATAAAGCTGATCGAGTTGGATAAAGCCGCAGAGGAGTTAGCCAAATATGTGCGGTAATTTTGCTATTTGCTCTTCTAATAAAAACCTTAATATTACCGGCGATCTTTACCTTGGGACTTTTTATCTTCAGCATCGCGGCCAGAGCTATTGCGGGCTTTCGGTGTTCGACGGCAATTCGATAAAACTGCATACCCATAAGGGACTGGTAAGGGACAACTTTTTTTCCAACCTTTCGGGGATCTCGGGATATATGGGGATCGGCCATACTTCGCTCAAGGACAGGCAGCCGCTAAAACTTGATTCAAAGATGGGGGAGTTCACGGTCTGTTTTTCCGGCAACATTGTCAACCGCGATGAGCTGGTAGCCGAGCTTAAGCAGCGGGGCCATTCATTTTACACTGATTCAGACATCGAAATCCTCGCCAAACTTATCGCGATGGGCGATGATTTTGTCGACGGAATCGAAAAAATGGCGGGAAAGATACGCGGATCTTATTCCCTTGTCCTGCTTTCCAAAGGTAAAATATATGCCGCGCGCGACAAGCACGGGTTCAGGCCGCTGATTATTGGATCAAAAGAAGGCTGCGTGGCGGTGGCGTCGGAATCATGCGCGTTCGCCAACCTTGGCATAAATATCGTAAGGGACGTGAAGCCCGGCGAAATAATCGAGATCAAGGACGGCAAGTTCGAAACCAAAAAAATAATCCATTCCGACCTTATCCAATACTGCGCATTTGAATGGATATATACCGCAAATGTCGCTTCCGTGATCGACGGCACGCCAGTCGACTGCGCCAGAAAGAACATTGGGGCTCTGCTTGCCCGCCGGTATCCGGTCCATGCCGATATCGTGGCCGCGGTCCCGAATTCGGGGATCGGCCATGCGATCGGATGTTCGCAGGAATCCAAAATACCCTTTGATAACGTTTTTATCAAATACGATTACGCCAGCCGTTCCTATACCCAGCCTACGCAGGAAGAAAGGGACCGCGAAGCCAAGATAAAGCTTATCCCGGTAGCCTGCAAGATCAAGGACCGCCGGGTCATAATCTGCGACGATTCGATCGTACGCGGGACCCAATTCAAGAACGATCTGGTGGTCAAATTGAGGAATAACGGCGTTAAAAAAATACACGCCCGGATCGCCTGCCCGCCGTTAAAAGCCCCGTGCCTTTACGGCGTCGCGACCAGATCAAAAAAAGAACTGGTAGCGGCGGAAAAAACAGTGGAAGAAATAAGACAATATATCGAGGTCGATACGCTGGCTTACGCCACGATTGAGGACGTTTCGCTCGCGATCGGAAAACCAGTTGAGCAGCTCTGCACCAGCTGCTGGACGGATGTGTATA
>JBAZPF010000115.1:0-3744 GCA_041648295.1 Candidatus Margulisiibacteriota bacterium | reverse complement strand
CTTTTCTTTTCTCGATCACGTATTGTTTGCCGTGGTTGCCTTTTTTGAAAAACATTTTTATGGAAGCGACATATCTAAAACTTTTGGCGACATTTTCCATGTCCATCTTTAAAGCGCTCTCTTCTCCGGAGGGCGAAAAGCAGGAGATCATAATGACTTTTACCGGCTGGCCGCTTAACTTTTGCTTTATTTCCGGAGCAAAATAATAGATGGGGCCGACGATCGATGTGCTGTTTATCGAAGAACCATCGAGATCCTGGTGTTCATTTGCTTCCCACCAGGTCTTATATCCTTTAATCATGTAATCGGAGACGAAGCTTTCAATCGATGCTAATTTATTAAAATTCTGGATCTCGGAAGATGCCGCGATCCGCACATATTCATCAAATGGAACATTTGCATAATTCGTTCCGGTGGGCATGGCCTGGACGGTGATACTGGATTCTTTAGTGCTAAGCGTCACTCCGGTTGATTCTTTTACCCATTTTATCTCATCTAGCCTGTAGGTTGAGGGATAATCGACCGCAAACCCAAAATCCTGGTTTTGATAGGTCAGCATTTTGTCTGATGCCATCGCCGAACAACTAAGCAGCAGTAAGATCGGCAACATTACTGAAAGGATATTTTTCATAAGATCACTCGCCTTGATTATATCACGCGCATTATGGCAGTGGTATAATAAATTATGACCTCAAAACGGCTGGTCTATGTTATCCAGGAACATTACGCTACGCATCACCATTTTGATCTCCGATTAGAAAGGGAAGGCGTTTTAAAAAGCTGGGCAATCCCTAAAGAACCGCCTGAAAATAAAGGTGAAAAGCGCCTCGCCATTGAGGTACCCGCCCATCCGCTGGGGTATGAAAAATTCGAAGGGAAGATCCCGGAGGGACAATACGGGGCCGGTTTTGTCGAAACTTGGGATTCGGGGACATACGAGCTGATAGAAGAAACTGCAGCCAAACTTTTAATCAATATTCACGGCAAGAAATTGAAAGGCATCTATCATCTAATTAAATTTTCCGCCAAAGAAGGAAAACCGAACAAGAACTGGCTACTCTTCCGCAGTTGATTTGCCGCTTAGCAGGAGAAATAAGATCGCCATCCTGACCGCGACCCCGTTTTGGACCTGATCCAGGATTACATTGAACGGTCCGTCGGCGACTTCGGAAGATATTTCGACCCCACGGTTCATCGGTCCGGGATGCATGACAACCACATCTTTTTTACACTTTTCCAGCCGCTTTGCGTCTATGCCAAAAAGCATGTGGTACTCTTCAAGCGAAGGTAAAAGCCCCTTCCCCATTCTCTCAAGCTGGATGCGCAGGATATTTATAAAATCGGCGTCTTTTATTTCTTCATCAACATCATGGCTCACCTTAACGCCCATTTTTTCGATCTCTTTCGGCATCAAAGTCGACGGCCCGACAACCGAAACCCTTGCCCCAAGCTTGGTCAATCCCCAAATATTGCTGCGGGCAACTCGTGAATGGGCAATATCACCGACGATCACGATCTTTTTGCCCTTGAGATTTCCTTTTTTCTCTCTCATTGTATAAATGTCGAGCAATCCCTGGGTCGGATGTTCATCCGCCCCGTCCCCGGCATTGATCACCGATGCTTTAACATTTTTCGCGACCAGGTGGGAAGCGCCCGACAGATTGTGCCTTATGACAAAAGCATGGTTTCCCATCACTTCAAGATTTTTTACCGTATCAATTAGCGTTTCGCCTTTTGTGGTCGAGCTTGCCGCCAGCGCGACATTGGTGGTATTGGCCGAAAGCATTTTTGCCGCGGTTTCAAACGATGTTCTGGTCCTGGTCGATGGTTCAAAAAATAGCAGGCAGACTGATTTGCCTAAAAGAGCGGGCACTTTGGGAACGGGGCGGGCAAGAACTTCTTTCATTCCGGCGGCGGTATCAAGGATCAAATTGATGTCCTCCACCGGCGTATCGCGCAGTCCTAACAGATCCTTGCTTTGTAGCCCTTTGACCTTGTTCATGGAGTTAATTTATTGTATCATATTTTGCGATGAAGCGCCTCGCACTTTTTACTCTAATATCGGTCCTGATCATTGCTTCCGCGATCTCTTTCGTTAAAACAATATCGCGCCAGGCAACGTATCGGATCATGGGGACCAAAGTCATAATCACCGTAAATGAGAAGAACCCCACCCCTCACATCGCGGCCGCGATTAGGCGGATGAGGGAAATAGAAAAAACTTTAAATCGTTTTGATGGAAGAAGCGAGGTCAGCAGGATCAACCGCGGCGAAAAATTCGCTCTTTCCCCCGATACCGTAAGATGCCTGTGGCTGGCGGAAAAGGCAAAAGGGCTTACCTCCGGAGCTTTTGACGTGTACTATTCCGGAAAGTTAAATCTGGACGGGATCGGCAAGGGTTACGCGGTCGAAGAAGCCCGCCGCATGCTATTTAAAAGAGGGGTTAAAAGTGCTATGATTGACATGGGTTCAAGCATCGCCGTTCTTGGCGGACCGTACAAAATAGGCATAAAACATCCCCGCAAAAAAGGTGTCATCCTGGATATTTTTACGGCCGGCGGGGTCGACGCGATCTCGACATCGGGGGATTATGAGCAGGGGCATCATATAATAGATCCAAAGACAAAAAAGCCGGCCATGCTCTGCCAGTCGGTGACCGTTGTAACGGATGATGCCGGAATGGCTGACGTCTTATCGACCGGGATCTTTGTTCTGGGACCCAAAAAAGGGCTGGAGCTGGCTAAAGACTTGAGCCTTAGATTATTAATAGTCGCAGCCGATGGAAAGGTTTATCGATATAATTTATGAATATATTGGCGCTTAATTGCGGAAGTTCATCGATCAAATATAAGGTCTTCAATTCGGGCAAAAAAGAACTGTTAGGCTTTGGGAGCGTTGAAAGGATCGGCATTCCCGGCTCATTCATCCGCCACGAACGCCCCGGCAGCGAGCCGCAAATCACGAATTACGAATGCCCCAACCACGAAACCGCGTTAAAGCTGATCGCCGAGACGCTGGTCGCCCCGAATATCGGCATTATTAAAAATCTATCGGAAATAAACGCGGTCGGACATCGGGTCGTCCACGGCGGCGAAAAATTTAAAAGTTCCGTTAAGATCGACGCTGACGTGCTGGCCGCGATCAAAGCGGTCAAGGACTTGGCTCCTCTGCATAATCCGCCCAATATCGCCGGTATTGAAGCGGCGCAGATACTTTTTCCCGGCGTTCCCCAGATAGCCGTTTTTGACACCGCCTTTCACCAAACCATGCCCGAATCGGCTTATATCTATGCCGTCCCTTATGAGTGGTACGGAATGTACGGAGTAAGAAGATACGGCTTCCACGGAACTTCTCATCTTTACGTTTCCCGCCGCGCCGCGGTTCTTTTGGACAAAAAACCTTACGATACAAACCTTATAACCATGCATATCGGCAACGGCGTTTCGATCACCGCCATCAAAAACGGCGAATCGGTCGACACCAGCATGGGGCTGACACCGCTTGAGGGCGCGGTCATGGGAACCCGCTCCGGAGACATCGACCCGGCGATAATCTTGTTCATGATCGAAAAAGAAGGCTTCTATGCCGAACAGATAGATTCCATTCTCAATAAGAAGAGCGGGCTTCTGGGCATCACCGGAAAATACATGGACCGCAGAGATGTGGAAAAGGCGGCGGAAGAAGGGGACAAACGCGCCAAACTGGCGGTTGAGATCGAGACCTACCGCCTGAAAAAATATATCG
>JBAZPF010000114.1:0-3819 GCA_041648295.1 Candidatus Margulisiibacteriota bacterium | reverse complement strand
AATCCGATCTGCCGCGCCACATGCTGCGCGGTGCCGGGATAATCCCCCGTGATCATTATCACCCTGATGCCGGCGCTGTAGCATTCGGCCAGGGCTTCTTTTACGGTCGGCCTTACCGGATCAACAAAGCCGACCATGCCGATAAACTCAAACTCAAAAGCATGCTGCTGGTCCGGCAGAAAACCTTTATCAAAGTCCGCTTTGGCAACGCCAAGGATGCGCAATCCCTTGTGGGACATCTTATGCACCCGGTCCATTATGTCTTTTTTCTTCTGCTCGTCCAGGTGGCAGAGGTCCGCGATCGCTTCCGGCGCGCCTTTGGTTGCAATCACATACTTTTGCTGGTCCGGCGATTCCCAGACATGGGAAAGCGCCAGCATGTTCTTTGAAAGCGGGTATTCGCGGATTAGCTTCCAGTTATTATGTATGTGCTCCGTATTTGCCAGGTACCTTTCGGTCGAATCCTTGATCTCTTTTTCTATCGGATCAAAAGGGTCCTTCTGGCTTGCCAGGTTGGCGTATTCCATAAGCTTGTGCAATTTCTCCGGCAGAACGCGTTCGTTATCTTCATTGATCGCATAATGTTCGCCATCGATATACATTTCACCCAGCATCATCTTGTTCATGGTAAGCGTTCCGGTCTTATCCACGCAAAGCACGGTCGCGGAGCCCAGCGTTTCTATTGCCTGCGTGCGGCGGGTAAGGACCTGGCGTTTTGACATCCTCCACGCCCCCAGGCTTAAGAAGATCAGCAGCACCACCGAAAATTCTTCCGGCAGCATGGCCATGCTCAAGCTTAAACCGGCCAGGAAGCCGTTAAGCCAGTGCCCTCTGGTCACTCCGTATATCAGGACTACCAGCAAACAGAGGATCAACCCTCCGGTGGCAAAATCCCTGATCAGCCGCGCGGTCTCTTTTTTAAGCAGAGTATCCTCTTCTTCAATGTTCTCCAGGGCTTTGCCGATTTTTCCCATTTCGGTCTTTGTCCCGACCGCTGAGACCTTTGCAACGCCATGCCCCTGCACCACAAGGGTTCCGGAATAAACAAATGGAAGGCCGTCCCCTCCGGGCTGGGTGGGAGAGGTCTTCCCGTCCCATTCTGATTTTGATACGGAAAGCGACTCACCGGTCAACAAAGATTCATTGACCGTCAAATTGGCGGAAAAAAGCATGACCCCGTCCGCCGGTATGCGGTCCCCTTCCCTCAAGATCATGACGTCTTCGCGAACCACTTCGCGGCCGGGGATCCTTATCTGCTGTCCGTCCCTTATGACCAGGGCGCGCGGGCTTGAAAGGTTCTTTAACGCTTCAAGCGCGCGTTCGGTCTTTCTTTCCTGGTAAACGGTGATCCCGACGACCACAAAGACAAAAAGGAGAAGCATCAGAGCGTCCTTTACTTCGCCAAGCAAAAGATAAATAATTCCGCTGACCAGAAGAAGCAGCAGCATCGGTTCTTTAATCACATTAAAAAGAAGTACGAATATATTCCGGCCCTTTTGCGAAGGAAGTTCGTTATAGCCTTCTTTTTTAAGCCTCTGCGCGGCTTCTTTTTCGGAGAGGCCGGTTATTTTTTCTACGTCAAATTCACTAGTCATGCGAACACCTTATCTTTTTTACAAATTCCATTATCCAGAGAGGAAGAGAAGCAACCACAATGACCAATACCCAATCAAAAACCGATAAATATTCCGTTTTAAATATCATCTGGAACATCGGAGAAGCGGTCGTCATGACCAGCAGAACAAACGAGAAAAGGGTCGCGATTATCAGGCTTTTATTGGTGAATATTCCCAGTTTGAAGATCGACTCTTTATTGTCGCGGCAGTTAAATGAATGGAACAACTGGCCGGCCGCCAAAACGATGAAAGCTACTGTCCTTGCCCTTGCCAAACTTCCATGTTCCACAAATAGGATGAAAGAAAAGGCAAATAAACTGCAAGCGGCGATAAAAGCTCCCTGGGCGAACATTAAAACCGCCTGATCGCGCGTGACCACGCCTTCTTTAATGTTTCGCGGAGGCATTTTCATGACGTTTGGATTGACCGGGTCTACCCCCAGCGCCAGCGCGGGAAAGCCGTCGGTCACCAGGTTGACCCAGAGTATCTGGATCGGGAACAAAGGGATCGGCAGGCCGGCCACGGAAGCTGTAAACATTACCAAGATCTCGCCGATATTGCAGGAGATAAGATAATGAACGAATTTTTTAATGTTATTGTATATTCCCCGCCCCTCTTCAACCGCCGCCACGATGGATGAAAAATTATCGTCCGTGATTATCATGTCGGAAACTTCTTTGGCGACATCGGTCCCGGTAATTCCCATGGCCACTCCGATATCCGATTCTTTTAACGCCGGAGCGTCGTTAACGCCGTCGCCGGTCATGGCGACGATCTCGCCGCGCTTGCGCAGCGCGCGGACGATCCTCAATTTGTGTTCGGGAGAAACACGCGCGTAAACAGTGGCTTTCCCGACTTTATCATAAAAATCCTCGTCGCTAAGTTTGTCCAGTTCTTCACCGGTCAAGGCGATTGAATTCCGATCGTAAAAGCCCAATTCTCCGGCAATGGCCGCGGCCGTATTTTTATGGTCGCCGGTGATCATTACCGTTTTGATCCCCGCTTCCCGACAGCGGGAGATCGCGGTTTGGGCCTCTTTCCGCGGCGGATCGATCATCGCGATCAAACCAAGGAAATCCAATTCTTTTTCTAAAATTTCTTCATTATATCCATCGGGAAGCCGCTCCAGCCGCTTACTGGCGACGGCCAGCACCCGCATCGCCTTCTTTGTCAGGGTATCATTCATTTCCAGGATATTTTTTCTGGTCTGGTCGTCCAAACCGACGCAATTATTTATTAAAACATCCGGCGCCCCTTTCACGTAAACAACGTCATGGTCGCCGTCCCGGCGAATGATGGTCATTTTTTTTCGCGCCGGATCAAAAGGGATCTCTCCGATCATGGGATACCGGTTTTCCAATTCTTTTTTTGACAACCCCGCCTTGCCCGCGCAAACCAGGATCGCTCCTTCGGTCGGATCGCCGATGATTTTATATTTCCCGTCTTCAAAAGCCAGTTCCGAACTGTTGCACAAAACTCCGCAAAGCAAGCTATTTTTAAGCTGGGGTTGATCTTGCGGATTTATGTTCCGCCCTTCGACGCTAAAATCCCCTTCGGGCTCATAGCCAATACCGGATACTTCGAATAAAACTCCCCCGGCATAGATCGATTTCACCGTCATTTCATTTTTCGTCAATGTACCGGTTTTATCGGAACAGATAACGGTGGTCGATCCCAGGGTTTCAACGGAATGGAGTTTTCTTATCAAAGCATGGCGCTTTACCATTCTCTGAACGCCCAGAGCCAGGGCGATGGTAACAATTGCCGGCAAACCTTCGGGAATAGCGGCCACCGCCAGGCTGACCGCAGTCAAAAAGACATCAAGCAGAGTTCCTCCCCGAATCATCTCGAGGAGAAAGACGATCGCTACCAGGATAAAGCAGGCATAAACCAT
This sequence comes from Candidatus Margulisiibacteriota bacterium, assembly GCA_041648295.1. Taxonomy (GTDB): domain Bacteria; phylum Margulisbacteria; class WOR-1; order XYC2-FULL-46-14; family WPAF01; genus JBAZPF01. The sequence goes on along the minus strand of JBAZPF010000114.1, from coordinate 309 downwards.
CCATTTGCCGAATTGTTCCAATTTCTTTTGGAGGGGGGTTGTTTCTTCTTCTATTCCCTGGATCATTCCGGCAATTTTTCCCAGTTCGGTCCGCATTCCGGTTTCAGCAACCAGCGCGCGCGCCCTGCCGGAGGCGACCGTGGTCCCCATATAAACCAAATTGGCTCTTTCCGCGAGAGGGATTTCTTCTTCATTAAGCGCCATGGCGGTTTTTGCGACCGGGAATGATTCGCCGGTCAAACTCGCTTCCTGGGTTGTAAAGTTAAGGCTTACATATATAAGGCGGGCGTCGGCGGGAACATTGTCCCC
>JBAZPF010000113.1:0-3935 GCA_041648295.1 Candidatus Margulisiibacteriota bacterium | reverse complement strand
TAAAGAAGTGAATGAATTCGTAAATACCTGGAGCGTTGAAGGTTTTCGCGAAGAAGGCATCGCCCCGGCCGAAATGGGTTGGGGAACACATGAAAGGAAATTGCCGCCTGGAGCGCATTTCCATAGCTATGGCCCCGGCAATCAGATCTGCTTATCACAAATGGGCATTAAAACCTGGGTAAGATCATGGGTCCCGTGCGGAGAGATAACCGGAATGGTCGTGCGCCACGGCGAAGCATTTACGATATCGGACCATCTGACCGTTTGGGAAAAAGATAAGCCGGTCTATCGCCCTACCGTTCATTACGCCTACTGCCCCGCCGAGGTTGCGATCAATTCCCTCCACGAACTGGAAATGCGCTGGTTTGACCTGCAAAAGGACCAAAGAGTATTAACAGATGAAATAATAAGCGGCAGAGATGAACTCGGCGTCCTGCTCATGGGACATGATTTCAAATCCTGGTGGACGGGAAGCCTTCTGGACATAGAAGAAACCAGAAAGCTCGTTCCCCACCAAAACGCCACCACCCTTCAGGTCGCCTGTTCGGTGCTGGGAGCGGTGGCCTGGATGATAAAGAACCCTAACGAGGGCGTAAATGTGCCTGACGATCTGCCGCATGAAGAAATACTGGAATGGGCAAAACCGTATCTCGGCCCATTTGTTTCACAATCGACGGACTGGACGCCGCTCAAGAACCGCGTCGACTTATACGAGAAATTCTCAAAACCAAGGCCCAAGGACGATGATGTCTGGCAATTTGAGAGTTTCCTTGTTCAGTAGATGATCGAGATCAAAAAAGCCGGCAAAAACGATCTGGCCATCCTCCTGGAACTGGAAAATCTTTCGTTCAGCAACCCCTGGGGCGAAAATCAATTCCTGGAATCTTTGGAATATTTCCACGTCGCCAAGCAAGAAGGCAAATTAGCCGGATTTATCGGCATACAGCCGATCCAGGATGAAGTGCACATTCTCCATATGGCGGTGCGTCCGGAATTCAGGCGCCGGGGCATTGCAAAGAAGATGATGGAATTCGCCCTCTCCTTTCCGGCTAAAAAATGGTTCCTGGAGGTAAGGGCCGGCAACCATTCCGCGCAAAAATTATATGAAAGCTATGGTTTTAAAGTGATCTCCCGCAGGCGGAAGTATTATCAGGACAATGACGAGGACGCGCTGATCATGTGGAAGGAGCCGGCAGTTTCCCCAAATTAACCACGATTATTCCCGTATCGTTTTGCGCCGGAAGTGTTGACAAATAATTCCCATTAACATTATACGCTAAAGCGCCCAAATATATTCTTCGCTCTTCATCGGGCAGTTTAAAAAAATCCGGCTCATATTGAATATAGACGAATTTTTTGTCCGGAAATTCCCGGTCCGCGATATGAGAGAGCCTGATAATTAATGCCAGGAAATCCCTTACTTTGCCGTATTTCATAGCCAGTTCCTGAAAAACCGGCCAGCAGCCATTTTTAAAGCGTGAAACAATATTTCTAAAAAGGCTTTGCCGGTCTTCTTCGGTTAAATCACGTTTAATTGTGTCAAGCAAGCTTTGGAAAGACACTTCCCCAAGATAAGAATAACAGATGATGCCTAAAAGACACCTAAGCCGCAATTCAAAATATTTTTCAGGATCATCATACCGGCCATCCTTAATTCCAAATATAGTATCTAAAACATTTTGAGTAAGGCCGTTTCCTGTAAGCTTGCCGGCGACATCAACCAGATTCATTATTAAAAATTGGGTTTTCCTTTCATCCGAAAAGTGTTTTATTTCCTCCAGGGTAAAATGAACCAAAGCGTCAATATATATCCCATGCCATTGAACAATTTCCGACACCGCCATTCTGTCTATTCCGTAAATTCCTTTTCTCATAAAATATTCAGAAACCATTTTAGCTCCTGCTTGCCCGTGGTTGATCCCAAGATCATGCAGGTACCCTATATCATGAAAAGCCACCGCGACCGCCAATTCTTTTCTCGCTTTTGGCGACAATGAATAATACTGCTCTCTTGCCCTTGACAACGAAATGCAATATCTATTAAAGTCCGTCGTTTCTCTAACTTCTTCCGGCAAAACATTATAAATAGCCCTAAAATTCCCATGTACAAGCGCGGAGAAGGCATTATTCACCGCTATAGCATGCCTCGCGCGACTTTCACCCAAGTGAAAATAATTTGCGCGCCCTTCGCAATATTTCAACATTCTTAGCGCTTCCATGTTTATTTATCGTTCCCCTAAATAATGAATTTCATAATAAATATGATATAATTAAGGCCATTATGAAAGGCAAAGCCCTTCGATTTCTCTCAGGACAAGCATGGAAATTCGGCAATAATATCGACACCGACCTGATCATTCCGGCGCGGTATTTGAACACGTCCGATCCGGATGAGCTGGCCAAATACGCGATGCTCGATGCCGACCCGGACTGGGTCGACAAGATGAAAAAAGGCGATTTTATCGTTGCCGGGGAAAACTTTGGTTGCGGATCATCCCGCGAGCACGCGCCGATCGCGCTAAAAGCGGCCGGGGTTTCGGCGGTCATTGCCAAATCTTTCGCCAGGATATTTTATCGGAACGCCATAAATATCGGCATGCCTATTTTAGAGTCAGTCGAAGCGGCGGAAGAAATAAACGAAGGCGATGAGATGGAAGTTGACTTAAACAACGGCATTATAAGGGATTTAACTTCCGGAAAATCATATAAAGCGCAGCCGTTCCCCGAATTCATGCAGAAGATAATCAAAGCCGGCGGGTTGATCCACTATTTAAAGCGCAAAGTTTCCCGTTAGAACTTTACCACTATGATCGTTATGTTGTCTTTTGGTCCGGTCACCGCGTCATAAAGCGCTTGGGCAATAACTTCCGGGGTTTCATTTCTTAGTCTATCAACAATATTTCTGAATTCTTCAAAGGGAAGATTATTTAAACCGTCGCTGGCCAGGACAAGGATATCCCCCTTATCGGCAACATATGTGCAGTTATAACTATCTTTCACCCATCTAGATCCAAGGAATTTGCTAACGTTGTTTCCGTACTTATATATGTTCGATAAATCATAATAACTTTCAGCAAGTTTTCCTCGTATAGGGAATTCCGGCAGTTTCCCATTTTCTGCGAAATAATGAAGAATGTCCCCCTCTTCAAAGGAGGGCCGGCCATATCTGACGCGCAGTTCATCCGCAAAAAGAAGCTTCAGAGCATCAGACAACGGTTTTACAAATTTGCCGTTCTTCCTAAACTTGGCTTTCAGTTCTTTCCACAGTATCTCCCCTTTTTTAGCGCCAAACATATATAGGAACTCTTTTTTATCGGTGTCGGTGCATTCTTCACACTCGGCTATATATTTTAAAAGGAAATACAGCCCGCCGTCATCGGGATTAAGGATAATAAATTCCCCATCCGCGGCAAAACGATATGCCCGACAATCGCCCACGCTTGCGATTGTCGTCTGCCTACCACGGATAAACGCCGCGACCGCGGTTGCGCCCGGTGTTAATTCTCCGGGTTTAAAAATATGATCGGTTTGATCATAAATTTGATAAGGGTGCTGCATGACGCAGGCATTCGCACCCATCAAACCATCATTAAGAAAGATACGCGGGTCTTTTTTGTCACAACCGGAAAAGAGGTCAGCCAAGGTTATAACTGCCTGTTGTGAGGCCTGTTCCCCGCAAGGATGCGCGAACAATCCGTCCGCGACCACGATCAGCGAGTCTTCTTGTTCCGGGTCTGCTGTTATCACAAGGGAATCCTGGTTTGATAAGCGTCCAGCCGCAAAGCTAACGCCGGCAATATTCTCTCTTCCTATTCTCGATCCGTGAACGATCCCTTCGCTTCCTCCACCAATCAATAATGTAGAAGGATCTATGCGGTATAACCGATCGGAAACTTCCCAGTAAAGAGGGATCGCCTTTTCCCTGACCAATCCAA
>JBAZPF010000112.1:0-3996 GCA_041648295.1 Candidatus Margulisiibacteriota bacterium | reverse complement strand
ATGGTAAAAGCGCTTTTAAAGCTCGATAAGGTGCCAAAGCCGGATGACGCCGCGGACGCGCTCGCGATCGCCATCTGCCATATGAATTCTTATAAGATAAAGGAGCTTTCAAGATGATAGCGCATATTGCCGGAACGCTGGAATTAAAAGACAAAGATTTTGCGGTGATCGATATTTCAGGGATTGGCTATAAAGTTTTTGCCCCCACTTCTACGCTCAATCTCTTGCCGGCGCCAGGCGCTAAAGTAAAGCTCTACACCGAACAGGTGGTGAGAGAAGACTCTCTTACGCTCTATGGCTTTATCGCTCGGGAAGAAAGGAACCTTTTTGCCAGCCTTCTGACTGTAAGCGGCGTCGGCCCCAAAAGCGCCATGTCAGTCATATCAAGCTTTCCTCTGGATAAATTGATTACCGCTATCATTCAGGGCAATTCCGGGCTGATCACATCGGTCCCCGGCATCGGCTCAAAGACCGCGCAAAAGATCATCATCGATCTTAAGGAAAAACTCGCAAAAAGTTATGGCACAAGACCGGCAGAATTTACAGGCGGAGCAAAAGGCGATACAAATTTGATGTCCGATGCGATCTCCGCGCTGGTCACTCTTGGTTATTCTCCGCGTGAGGCTAGAGAAGCGGTCATGAAGTTAAAAGAATCTCCGGATTCCGTTGAAGGAACAATAAAAGCGGCGCTTAAGGCTCTAGCTTAAGTTTTTGCAGTACGTATTTTTCCGCTTTTCGCATCCACTGCCTTAACCAATATGTTTCTCTCGACATCGGCTTGACCAATATCGTATAGATTCCCGCCCAGTTGCCGCCCAGGATATCCATAAAAAGCTGGTCGCCTATTACCACTGCTTCGTCTTTTTTTGCTCCCGCGATCTTTAATGCTCTCTCGAATGCAAAAGGAAGAGGCTTTGCGGCCGTGGTAAGCGAAGGCAGTTTGAGCGTTTTTGACACATAATCAACCCTTTCGGGATAAATGCTGTTTGACACCAGGCAAATAGTAAAACCTTTATCCCGCAGATCTTCGATAAACCCGAAAAGGACAGGCGTGATGTCAAGCATTTCACGCGGCAGAAGCGTTTCGTCCATGTCCATGATGATGGCTTTAATTCCCATCGATCTCAATTTCTTGAAATCTATGTTATAGATCGAGTCCAGGTATTCTTTAGGCCTAAATATCTCTAAGTTCAAGTCCATGTTTTTTTATCAATCCTTCAAATTGGCCCTTAAAATCCGGGGATACCATTATGTGAAGTATCCCTTCATTGCCTTTTGGCGGCTCGGGAGTCCTTAAAACCAGCATTCCCTCAAACGCCTCAAAGAACGGACACCAGAAATGGATGTCCGAAGCTTTTACTTTAATATAGTAATCCAGACTGTTTTTCATAGTTTAGAGATATAGAAAAGATTTATCGTCGGCGCGTCTTTTAAAATGATCTTGTTTATTTCCAGGAGCTTTGTTTGCCTTAGGCCGGCTATGGCTTTGTCGGTTTGAATAACTTGATTAATAAGATTATCCACTCTTTGATTTTCATAATAGGTAAAATTAGCGGACCCGTCCGATCCGAAAAGAGGTTCGATCAGATCTGTCGTTGAAACTTCAGCCGTTGGGTCAATAAATCCGGCTTTATATCCCATCAAAAATAAATGATGCCGTCCCGATTTCAGCTCCGCCTCCCACTTGTCCTGATCGCTGTAATCAACCATTTTTGTTTTTACTTTTATTCCAACGGCGGCCAGATCGCTTTTTATTTTTTCCGCGATCTGCACCGTCTTTAACCCGTCCGTATGAAGAAGCGCCAGTTCAATTCCCAGCGGCTTTTTTAACAGCTTCTTTGCCTTTTTGGGATCAAAGCTAAATCCTTCAAGCGTCGGCGAATATCCCTCCATTCCGGGCGGAATAATTCCGTTCGGAACAACTTCTTCGCTCATTATGTCATTAGCGATGTATTTTCTGTCTATCGCATAGTTAACGGCGTATCTTACGTTCTTATCGTTAAAAACATCCTTATGCAGGTTGAAGCCCATAAAGAAGAGGCCGTCATATTCTTTTGCATATGCAATCGAAAATATTGCTAGAGATATCAAGACCGCTAGACAGCTGGACTTCAGGACCTTAAAAAGGTCAAGCGGTCCAGAGGTCTTGAGGTCAAGAGGTTTTATACTTACGGATCCCTGTTTCAAACAAGTCCCCTCCAAAAGAGTCGTACGCTACGACCGCCGGAAAATCAGATACCTCGATCTTCAATACCGCCTCCGGCCCCAGTTCCGGATAAGCCACAACTTCAATCTTTCTAACGGTTTTTCCCATGAGCGCCGCCGCCCCGCCCGTTGCCGCAAAATATACTGCTTTGTATTTTTTAAAAGCTTCTTTTACTTCTTTGCTCCGCGCCCCCTTGCCGATCGTCCCTGCCAATCCCTTTTCAAGCAGCGGGATCGTAAAAGGATCCATGCGGGAAGCGGTGGTCGGCCCAATTGAACCGATCGGATCCCCCGGAGTCGGCCCGGCATAAAATATTATCTGGCCTTTAACATCGAAAGGAAGCCCTCTTTGGTGCGCGGCATCCCTGGCTACATACAATGAGCCGGATATTAAAACCCGGTCGCCGGCCTTTAAACTTTTTATTATTTTTTTATCCAACGGAGCTTTAATGTTTATCATAATACGGCTTCTTTATATCTGTGGGCATGGCATTCAAAATTAACCGCTACCGGCAAACTGGCAATGTGGCAGGGAAATACTTCAACGTGAACGGCCAGCGCCGTAACCCTGCCCCCCAGCCCCATCGGCCCCACCCCAGCCTTATTTACTTCCTTAAGCATTTCTCTCTCAAGTTCAGCGATTTCGGGATTACTATGGTTCCTGTTTACTTTTCTGGTCAGCGCTTTTTTTGCCAGATAAGAGCAATAGTCAAAAGAACCGCCTATGCCAATTCCAACGATCAGTGGCGGGCAGGCTTTTGGCCCGCTGATGATGGCGCAATCTACCACATATTTTATAATATCCTCTTTTTTTGCCGTGGGCAGGAACATTTTGAGCGAGCTTGCATTTTCCGCCCCTCCGCCTTTCGGCAAAATGCCAATCTTCAGCTTATCTCCCGGAACTATATTTATATGAATGATAGCAGGCGTGTTGTCTCCGGTATTTTTGCGGTTGAATGGATCGGAGACCACTGATTTTCTTAAGTTTTTATATCCTTCGATCACGCCTTCATTGATCGCGCCGTGAATATCTCCGTCAACGATCTTCACATCCTGTCCGATCTCTATAAACGCGATAACTATTCCTGTGTCCTGGCAGATCGGAAGCTTGTCTTTTCTGGCGATCTCGGCATTCTTTAAAAGTTCTCGTATTATTTCCCGGCCGGTATCGGATTCTTCTGCGGCCAGAGCACGGTTTAATGCTTCCTCAACATCTTCGCCCAGGTTATAGCTTGCTTCGATGCAGAGGTTTTTAACGGCTTCAACGATATTTTTCGCAGAGATCTCTCGCATGATGATAATTATACTATATTAGCGGGTATTAAGCCAAAAACAAAGCAGCCCTGATTTGACCAGGGCTGCTTTAGAATAAAAGATGAAATATACTTACTATTGAGATCCTTTATTTAGATTAGGGTCAGGAGCACCATCATTATTTTGATCCTTATATTTAAGAGGGTCATAATAGGGGCCATAATAGTTTCGAACCTTATTTTGTGATCCAGCAATATTAGCTGATCCAAGCAAATATTTTTGATCATTTTTTACCGGCCAATAACTCCAATCTTCATACATGTTGCCAGGTTTAGCAGGATCGTATTTGCTTTGAGGATTTTTATTGGCTACGCCCAAAAGCTCCGCCAACCCTACATTAGTAATATCTTTAGAGAAAACCAAACCCTGAGCATCAGTTTTTCGCTTAATAATTGATACGACTTTTGGCGGGGTTGCCGCCTTATTCTCAACGTATAATAAATAAAATTCTTGTCCCGCACATGGTTTTTCTGGCAT
>JBAZPF010000111.1:0-4022 GCA_041648295.1 Candidatus Margulisiibacteriota bacterium | reverse complement strand
TATTCGCATTACGCATTACGTATTACCTCCCAAGAACTTAACCAGGATCGCCTTCTGCGCGTGCAGGCGGTTTTCCGCCTGGTCAAAAACAACTGAATTCGGAGAATCGATCACTTCGTTGGTTACTTCCTCGCCGCGATGAGCGGGGAGACAATGCATGAATATATAATCGGGTTTGGCATACTTGACCAAATCCCGATTTATCTGAAATTTCCTAAAGGCCTTGTTCCTAACCACCTTTTCCCTCTCTTGTCCCATTGAAGCCCAAACATCCGTATAAATCACATCGGCATTTTCCGCCGCGATCACGGGATCGTTCAAGATATCTATTTCCACCCCGGCCTTCCGGGCGTCTTCAAAAGCAAGCTTTACGATATCGGGATCAGGCTCGTAACCTTTGGGGGTGGCGATCGTCAAATTAAGCCCAACCTTAGCGGCAGCGAACATTAAGCTATGGCAAACATTGTTGCCGTCGCCGATATAAGCCATTTTAAGTTTTTTCAGGTCCTTGCCTTTCTTTTCGATCACGGTAAAAATGTCGGTCAGCGCCTGGCAGGGATGAGAAAGGTCCGACAGGCCGTTTATGACCGGGATATCGGCATATTTAGCCAATTCGATAACTTTGTCGTGGGCAAAGGTGCGGATCAGAATGCCGTCGGCATACCGGGACAGCGTTTTGGCGACGTCGCCGATCGATTCCCTTGTGCCTAATCCGATCGCCTCCTGGTCCAGATTAATGGCCAGTCCGCCCAACTGCCACATGCCTATTTCAAAAGAAACGCGGGTGCGCGTGCTTTGCTTTTCAAATATCATGGCCAGCGATTTGGCCCAAAGGTATTCGTGCTTTTCTTTGCGCTTTTGTTTTTGCTTGAGGTCAGCGGCAAGCTTGAAAATATCTTCTATTTCGGAAGAAGAAAGGTCATGGATAGAAATAAGGTCCTTTGACATAGGGTAACTAAATATAGCATAAATATCAAAAAAAGTGAAATTCAATTGAAATTTCGCCCTCAAAATAACGAAAATATATCATGGGGTCTATCCTTAAAGCTTTGGCGGTTTCAGTCGTTGCAATTTCTTCGATGCAGGCATGTAAATCGACAACTCATAAAAACGCGCCCATCTGTTACAGGGATTCGGTCCCTGCGGGTCTCCCGTTTGATTATAATCTTTGGGCGGGAGAAAGGGCTTGCACCGATCGGTCCTGCGCGCCCGCCATGCCCCCCATTTTAAAAACAAAAGAAGAGATCGATACGTTCGAAAAAAGGATCCCTGAAATAAAAACCGTAGAGTTGCCAAATGACGAAAAAGAACTGGAAGCTTTTTTATATTCAGCCGAAAAAACCGGCTTGGTCACCTGGGTAAGTCCCGACAATAGTGAAATATACCGGGCCGTTCAGTCAGAGATCAACTCTTCCGCGCCTGATCAGGACGTACATATATTTTTCGGCGAGACCCATTATATAAAAGACCAACTCGCATTATTCAATGGGATCGTCAAAAACACAAACGGGATATCCGCCCTTGCGCTCGAATATTACCGGTTTGGTCCCAGCGGTTCCGATTCTCAATTTAAACTTGATAAAGATCTAATCTCTCCTTCAGCCGAACTCGGATTTAATCTAATCCCCGACAGCCCCAAAGTGCAAAATGAAGAAATTGAAGAAAGGACCAGCACTTTTAAATTAGGACGGGATAAATGCTTGAATGTAATATTTTCCGGCCCCCGGGCCGATGACGCAAAAAAGATAAAAGAAAGCATCGGCAAGTATTACCAGGTTGAGGCCAGGGACATTTTTGCGGTCAAGGCGGTGCGGCAAAGGCTTGATCCAAAAGTAAAAAATGTGGTCGTATGGGAACGTGGGGCAGGGCATGTTCATATTCCGGAGCTGATCAACGATCTGGACCCAAAAGCGAAGGTAGTTACATTTATCATCAACGGGGGAGCGTACATAAGAGGCTTGGCTTTTGACCGCGCATTAAGAAATATGGGATGGCTTGAAAGAAGTTTTGTGCTAAAAGTAAACGGCTATTATATTCTTCATATCCCAACTAACGGGATAGAAATGGATCTGATACCAACCGAAAGCAACGCCGCCGTTAGAGAAATTTATCCTAAATAAACACTTGGTATTCCTACGCGATGCCGCCAAACTCTATTGAGATTGAGCCGGTGGTTCAGCTTGTGCGCGGTTGTCCTCAACCGTGACATCAACCGCATTAGGATTATCTTTTACGGGAACCCTATAATAACTTATTGTTGAGTCCCATTTGCTTTTTCCATCTCTCTGAAGTCCGGCCATATCTAATGCGGAATCGATATAACGAACACTTGTCCCGGCATCACTTGTTGCTACTAACTCCGACGGAACATAAACCTCTTTGCCTTTTATTACAAGAGTGGTGGCATCGTTTCTTGGTCCGAGCGTCGGGCGGCAATGGACGGTATCAGGAGCTACGGTTTCGCAGGCCACGGCCGGCGGTGGGGATTGTTCTGCTTTCGCTTTTACGGCGGCAATCGCGGACCCGATCGTTTGCGCCTTCGGCATCTGTTTTGTCCCGGCAGCAATTAATACTCTATCTAACAATCCGCTCATATTAATTTCCTCCTCTAAGGGAATGAATTCCTTCTAACTATATATATAATCGGAACAAGGAGAGTCAAACTTGCATAGTTTAGAGCCAAGTTTAATTTACGATATTAACGGCGCTTCCCTGTTGGGGCGGCGGGTTTAAGCCTGCCACATCTCGCACCCTGGCCAATGTGCCGCCTAATGAAACTCCGTTAACAGACATATCGGTTATGACAATTTTATGGTTATTCTCGCCGGTCTTAAAAACGGAAACTATCAAATCCGGCTTACCGCTGACCTTGTAATCAACACGCTGGGGGCCTCCCTGTTTTCCGTCAGAAAATGAAGGCTCGACAAGGTCATGCGGAGTTCCGTTGATGTTGATATTGGAACAATCGGAAGCGATCCCCATGACTCTCCCATTGCTTCCCGGCGCTTGCCCATTGCTTACAGGCAAACCAAGCCCATTATCCGGGTTTAATTTTACGAAATTTGGAAACGCTCCGCTGCCCTGTTCCGACAGAGCGGGCGTCGCAACCGCACTTTGAGCGTTCTCGCGGGCGGCTCCGATTGAAGTTCTCGCCGCAGGCTTTACATTCGGGGGGATTAACACCGCGCCTAGCAATCCATCCACACTGATTTCCTCCTCATAGGGAATGTTTTATTGGGGACCTTCCAATAATTAATGGGTTGTATCTACTCTAGATGGCTGTGTATAATAATACACCGCATACCAGGTCCCATTCATACGCTGAAATTTAGATGATGGGCCGGTAATATTGGCATTGACCACTTTGCCCCTGTCGGATTCTTTTACCGAATACCTGGCCGCGTCCTGGACATTTTTATATTCATTATCCGCCTGTCCAGCCGGATTAGCGCCATTGCCCCTTGGGACCAATATTCTAATATATTTAGGAGCATATGGATCATTTGGCATGTCCGTATAATTCTGACTTAAATAAGACCCCGGAGGCAATCCCGCATCCTTACATGGATCGGCATGCGGGGGATCTTCTGCCGCAGGCGAACTTGAAGCAACCCGGCTGGGGGCCTGTTTTTTGCCAGCAGCATTGTCTACATGGCTGTTATTTGCCGGGCCAGTCATGGTAACCGTGGTCCCGCCGGTGCCTGATTCACACACTCGTCCATTCTTTGTAGGTGTACATTTTGGGGCATGGGTCACGGTAACTTTAACGGGTGCTCCTGCTGGTTCGGTCATATTGGCCCTCCTTAATAAAACAAAGCTCTCGGTTATATAATCGGCTTTTTATGTGCAAAACTTGCATTAATTTGGAGGTTAAAAAATGATGACTTCCCGGCCCTCGTTGTCCCCGGCCACATACTGGAATCGGACAACGCCGGTCTGGGGCAACCAGCTTCGCCAGTCGGGGACATCGATGTAGAGGTCGGCGCGGTCGGGTTCTTCTTCCACGAATTTAAAAAGTAACT
>JBAZPF010000110.1:0-4028 GCA_041648295.1 Candidatus Margulisiibacteriota bacterium | reverse complement strand
GATGAGCTCTATACCTCTGTTCGCCTTTATCTTTGCGCTGGCCATGGTCTTTATTGTTTACCGATTGTCGAATATCGCCGAGCGAACCTCGCCCGAAACTTTAATACTCGCGGGAGTGGCGGTGTCCGCTTTTGCTTCCGCGATCCTGGCGCTGATAATAATTATTTCCGGGCAGCTGCAGTCGATCTATTTCTGGATGCTGGGGTCGTTATCAATGGCGTCATACGGCGATATTTTGACGATCCTGCCTTACGCCGCGATCGGCCTGGGATTTTCTTATTATTATTCAAAAGAATTAAATGCCCTAATCATGGGCGAAGAAATGGCGCTGACCATGGGGGTTGAAGTTGAAAAAGTCCGGGTGATCATGATTGTCGTCGCTACGTTGATGACGGCGGCGGCGGTTTCCGTTTCCGGCCTGATCGGATTTGTCGGCCTTATAATCCCTCACTTTGTGAGGCTTTTGATCGGGCCGAAATATCGGGCGCTCATTCCGTTCTCGGCTATCGGCGGAGCGCTCCTGATGCTGGTTGCCGATACGGTAGCAAGGACGGCATTGTCTCCGATGGAAATTCCGATCGGTGTAATAATGGCTTTGATCGGAGCTCCGTTCTTTATCTATATTTTAAGAAAAAGAAGGCTAGGAAAACGATGACGGCGCTTTCAATCTCAAATCTGATCTGCGGTTACGGAGAAAAAGTGGTTATCAATGGCATCTCAATTGAAGTTAAGATCGGCGAGTTTGTCGGGATAGTGGGCCCCAACGGCTGTGGAAAAACGACCATGTTGAGAGCGATTGCCGGACTGATCGCTAAAAAGAGCGGAGAAATTTCGGTTTACGGAAAAAATATCGATGAATTATCAAGAAGGGAGCTTGCCCGGGAGATCGCGTTTGTCCCCCAGTTAATGGAACCGGTGGAAGGCTTTTCCGTCATTGATATGGTGCTGCTGGGCAGGACGCCTTACATTGACCGCTTTGAATTCGAATCTGATGATGATTATCAAATAGCAAAGTGGGCGATAGAAGAACTTAAGATGGGACCGCTTATGAACAAGGAAGTGTCGGAACTTTCGGGCGGAGAATTCCAGCGCGCGGCGATCGCCAGGGCTCTGGCGCAGGAGCCAAGGCTGATGCTGCTTGATGAGCCGATATCGCATCTTGACATCCGCCAGCAAATAAACATACTTAAATTATTAAGGAAAATCAGGGCGCAGAGAACGATCGTAGCCACATTCCATGATTTGAACATGGCGGCGCGTTTTTGCCAGAAGCTGGTTCTGATGAAGAAGGGGGAAGTGGTGGCGTCGGGGTGGCCGGACGAGGTTTTGACCAAGGAAAATATCTGGAAAGCGTATCGGGTAAAGGCCGAAGTGCGTAAAAATGAAAAAAACAAGCACGCGAGGTTAATCTTACTGCCATGAAAAAAGGAATTGCGATACTTGGCTCCACCGGTTCGATCGGAAGACAGACGCTTGACGTGATATCTGCTTTTCCCAGCGCCTTTCGCGTAGTAGCGATCGCGGCTAAAGACGAAGTTGAACTGATAATCGAACAAATAAAAAAATTTAACCCAGTCCTGGTTGCAGTTGCCTCAGAAGCGGTTAAAGAAAAACTTGAAAAAGCAATGGGAGAGGCAAAGGCACAGGCAAAGGTATTAGTGGGAGAAGAGGGCCTGCTGGCGGCGGCGACCATAAAGGAAGCAGAGCTTTTGGTGGTTGCAGTTCCCGGAGCTTTAACGCTTGTCCCTGTGATCGAAGCGATCCGTGCCGGGAAAAATATTGCCCTTGCCACCAAAGAGGTCCTGGTGTCTGCCGGAGATATTTTTATGGAGGAAGTCAAAGCGGCAAAAGTAAAAGTATTCCCGATAGACTCCGAGCATTCCGCTATTGCCCAATGCCTGGTCGGCGAGAAAATGGAAAAGGTGAAAAAGATAATCCTTACCGCATCAGGCGGACCATTCTTAAAAACCCCAATTGAGAAACTGGCAAAGATGACCGCAAAAGAAGCGCTGGCGCACCCGACCTGGAAGATGGGCCCCAAGATTTCGATCGATTCTGCGACCCTCATGAATAAAGGGTTTGAAGTGATGGAAGCGCATCATTTGTTCGGATTGGATTATGCACAGATAGAAGTGATCATCCACCCGCAGAGCATTATCCATTCGATGGTAGAGTTTGTTGACGGTTCGGTAAAAGCTCAGCTTGGAGCGCCCGACATGCGTGTCCCTATCCAGTACGCGCTTTTTGGAATGGATAGGACCTCAAATTTGTGGGATAGGCTTGATCTGGCCAAGGCCGGAACGCTGACATTTTTAAAACCCGACAAAGAAAAATTCCCCTGTCTGGAATTTGCATATTCGGCGGGGAGGAGAGGGGGGACGCTGCCTTCGGTATTAAACGCCGCCAACGAAGAAGCGGTCAACCTTTTTCTAAAAGGAAAAATATCTTATCTTGATATAGCCATGAAAATACGCGAAGTAATGGATAAGCATCAGCTTATAGAAAAGCCTTCACTCGATCGAATCCTCGAAGCCGATAGCTGGGCCAGAAGCCAGCTTAAGCCTGTCTAGCTCCGAACCAGGTAACAATGACTGCTCCAAGACCCATAAGGCCGAAGATCGATTTTACTATCCAGCCGAATATCGGGAGCAAGCTGATCACAAAAAGGACAACCAGTCCCGCCAGCGCTTCGAACATCATTGGCTTGTTGTAAACCCGAATCCATTTCAAGAATATTTTACCGATAAGCTGGGCCGCAGCTATATAACCAAAAATACAGGCCGCCGCCAGAACTATTAAGAATACCGGGATAAATGGAATGCCAATAATGCTTATGAGCATAAGGATTATCAAAGGAACGATTAAGATCATTCCAAGGAAGCCCCAGAGTAAAGCGTGTCCCGGCAGTCTTTCTATATAATACGAAGTGACTCCAAGCGGCTTCCCGAATAGTGCGATCAGGATAGCGGCGAGGATCAAGAAGGAGATAAAGGAGAGCAGGCTCAACACGGCGACCCCCCAGCCCAAACCTTTTATCAGCATACCGGCCGGGAATTTGACTTCGGTGGTTTCACCTTTTACGACCGCTCCCGAGGCTTTTTCGATCTTGCCTCCGACCGCGGCCACATTCCCTCCGACAACTGCGGTTGGGAGTAGAACTACGTCGCCTCCAATCGCGACTACGTCTTCTTTCACCTTTCCGCCGACAGTAACCGATCCTCCGATCGCGACCGCGGAAGTAACATCGGCTCCCGGCGGAACAATTACGCTTTCTCCGATTTTAACTGTGCTTTCAGCTTTGGATAGGGGAGAGTCCAATCCTTTAAGTGCGGCAAACGAAGGGATCAATAATAATAAAACGAATAATAGAGCTAAGAGTCTTTTTGGCATTTAACACCACGCTCCTTGTGATTTGGATTATACTTCGGCGGTTTTTGTTAGTCAATTGGAATTTTACTATTTTTCTTTATTATTATCTTCTTCCAGATACCCGAATTTATCACTAATAATCCGTTTCTCTAATTCTCTAATCTTAGACGACGAATATTCTCGAATTCCTCGAATTATCCTCGAATTCGGGCAAAATTCGAGCCATTCGTGTTAATTCGTTCTAAAAGATTCGGGAATTTGCGATAAAAATATTAGTGATAAATTTGAGTATCCCTAAAGTAAATGATTAATGCTCAAAAAGAAGCAATAACAGCATAACGGCCAGGCCGGTCAGGATCGAAATGAATTGAACGAGCGTTTGTTTTAATTCGGTTTCTTTTTTAAGCTCCGGCATCAGATCGGTACCGGCGATATAAATAAAGCCGCCGGCAGTGAACGGCAGAAGATAAATGGTCAGATTTGCCGTTTTCAAGTTGAGAAAAAGTATGATTAGCGCGCCCAAAAAGGCGGTTAATTGCGCGCCAAAATTAAGAAAAAGCGCCTTGACCCGGCCAAACCCGCCGTGGATGCAGACCGCGTAATTCCCGATCTCCTGGGGGATCTCGTGAAGGACAACGGCTAAAGTTGTGGCCAATCCT
>JBAZPF010000109.1:0-4047 GCA_041648295.1 Candidatus Margulisiibacteriota bacterium | reverse complement strand
CCGCGGCGTCATCCGGCTTTGGCACTTTATCGAGCTTTAAAAGCGCTTTTACCATCTGCTGGACCTGGCGTTTGTCCGCCCGCCCGTAACCGGTCAAAGCCATCTTAACTTCAAGCGGAGTATATTCGCCTATCGGGATCCCCGCCTGTTCCAGGCAAAAAAGGATCACTCCTCTGGCTTCCCCGACCCGAAGCGCGGTGGTTACATTTCGTGAAAAGAAGAGCTTTTCAACTGCGGCCGCGTCAGGTTTGTGCTTTTTTATGATCTTTTCCAATTCTTCTTTAAGGAGTTTGAGCTGATTTTTGGGTCTGATGCAGCCGTATTCGATGACCTTGTCATCCTCAATGACGCCGAAACCGGTAATCGCGGATCCTGGATCTATTCCCAGGGTTTTCATAGGTTAATTATAGCAGTTTACAAGTTAATCTCAACATAGCCCGACAATTCGGTGGTTTTGAAATCGGGCGCGATGCTGGTTTTCTGATTGAACAGTCCGGTGACATGGACATATTCCGAAAGATCGTATTTCCCCCTCAAATTTAAGGCGGTGGTTTTGGTAATAGCGCCGGAATATGACCTTGAGATCGTGTAATCGCCGTCTATCCTCAACCGGTCATAATAACGGAAGATGAACCCGACACCGGGGGAGAGCGTGTAGGTTTCAAGATAAGGAGTAAAGAGAAGGTCGGTGGTTTTGGCATACGCAACCGAAGCGGAAAAGGTCCAGAAATCATTGAGGCTAAACTGGCACTTGAGCGATTCCGTTAAGGTTTGGGCGTTTGAATTGTTGTCGGACGCGTCTCCGGATCCCGTTTTTGTGATCTTGTTTGAATAGCCCGTATCGATCGAAAACCGTTCCGACAATGAAGTCTTTATTGTGGCGTTAAATTCCCTTCCGACTGTATTACTCCTCTGATAGCTTTCGACCGACGCCGGACTCAATATGTTAAGCCCGCTCGAGTCATCCAATAAATAATTTAATTCCACCGACATAAAATTCAAAGGGGCGGCTTTTAAGGTGTAAATGTATGAGAAATCATCGAGCGATTGGCCGAGGCGCAGGTAATTGGGATAATCGGTTTTATCGACAGACATGGAACGATTGGTGGTAAGCGACCCGCCCAGCATAAGCGAGGAGAGGGGGATATAATTCAATTCATATTGCTGGGTTTCATTGTTGTAGCTTTTATTGTTCGTCCGGTTAAGAACGGTAAAGTTGGGCTTAAAATAATAGCGCATGCGCAGGGCGGACGTCGGACGCAGTTCAAGCTTGAACGAGCCGACATTTTTTGTGACCGATTCGTCGGTTGAACCGAAAGTTTCCTTTACCGAAGTTACGGTTAATTTGCCGTCAGTGTTGAACTTATCGGCCGGCGCGGCTTTATAGGCAAGGTCGGTTACGTTTGTCTTGCCGTCCACGCTGTCATCAATATAGTTTAAGGAAAGCGCGGCCATATAATGCTGATTTGGATTGGCGGATAAATTTAGATTATAAGTTTTTGTGTATGGGTTTATTCCCGCCGGTAATTCAGTGTCCTTGAACTCGACATTGGCGGCAGCGGTGAACATATCAAGGCTCGAAGCCGAAGCTCCTAAATTGGTTGTCTTGTAGGTTGTAACTTCGATGCTCGGCGCATGGTTTATCCTTCTCTCCACGCCGGTTTTTGCCGACAGGTTTAATTTTCCGATATTATGCAGAAGCTCCCATGAATTTTTTGAGGTCAAACGATCGATCGGCAGGTAGGGCGGGACCGGGTCGTTGCTTTCCTGCAGTTCATCCAAAACACAGGAAAGGGAGGGAAGGCCTTTAGGGGTTAGCATCAATTTGCCGATGCGTGATTGATTGTTAAACGCGGTTCCCGCCTGGTTGAATTTTTTATTGTCAAAACCGGCGCTGGATAAAATTAGATCATTCGGCTTAAAGGTCAGTAATCCTCCCGACTCCGTAAGGTCCTGTATCGGCAAAGCGACGGACGCCGCCTCAAACTGCGGGCCTATCCTTTTATAGTTGGCTTTGATCCCGAACGGCCCCAGCTGTGAAGCCGCGTCAAGTTTTCCGGCCCGGCCGATCGCTTTGTCCGGATTAGAGGCAAGGATATTAAGGTTCTTTTCAGAATAAGCCAGTTCGCCCTGGGCAAAAAGCAGGTCTCCAAGGTTTATCTGGCCGTCCGCTCCCAAAATATAATGGCCTTGAGGAGCTTCGACGGTTGCCGTATTGTAAATGCTCTCAGCGCCGTTCTTCAAGTCCGAATCATCGATCCAGGTGACGCCGAGGTTCAGGTTGGGATTGGGCTTTGCCGTTGTCCTTAAAGCATAGGTGGCATGCTGGTACACCGTGGTCCGGTAATCAAAATCGATCTCAATGATCTGTGTTTTAATGATGGTTTTGTTCTTGAATGTAATCGTCCCGGCTTCGTAATCTATATCGAAATCGGTTCCCCGTTTTTGCTCCAGCCCATCGACATAGGCATGTTCGCTGTTGATCACGGTCTGGAATCCCAGAGGATACGGGCCCTGACTGCCGTTGCCGTATATTTTTACCGTTTTTGACTGTCCCTGCGGGTTGGAGGCCAAGGCTTTGAAACCGAATTTCTCATAATCTCCCGATAATTTTACTCCGGAGAGGACCTTGTCCAGGCGCGAGAATTCCGTATCCGTCAGATCAGCCGTAAAATCTCCAAAATAGGCCTCGGTCGATCCTCTTTTTAACAGGATCGAAACTTTTTCTTCCCGCGAGGCGACCTGCGTCGAACCGATGACCGAGGTCTGGAAGAAATTGGCATTGATGTCGGTGTCGGATATTTTTCCTGCGACATTCAAACGAAGAGATTCTTCCCTTGAATTCCCGGGCAAAAATCCTTCTTGCGTCCCCTCAATGCTTTTGCTTGAAAAAGAAAAGATGCGGGTGCCTTTTATAATAATCGGCGAGACTTCCGGGCTCACCGCTTCCGAGGTCGGATAAAATTCGACCGCAAACCCTTCCTGGGAGGGATAGGCTTCTGCCGTGATTCCCTTTTTATAAGACAATTTGGTTATCGGCTTTTCAGGCGAAAGAGGCTTGAATGAACGGATCCAGATCCTTCTGGCGAGAAGCGCGGATTTGTATCTGACTTCGGTCTTGCCGGAGAATGCCTGAAACAGTTGGTCAATCAGCGTTTTATATCCTACGGGAACTTTATGCCTTATGTAAATATATAAAGGCTGCCACCCCTCCTCAAATTGTTCGGAGACCACAAAACTTCCGGCCCAGAGGTCGCCTTCTTTTTTAAGTTGAACTTTTGAATTGTCCGGCAGATGGACTTCGATATTCTGGACATTAAGCGGGGATTGAAGATTGATCGACGCGGTCTCGCCGATCACAAGAGGGTATGCGGGCAGGAATTTTATTGAGAATTCATTAGTCTCATATTTTTCCTTGTACGGTATATCTCTAAGCGAAGCCAGCGCAAAGCCGCTTAAAGCGAGCAGGACCAGAAGAAGGATTAAACGCTTCATTTGTAGACGATTTTAAATTTTTGAACTCGATGGTTATTTGTATCCGCGACATATATTTCTCCGGTCTTCCCGGCAGCTACTCCGACCGGACCGTTCAGATCGCCGCTTTGAGAGCCTTTCTGCCCGTATGAAGACAAAAACGTTCCTCTCTTGCTGAAGATCTCGATGCGATTATTCCCGGTATCTGCGACATAGATATAATTATTATCGACCGCGATGCCCGCCGGTTTAAAAAAGTCGTCGTTTTTATTCCCGGTTTGTCCGAAGGATAAGATCGGTTTCCCGTATTCATCAAGCACCTGTATCATGTTATTATTTGTGTCGGCCACATAAATCTTTTTGTCTTTATCGACGGATACATCCAGGGGACCGTCAAAAAAGCCATAACCTTTTCCAAAGCCGCCTATCGACATAAGGAAGTTGCCTTCTCCGTCGAATTTTTGAATGCGGTCATTGCCGGAATCAGCCACATAAATATTCCCGAAGCCGTCCAGGGCGATGCCTCTGGGATCGATAAACTGCCCGGTTTCCCTGCCGAAAGATCCCCACGAT
>JBAZPF010000108.1:0-4122 GCA_041648295.1 Candidatus Margulisiibacteriota bacterium | reverse complement strand
AAGTCCAACCGATAAACCAGCATCCGCGGTCAACCCGGAAAACACTTCTTTATTGGCTCCGATCGTCGCGGCTAGAGGATTCAGATCCGCTGTCGGATCAGGATTTGTGGAACCATAAACTTCACCCAATAAATTAATCCCCGCGAGCATGGGCGACTCAAAAGCCCAGCCGTAATTCATTACATTCCTCAAAGTCTGTCCCGCCACCTGCCCGATCATTGTGTATCCAAGATTCAAGTGCATGGTAAGTTTATTCAATTCCTTAGTTAGGATCGAATTTATGGAATAATCTGTCGCTCCGCTGCCAAGCCCTTTGTTGGCGTCTCCATTGCTAAGCTTTGCCCCGGCAGTTAATGATAATCCGGAAAAATGATCTTCCAAAGGAATGATATTGATCTTTGTTTTAACGGTCGCATCTGCCAACCCGGAAACATTTTGTGCTCCGGTCTGGGTATAATTTAAGTATGGCAGATCGATTCCAACATCCACATTATTTATTAATCCATATTTAATAGAAGTTACTGCAGTCATATTGCCATCATAATTTGACAATTTAATGGAAGAATATCCGGTTTCAATGCCGACTTTCCCTTTCTCTGTCGGCGGACAGTCGTCGACCGTAAGCGGCAAGCAGGCCCAGGCGGGAATATAAGAAATAATTATGATCATCAGGAATAAAAAAACCGATATAGGATGGAACCTGAGAGTAAAACTCTCGGTTCCATCGGGTGAACAGAAAAATGATTGGTATTTCTTGTTGGAACCGCGACTTTTAGTCGCAGGTTCCAACTCTATTTCGGATTTTGAAACCCTTTTCATTCTATTTTAATCCCTTTCCGGTAGAAGTCATAGCCAGCTTTCCGTGTTTTACTCCCTTTGTACTGATAAGCCGGTCGGCGATCAATTTAACCTCTTCGCTTTTTCCCTTCAATATTAAAACTTCCAAGCAGTTATGCTCATCAAGATGTATATGAGTTGTAGAGATGACCGTTTTGCAGTAATTGTGCTGAATATCATTGAGTTTATCGGAGAGATCATGGACATGGTGGCTATAAACCAGCGTAACTGTTCCGACCACTTCCCCCTTAGCCTCTTCCCATTCATTCTCCACCATATGGTCGCGGACCAGGTCCCTTACCGCTTCCGAACGATTGGTATAACCTTTAGCTTTAATAAGCTGGTCAAATTTATCGAGGAGTTCCGGGACCATCGACACGCCGAATCTCAATACTTTATCTTTTTTCATGGTAACACTATTATAATTATAGTGCTACCGCGTGTCAAGCGGTTTTTAAGCGGCGGCAACCAGATACTGGACTAATCTTCTGATCGTGGATTGCGGGACATTAAGAAATTCCGGGCTGGTCGCGATCGTGACAAAATCAGATTCTCTTGCCGCCTGCGCCAACACCGAAAGCACATCCTTTTCGGCAACATTTTTAAGGGCCTCTCCTTCTTCTTCGGGGAAAAACGGGTCATGTAAAAAGGCAAGGAAATCGAGGTCAATACTTGACGCCACCTGCCCTCCCTGCTGTTTTATTCTCCTTATTTCTTCAAGCGATTGCTTGAGCAGACAATACCTGCCTTCACGCAGATGGCTTTTGTATGGCTGATATTCGGGCGCGGCGGTCCGGTTAAGATGTTCGGTCAATACATAATTAATCTTTCCGGCTTCTAAAATATGCGCCGCGCAAGTAAAAGCCAAGAAACTGTCTATTTCCAGCTGGCCCCGACAAACGTTTGCCACGCTGGCCGGCGCAGCCGCGTTTATTCCAACCTTAATATCTGGATTGATAAAATTATCTCTATGTTCATCATATACAAATAAAGCGCCATCGCCGTCAAATATCCCGAGATGTTTTGCCAGCGCCAGCGCATATGCGGTGTGAGTGTGGTCGTCAGATATAAATATCATTTTTCCGTTCGGCTTAATGACCAGCAGGTAGTTTTCTAAATAATTCAGGGTCAAGCGCAGTGATGATTGCATTGAAGAAATAAACGCGGCTTCAGACTCTTCATATTTCCTCATATAACGCTCTGAACAACTCACGGGGATATCGACTCCATAAAAGCCCAAACGCTTTTTTAATTCCTCCGGTCTGACCAGCAAAATCGGGGGGATCTTTTGGCCGTCAAAAGTAAAGGCTACTTCTCCTCTTAAGGTTATAGGCTCTTGATAATTGACGTCAACCAGCCTTTCCCCGTCCATTATAAAATTATCCAGCAAGCGGCCCGCTCTATTTTCTCCTAACGCCCGCCTAATATAGCCAACGCTTGGGGTTACTTGAATTATTTGAGAAATGGGATCCATTCCTACCGCTCTTACCGCAGGTTTCGCGCTTATGCTCATTCTATCCCTTCACTATCTTTTCCAACCAGCCGACATTATTATTTTTTTCGGCCATAAGCCCCATTGTTTTTAACGAGTTAAGCAAATTAAGTTTGTATTCGGCGGAGGCTTTTCTCAATTTATCAAGCTGTTCCACCATCCAATCTTTTGCATCCGGCTTAATTGCAGCCAGTGTTTCTTTCTTTATCTCTTCAGAAAGTTTATCAAATTCTTCGTGGCTATTGGCAAGCACCCGTTTTAGATGGAGTTCCTTGATCTTGAATATTAACTCATGCAGGTCATTATTATTCAGCTCAAAATTGCGGGCAATTTTTTGGGGATCAAGATTCAACTCCATCACCAGTTTCACTGTGTGGTCGCCGATCTCAACATTTTCAAGCTCGATTTTTTTGATAATCGTCTGTTCTTTAACTATATCGGGAGGAGCGATTGAAACTTCAGGCTCGGCCTCTCCAATTTCTATCCGGTCTCGGCTCACTCTAACGGGAGAATCCTTGAGCCTTTTAAAATGCTCGCGCTGGCGCTGCTCAAGTTCTTTAATATCAGGCTCCGGTTTAATTGTAGTTTCTTCGTTCTCAACTTTCGGGATTATGCCCTTTTCGGCAAAGATCTCTTTAAAAGATCTGGCCGGGTCTATTTCACCGGACCTTTCCTTGATGATCTTTCTTTCGGTTGAGGTAAAAATGACAGCGGAAGAGCCGGCGATCGCGCTCTCCTGCATGCCTAAATTAGGGATTATTGGGGCTATTATTTGCTGGGCCATACTACCTATTTATCGTGTTTTAAAGCGGAAAACTTGCGTTAAAGATCAAACTTTTATTGCTTTCGAACGAAAAAGCTTTAACAGCTCAAACCACAAAACGCTGACAATGCCGGCGGCAAACGCGATCGCCAGGTCGTCAGTATGCATGAGGGAAAAATGGAAAAGGCCCCTTGTAAACGGAATGTACAGGACCAGCACCAGCGAGGCAAGCGCTCCGCCCAGCACCCAGCGCAGCGCTTTATTGTCTGATAAGAGCGTTTTGGCCATGGTCTGGTCCCACGAAAGATTGGTGAGTATAAGGGCCAGGTTGGCGAACACCATGGAAGCAAAGGTAAGGGTTCTGGCTTCATCTTCGGATTTGCCTAAATACAGCGCCACCATGAACACCGCGAACACCACGCCCAGCACGCTTAATCCCTGGAGAAGACTTATCACCATGCTTCTCCTGTTAAAAAGCGGGGACTTAAGGTCCCTTGGGGGACGGTTCATAATGTTCTTCTCTTCCGGGTCCGCTTCAAAGACAGTGGAGCAAGCGGGATCGATTATCAGTTCAAGGAACGCGATATGGGCCGGCATCAGGACCAGCGGCATATTGAACAATATCGGGAGAAAAGCCATTCCGGCTATCGGCACGTGCACGGAAAAAATATACGCTATAGCTTTTTTAAGGTTGTCGTAGATCCTTCTACCCATCCTGACCGCTGTAACGATGGAAGAAAAATCATCGTTGAGAAGTACGATATCCGACGCTTCACGGGCCACATCGGTCCCCCTCTCTCCCATTGATATTCCTATATTGGCCAGCTTGAGGGCGGGAGCATCGTTCACCCCGTCCCCGGTCATGGCCACGATCTCCCCGTTGGCTTTGAGCGCGGAAATGATCTCAAGTTTCTGTTCGGGCACAGCGCGGGCAAAAATGTTGGTGTCCAGCAGCCTTTCCCTTAATTCCATAAAATCCGTCTTTTTGAATTCGGGCCCGGTTATGAATTTATCCGGGTTCTTTAATCCG
>JBAZPF010000107.1:0-4133 GCA_041648295.1 Candidatus Margulisiibacteriota bacterium | reverse complement strand
TAACCCAGCTCACTGGCCCGCAGTAAAAGGAACTGATTGGAAGAGTTGCCCAGCGCGAAAACAAACACAACAATTAAAAATTTTTTTAGCCGCGGATTAAGAGAATGCCAGTTTAAAAGGAATTGATTGTTAAGGCTTTTTACTTTTCCTTTTGCTTCTCGCAGCAGGAATAACAGCCCCACACCCAGGATGGCTGGTACCAATGACCAAATGAAAACGGCTTTGTAGTCCCCTTGGTACCGGGTAAAAAAGTAGAAGGCCAGGGCCACGCCGATTACCGCACCCAGTGTGTCCATCATCCGGTGCAGGCCAAAAGCCCAGCCCATTCTGGCCGGGTCCGCCGACTCGGCAATTAGCGCGTCGCGCGGCGCTGTGCGCACACCCTTACCAAAGCGGTCTCCGACCCTCCCCCACAGCACCCAGGTCCAGGAGGTGGCCAGAATAATTGGGATTTTAAAAAGTCCTGAAAACCCGTATCCGATGATAGCAAGAGGCTTTCTCTTTTGGAATTTATCCGAAACAGCCCCGGAAAAAACCTTAAGTAGACTGGCGAGGCTTTCGGCGATTCCCTCGATAAGACCGACGATGGCCGGTGTAACCCCCAGTGTACCCACCAGGTAGAGAGGAACCAGCGGGTAGATCATCTCGCTGCTGATATCGGTGAATAAACTGACCAGGCCGAGCAAAATAATGTTCCACATAGAATAACCTTCTTTGTCAACAGCTGTAATTTGCTCTCTTTACCAGTCCTTTTATTGGTTTTTCAGATATTAATAATAACAGTTGTTGACTTTTATATCAATGTATTTTATCATTTATTCATAACAATTATTACATTATTAGACGCTATAAATTTATTATTGCTATTTCTTGTGAATTATATCTTCATATGTACCTGCGATGGAGCTCGCATAATGCCCTGAGGCTAATAGCTCCTGTAATTTTTTACAGGAGTTTTTGTGTTATCAAGAGGCCAGAAAGATGAATGATGGTGAAAACTACGTGGAAAAACTGATTGGCGATCTACGCCACCCTGAACCGCAAACCAGGCTTAGAGCAGCGTGGCTACTTGGGGTAAAAAAAGAAGCCAGGGCTGTTGTTCCCCTGGTCAAGGCCATTGGTGAAAATCGGGATGACCCGTATATTCTGGCGACTATAGCCACAGCACTGGGCTTAATTGGCGATATCAGAGCTCTTGATGAGATTGTAGCCCTTTTAAAAAACTCGTATCAAGTCGTTCGTACAGCAGCGGCCGAAGCTATTGGGCTGATCGGGAACGACAGGGGCATAGAGCCGTTAAAGAGCGTTATGGATGATCGCAAAACGTCCGTCCGGAAGGTTGCAGCCAGGGCGCTCAAAAATTTGGCTGATAAAGAAGTAAAGTCTTAATAATCTTATATAGTAAAAGATAAAATTCTGGATTTGTAAAGATTTCATATGAAAGGGATCGTAATGCTGGACCAATATGTGTTGAATAAAAACACTATCATGAAGATATTGGACGAAGTTGCCGACCTGGCCTGGGAAAAAGGAAATAGCCCGGCATCTGCACTTTTGAAGGAAAGCAAAGTGAGACTCGCGCAGGAAGATTTTACTTTAGTAATACTTGGCGAATTCAAACGGGGCAAATCGACTCTTATAAATGCCCTCCTGGGAGGCCAACTACTGCCCACCGCTATTGTGCCCTTGACCGCAATCCCCACTGTAATCCAATACGGCAGGCAGTTAAAAGTTCATGCCATCTATCTGGATGGCGCTAAAAAAGAAATCTCTATTAATGAAATCGCGGGTTACGTCACTGAAAGAGAGAACCCTAAAAACGCAAAAAGAGTACGGGAAGTGTTGGTCAGCTACCCCTCGGAGTTGTTAAAACAGGGCGTCATACTGGTTGACACTCCCGGCGTCGGGTCTGTTTACCAGCACAATACGAACGCCGCATATGCCTACCTGCCCTATTCTGACGCCGCCATTTTTATAATCTCCATCGATGCCCCGCTCGGTAAAAATGAAATCGACTATTTAAAGGACATATTAAAGTTTACAAACAAACTCTTTTTTGTTTTAAATAAAATCGATATCGCTTCACCGGAAGATGTTAACGAGGCATTGGAATATACCAGGGAAATCTTGCGAACTGAACTGTGTGAGGGAGAATATAAACTGATCCCGCTATCGGCCCGCCAAGCTTTGCTTGGGCGAACCGGCGCGGGTGAGCCCGGTCTGACCGATTCCAGTGGGATAAAAAGATTGGAAGAAATCCTGGGTAGCTTCATCCGGAACGAAAAGGGCCGGCTGATCCTGGAGTCCGCCGCCGTCAGAGCGCTCCGGACGATCAATGAGCTGGAAATGGAACTCCTGCTATGGCGAAAGGCTATGGAAAGCTCGTTCCGGGATTTGGATGAAAAAATTGTACTTTTAACTGCCGAGCTGGATAAGCTGGAGCGTGAGCGGGAAGATTCGATCTACCTCCTCTACCGTGAGGTGGATCGTATAGGCGATATAACCGGGGAAGATCTCAATGAATTCCGGAAGGCTAAAACATGTGAAATTTTAGGATGGTTAGATGAT
The DNA here is from genome assembly GCA_041648295.1 of Candidatus Margulisiibacteriota bacterium. GTDB lineage: Bacteria > Margulisbacteria > WOR-1 > XYC2-FULL-46-14 > WPAF01 > JBAZPF01. Next base: position 1,565 of record JBAZPF010000107.1, on the reverse strand, counting down.
TTTCATAAAAAAGAATCGCCTAGAAAGTCTGCAAAAGAGCTGACCTCTTCCTATAACGGTTTCATCAAGGACCTGATCGAAATGGTTTTAGATGAAAAACGTAATGAACAGAGTGTAAAGGTGCGGGAAGAGTTTAAAACAGTCGCTCTCAGATTCCTTAACCGCATTGAAGAAATCGTGGACAGGATGCTGTCTGTTTCAGCCGAGATTTTTGAAATTCCCTTGGAAAAATCAGCGTCCATGGAATACATCCTCGGGTCAAAAAAATTCTCTTTCCACTTTGCGGAGCACCCGTCATTCATCCCCTCCCTGGAAACGCTGACCACATTCGGCCTGCTTCCCAAAGCGCTGATCAGTGTCCAGCTCTTAAAGAACGCCAAAAGTAAACTAATTGAGCTTTTTGACCGGAACTGCGGCCGGTTGCGCTCTGATCTGGTGGATAGCTTGAAGGAAGGGGCGCGGGATATCGCCGGCGAAATCAGGCTGCGGGCCGATGCCGTATCCCAGGGCCTGCGTTCAGCCTTGCAGAAAGCTTTAAATGAAGCAAGTATGGACGAAGAGGAGCGCATGGATAAGGAAGAAAAGTGGCAAAAAGAATATAATGAGCTGCTTCAAATGAAGGAAGCCTTAAAGCAGTTCATCGCTTCCCTGTAATATTTTACGCGGTTAATGGAGGAGGTGTTTTCCCCATGACTTTCCACAGCATACTATTTGAAAGAACTGAAGACGGCATAAAAAAGGAAACACTGGAAGCGCCCGTCTTTTTTGTTGATTTAAATCTTGATCAGATTGTAGACGCCATCACGGCCGGATGCCAGGAATATAATTTGAAACCGTTTTTTTACACTTCCCTGAACGATCGCGACGCGATCAATTATCGTCATGAAATCATGCGGGATCTTGAAAATAAAAATCTGTTTGAGCATATAAAATCATTTGCGCAAAAAATGCGCGCCATGCACGCACATCTTGCCCAGGCAGACAAGCTTCACTACAAACACCAGAAGAAAAGATGGTTTTTGGACGCGGTAGAAATTTACTGCGAGGCCGTCAATGGCCTGGTTCACGATTTAACCCTGGTTGATTTAAAATCACTCGGCTTTTTGGCCTTCCACGAATATATAACGAACTATGCCAAATCCGGAGGTTTCACGTCGCTGCTGGCGGCAACAAAAAAGCTTAAAGCCGATTTGTCCGAGGTAAAATACTGCCTGCTCATAAAGGATAACTGCATCAAGGTTAGCAAATATGAATCTGAAATTGATTACAGCGCCGACGTAGAGAAAACGTTCGAGAAATTCAAACAGGCAGCGGCGAGAGATTACAGGGTTAAATTTTCCGCCTGGCCGGACATGAACCATGTTGAAGCGGAAGTGCTGGATATGGTAGCCCAACTGCATCCCGACACATTTTTAAATCTTGATGATTACTGCGCGAAAAACCTTAATTATCTGGATGAAACGATAGGCGTTTTTGACCGGGAAATACAATTTTACATCGCCTATCTGGAGTACATCGCAGTACTCAAACAAGCGGGATTGAAATTTTGTTATCCGCAAATTTCA
>JBAZPF010000106.1:0-4192 GCA_041648295.1 Candidatus Margulisiibacteriota bacterium | reverse complement strand
GCGCCATGGCCGATTCAATTGTGATCGAATCCGACGGCAAAATGGAAGCGCACGAAGACATTAAACCGCCAAAAGGCGATCTTATTTCAATAATCCGGGAAGCGGGGATAGTGGGGCTGGGAGGTGCGGCATTCCCGACGCATATTAAGCTTTCACCTCCAAAAGATAAAAAAATTGACACGTTGATCATAAACGGTGCAGAGTGCGAGCCCTATTTGACCGGCGATCATCGAATAATCATAGAAGAAGCTGAATTAGTCCTTCAGGGCATTAATGCTGTGATGAAACATCTTGGGGTATCAAATGTTTATCTGGGCAGCGAGGATAATAAAAGAGAAGCTATCGATCGATTTAAATCTAAACTTCGGATTATTGAACTAAAAACCAAATACCCGCAGGGCGGAGAGAGGCAGTTAATCAAGGCAATCACCGGAAGGGAAGTGCCGTCAGGCGGGCTTCCTTATGATATCGGGGTGGTGGTTTTAAATGTCGGCACCTGCGCGCAAATTGCCAAAACTTTGAGGACCGGAATGCCGCTTATTGAAAGAGTGGTCACGGTCACGGGGAAACATTTAAAAGAGCCGAAAAATCTAAGAACCAGGATCGGGACTTTATTTTCCGACCTTATCGATCAATGCGGCGGGATGAATAAGGGGGAAATTGGAAAAGTGGTCGCCGGCGGCCCGATGATGGGGGTTGCGGTTCCAAGCCTTGACGTCCCGATCGTAAAAGGAACGTCGGGGATACTGGTCATGACCGAAGAAGAGGCGAGAATCCCCGATGCCGCGCCATGCATTCGATGCGCAAAATGCGTAGATATCTGCCCGCAGTATCTGCTTCCGAATTTTCTGGGAGATTATTCCGAACACGACCGTTTTGACCAGGCTAAAAAGCTGGGCGCGATGGACTGCATAGAATGCGGAGCATGTTCATATGTCTGTCCAACCAAGAGGCATCTTGTCCAGCTGATCAAATTGGCAAAATTGGAGATATTGAAGAAATGAAAAATCTAATAGTTACCCCGGCTCCGCATATTAAGGAAACCAGCATCCCGATGGGGGACGTCATTGTCGCTTTGGTCCCGGCGCTTGCCGCCGGTTTATGGTTTTTTGGCGTCCGGGCGTTTTGGGTCATTCTTGCAACCACCTTGTCAGCCGTAGTTTTTGAAATGATCTCTTTAAAGTTGCGTAAAATGAAAATAACGCCTAAAGATATCGTAAGCGCGGCCGTTACCGGACTGCTTTTGTCCTTTTGCGTTTCTTCCGCAATGCCCTGGTGGATAATGATAATAGCCTCCTTTATCTCAATTGTCATCGCCAAGCATGCTTTTGGCGGCCTCGGGTTCAACATTTTTAATCCGGCGCTGGTCGGCCGGGCATTTCTCCTGACCTCCTGGCCGGTGCTTATGACCACCTGGTATCGGCCTTTTGATGCGGTTACCGGAGCAACGCCTCTGAGCTTATTAAAAGAAAGTAAAGTCATAACTGATTACGCGGTCATGTTTTTTGGGAACCACGGCGGTTCAATTGGCGAAACTTCCGCTGTCGCGTTGTTAATAGGCGCCATTTATTTATTGTATCGAAGGACGATCGAAATCAGAATCCCCCTTTCTTACTTGTTGACGGTGGCCTTGATGTCAGCTATTTTCAGAGTTGATCCGGTCTTTAACTTACTGGCCGGCGGGGTATTGCTGGGAGCGTTTTATATGGCGACCGATCCGGTAACGTCTCCGGTCACAAAACCGGGCAGGTGGGTGTTTGGTTTTGGCTGTGGGTTTATCACCATGGTCATAAGGCTGTGGGGAGGATATCCCGAAGGCGTTTGTTACGCGATCCTGGTAATGAATGCAACAACCCCTCTTCTTGACCGCTATCTGCAGGGAAGGATATTTGGAAGGAAGACCTGGAACACTTTATGAAAGAGACAATTTACCTTGGGATGTTTTTGGCGGTTATCTCCGCGGTTGCGGCCGGGATTTTGGGCATGACATATGTCGCCACTTATGATCGAATTGCCGCGGAAAAGCAAAAGGAAATAGCGGGGGCCAGCGAGGTTGTTTTAGCAGGTAAAAATGGGAAGGCCATTCAAGTATCCCCAAAAGGTTACGCCGGCAACATTGATATGCTGGTAGGCGTTGACGATGCCGGAATAGTAACCGGCGTAAAGATTATCAAATCTAATGAAACTCCCGGATTGGGACTAAATGCCGATAATCCTGATTTTTTAAATCAATTTATAGGGAAGACGGAAAAAGATAAAATTGAGGCCAAAGAAGACATTCAAGCGATCACCGGTGCGACTATAACCACCAAAGCGATATGTTCGGGCGTCAGAGAAGCGCTTTTAAAGGCTAAAGGCAGTAAAGCGCCGCCGAAGTAGCCCCGTCGATCGAGTGTTGAAAGCTTCTTAAGATCGGTTTGATGTGCGGATCAGAGTCTATTTCTGCCATTATCTGCTTTTTGATCATCATGATCTTGGCGCGGGCTTCTTTCTTTTTGTTCGATCGCACAATGACTGTAATCTCGTCTATGATCTTGTCTTCGAGGTCAAAAAGATATTCGGGCTTGTTTATCCGTCCCAGCTCTTTTATGAGCTCTTTGAAATTTTCGATAGAAAACTTTACTAATGGATTCATTGATCCTCATTCCTCCAGGAGATCTGGTCTCCTACATATATATCGTCAAATCAGGGGGAGGATTTCAGCCGATTAGCTATAAAAGTAGAGAATTTATTCTTGGACTCAAGTAAGCCATTTCACTGATTCCCGTATGGATCGAGGATAATAATAAATTCCAATAATTTTCTGGCCAAAGTTAGAGCAACCGCTATATGATAGTTAGCCTCTAAACTGAGCAAGGATAGTACTTCGGGATCGAAAAATGAAAAAACTGTTTGACCTTGCCCCTTGGCAAAGGCTCTGGCAACTTCTGAAATTGATAATTGCCGTGAAGCACCGACATGATCATGAATACTTCTTATCCGGGGAAGAGAATAGGATAAGATCTCTGACCGTCTGCATGCTCTCTGGTCATAATTGATTTTTGTCATCGCCCTAGAATAAAGAAATTCACCGCTTCCTCCTGAATATATAATAAGAAATATAAGAGGGAACGGCTCATGAGGATGTGCGACCTCAACCTCAAATATTTCTTTTCCGACCCGCTCGAATAAAAAATAAACGGTCCCTGTTTTCCGGACTCCTTCAGCAGTTAGCCTTTCTTGATTAGGGAGGGAAAAGACGGCTAAATCTTTTTCTTGATGAATAATCCTCATGGCATTTCCGGTTTTGCGATAGATCCAGTTGGCAAGAGGACAGCAGGCAAGAGCTAATTTCCCTTCAGAGAAGTAGAGGTTCAATCTGATCCTTTCCGGCAATCCTAAAACAGATAAAAGGGCTTTCCCCTGTGGGGAAAAACACGAATCTTTTCCAGCAAAATGTTGAAGCATCATCCTGCTACGATCAAAAATCCCCTTGAAATACTCATGATCAAAGGCCAACCTTGGGAACAATTCCTCAATATGATGAGACTCGTAAGGCTGAAAGATCAAATTGCAAGCTTCTATAAATGGAGTTGCCCCGGTTTTCCCAAAAAATTGCCTTTGCAGTTCAGTTGGAGAAATAAATACACTTATCCTTTTTATCTCACCTGGCAAGTGCACGGATTCAGTAAAATCATGGACGATCACATTCTGTTCGATCTGATGCGCAATCCCTTGTTGAGCAAGAAAGCTTGCTAACCTGGAAAATAAAGACGGCTCGCCTTTCCCTCCCAATATTATCCTGAAAGGCGGATTGCTGCCTGGGACTTTACCTGCTTTCATGAAATTTCTCCGAATGGTTAAAAGAAGTTAAATTTTTCGCTTTTTCGATTTGTCCGACAAATACCCATTCAGCTATATATCATCAGATCAGGGGGAGGATTTCAGCCGATCAGTAGGTTTTGCGGAAGGTCAGGCGATCGGGGACATCTCTTTAAGCCAATCCAAAGTTTTTCCCCACACTTCGGTTTTTGAGTTAAGTCCGACAACTAGGTCGTTGTGCCCAGTTCCCTTCACCCCAATAAGATTATGATGGTCATTCGGGGTTAAGACCTCATGAGCAAGACGGACGCTGTCAGCCGTTGCCAGCTGATCGTCCTGTCCGTAAAAGAAAAGGAAATTTATTTTTCCGTTTCTTAAACGTTTCATTCCA
>JBAZPF010000105.1:0-4234 GCA_041648295.1 Candidatus Margulisiibacteriota bacterium | reverse complement strand
TGCGTATATCCGCGCCAGGAACAGGTGGGTCCGCGGATTTTGCGGGTCATACTGCAGGACTTGCTTAAAATTGTTTATGGCTTCGGAATAATTCTTGTTCTCAAACGCCCGGTATCCCAAAAGGTACAGATCTTCAGTGGGTTCTTTTACCCGTGACGCTTCCACCCAGCCTTCTTTTCCGTCATTAAGCTTCACCCTGTAAAAAGGCGTTTTATAAAGGGCCGACATTTTATAGCCCGGCAGCAGCTGTTTTATGCCGTTCTCGCTATCGTAAACCTGCGTAACGTTCAAGACCGTCAGCGGGACCTCTTTTTCCGTTCTGGCCTCATCTTTTACCACAAATTCCAGATTGCGCTGGATCGAACTGTTATTATTCCCGACGATCGTCACTCGCGCCGCATGCAGTCCCGCAATCGCTCCGGGGTCTACTTTTACGACGCGGCTCCAGTTCTTATTGTCATCGGAAAAAAGAGGAAGAGATCCTTTTTCCGTGTCCAGGTTCAGTTTAACCAATTTTACGGGAGAAGCCAGTCTTACTTCAAGAAAAACCTCCCTGCCCTTTTCAACCGCTTTTGGATAAAGCGCCGCTTCCACCCAAGCCAGGGAAAGCTCTTCAGTAACATCTGTAGGCCCGGCTTTTAAACTAACCCCGTCGTCATCCATATCCTTATACGAAACCGCGAACGCCGGGACCGCAACAGACATAACGATCAATGCACCGATTAACCAGCTTCTCATCAATTTCCTCCTTTATTAATTAGTGAATATTATATTATCTACCGCGCAGTCGACCGATCCTTCCTGTGAAGCGGCAATAAATATCAGCTGCATTCTCAAGATGTTACCGTCGCCGAACTTATCCGAACCGATGCCGGGATTAGAATCGGAAAAAGCGGTAAAAGGCATGGAATAGCGCGTATATCCGTCTTTCATGATCGGTATCTCAACCGCCCAGATCTTGTCGCTGGTCACTTTCCATCCCTGCTGGGCGTCTTGTTCGATCGCCCCGCTAGTATTGCTGTCCTCATAAAGTTCGAGTTTTATTTTGCCCTGCGGCGCGCCGCCGAGAACGTCTATCTGCAGGCGGGAATAGTTGGACGGATCCACGTTAAGGTTAGTGCCGATGCCGCCGACATACCAGCTCTTGGTGGAACCCGCGATCTTTAACGCATTATCCCCGCAGGATTCAAGCACCAGATCTTTCTTTTCAGATTTCGGATTCTTTAAAATGGACAGTTTCACATTGTCGAACGTAAACCATTTGGAATAGGCCCCGTCCTCAAAATTATCGACCAGATAGAAAGTAAGAAGCCCCATCGCCGCCACCCCGAAACCAAGAAGCAGGATCAGCGCAATCAGTACCTTTTTCACTTTTTTCCTCCCTTTTTCTTGTGCGTCGAATGCGCCTTCTTTTTCACCTTAATCGTTTTTTTCAGCGTAACCGTTTTATCCAGCCTGATCATCACTTTTGGCTTATTGATTTCCGGCGGCGGCATTTTTGGAAGTTCGAATATGCTTTTCTGGTTCAACTCCAGCGCAAGCGCTTCTTTTTCGGCCGACAGTTTACTCTTTTCGGCCTGAAGTTTTTCACATTCCTTTTTAAGGCCGGCGGAAGTCTTTTGAAGTATCTCTTCCTGGCCGGACTTGCTTCTAAAAGCCTCCTCAAGGCGGAGGATCTGCCGTTTCAAGTCCTCATTTTCTTTTTGGATGCCGGTGTTCATTTCAAAAAACCGGCAATTTTCTTCTTTTAAAATATCCAGCTCCGAGTTTTTTTCTTCTTTTTTCGGGCGGGTAAAGATCTCGTATCCTTTGGCAAAAGAAAGCGTTGCCAGGGAAAGGGCAAAAAATCCCATCAGGAAGTATCCAAAATCAAATGAAAATTTTTGGCCGCGTAAAACATCCGTCAGGTCGGGAGCGCTCTTTCGGGCGAGAACCTGGATGCTCAAGATAACTGTGAATAGAAGGACAACGACGGAAAGGTACCGGGCGCGGATCTTCGATAAGATTTTCATGCCACTCTCCTTTTATTTTATAATATGCCGGGACCCAGAATTGAACTGGGGACGCACGCCTTTTCAGGGCGTCGCTCTACCAGCTGAGCTATCCCGGCATCCCAAAAAATTATACCACATGTCATGACGTCATGCGTCAAATTGTAAATGGCGGGCCCGGCCGGATTTGAACCGGTGATCTCCTGCGTGACAGGCAGGCGTGTTAAACCGGGCTACACTACGGGCCCGCGCAATTTTGAGCCGCCTGGGATTCGAACCCAGCACCACCTGCTTAAAAGGCAGGTGCTCTACCAAATGAGCTAGCGGCTCGGAATTTTGTAATTATATCAAAACTTAGCTAAATGGACAATGAAAATTTACGATGTTATACTTATCATTAATTGGTCATTGGAAATTTCGAGCGAAGCGAGATGGAGGGATGGCCGAGTGGTTGATGGCGGTAGTCTTGAAAACTACTATACGCGCAAGCGTATCGGGGGTTCAAATCCTCCTCCCTCCGATTAAAATTTTCATTAAATGAAAATTTTAATCCCTTGGCCTAATCCTAATCCTTATCCTTTAGGAAGGAAAAGGCATAGGCAAAGGTTTAATGGAGGAGTACCCAAGTGGTTTAAGGGGGCAGTTTGCTAAACTGTTAGGGGCTTTGCCCGCGTGGGTTCAAATCCCACCTCCTCCGTTCCTTATCTGTACGTGTACACGACGGCCCAGCCGGCCACATCGTCGGCGGCTACCAGGATCGGCTGATTAAAACGATAAACGGTGATCTCGGCACCGGAAAAGCTTAGGCTTACCTCTTCAACCGCATCGGCCTTTTTCCGTACACCTTCAATAAATTTATCATTATCAGAATAAAGAAGGGCTTTTTGTTCGTTAGCTAAATTAAGATTAAAATGCTGGATGCCAGTTCCGGCCTTATGTCCGGCCGCGTTGCTGTCGATAACCAGAACGGAATTAGTATATGGCAGCACCTGTTCTTCTACCTCGCGCGATGTTATAGTATAAAGAACATAAATATCCAGGATGATGAGGCTGTTTGGATATTTTTTCATCAAGTATTTAATCGTTTCGCTTGATGGGACCGCGTTCGCTTTTATCTTGATGATCGAATTGAATTTTTTGGAATCAACATAGCCGATCAGATCCTGGGTTTCAAATAAAATATTGTCTTTTGGCTTCATCAAAGACCTTCTTTCCTGCACCGGTCTTGCCTGCGTTATCACAACATGGCTATTATTGACAGCAAATTCTATGTCATACGGCCGTCTTGGAGTAGATACTTCTTCCAGAAAACCGGCAAATTCAGCCAATTGTAGCTGCAGATTCGGGAAGCGCTGCTGTAATTTGTCCACATATATATGCGGGAATAAAGCGGTCGCCCTTGGGCCGGTCATATACTCTATATTTCCGGTCTTCATATTTACTGCATAGATCCCGGACGTGTTTAGTTCCCCTTCAACGGAAATATGGCGGAGGTCAATTCTTCGGTCTGCGCCGGACTTTGGCAATTTGTGAAGCAAGCCCGATCCGCTGTTGCTGACCGCGGCAACCCCGAGGCCTAATACCGTAGCGACCATGCTGGCTGATCTTGACGATGTGTTTATGATCCCGGCCATTTCAGGGCAAAAACATCCCGGGAAAAATTCCCACTGCCTTCCAACGACCTCCTGGATCAAGACCGGGATCTGCGGGATACGAGAATAGCCCTGCCTTTCCCAATAGGGATGGGCGCGGCGGGCAAAGGCGGAGTTCAAGACGATCAGAAGTTTATCAATAAATCGTTTTTTATCCTCTAAAGTAACTAATACGCCGGAATCAAACTCGGTCTCAAATATCCCGGCGGCCACTGATCCGCCCAGATCTTCTACCTGTGCGGATGAACGAATGGCAAGAGGGCCGTTTAAACGCCATTTTAAAATATCAAACAACTGACTGATCCTAGCCGGGGTAAGTGATTTTTCTTCCAGCGGAGCGATCTCGGGCTGGATCTCACGCGGCAAAAAAGGAAAGAATCCCGAACCGAGCACGACCGACTGAGGAATGCAGAATCGCGAACCAGGCAGTGTGCTTAATTGTGCATCCAAGAGAGCCGTTCCGCCTCCTTTTCCTCCAATGACAGGGGGGCCAGCTACGATGATCTTGTCCGATTTGCTGGCGCAGATCCCTCTAGCTACCGGCATAAAATTATATTCGCCGTATGATTTTGTTACCACTCTAACGCCGCT
>JBAZPF010000104.1:0-4376 GCA_041648295.1 Candidatus Margulisiibacteriota bacterium | reverse complement strand
TACGAAATAATGAAAGAGATTATGGCGAAAGAAAGTTCCGCCTTTTCTCAGGGAGTACCATCGTTTGAGTATAATCCGGCAGATAAGAATTATCCAACATTGTTTGAACTTAATAGGCCCTTGGATGGACTGAAACAAATATTATTAGATGAATATGCGGGAAAGACTTTAGCTGTTCGAAAAATATATGAATCGAATAGTGTAGGTAAAAGGTTTATAATTAAAAACTATAAAGATGTATTATTGCATCTTGAAAGGGAGGGGGAAGTAATTGCCTGTCCGCTCGCGCAAGAAAGAAAGATAAATACTATGGCGGACACAGTTGAAATAACTTTCCCAATGAAAAAATCATGAGCACAAATTCATCTATAGAATGGACAGAGGCAACATGGAATCCTATAACGGGATGTACAAAAATCAGCTCTGGGTGTTTGAATTGTTATGCCGAAAGAATGGCGTATCGTTTAAAAGCCATGGGGCAAGAAAACTACAAAGATGGGTTTAATCTATCAGTCCATGAAGATATGTTTGATTTACCACTTAAATGGAAAAAACCAAGGACCATATTTGTCAATTCAATGAGCGATTTGTTTCATGAAAAATTGAAAGAATCCATAATCTTAGAATTATTTAAGGTTATGAGGGAAGCCTCCTGGCATGATTTTCAAATATTAACAAAAAGAGCAGAAAGGCTGGATGAAATAAATGAGAAAATCCAGTGGCCTGATAATGTCTGGATGGGAGTTACGATTGAGAATGGGGATTATTTGCATAGATTGGAAAGTTTAAAAAAGTCCGGCGCAAGGAATAAATTTTTATCGCTTGAGCCATTGATCGGGCCTATCAAGAATATTGATTTGGATGGAATTGATTGGGTAATTGTGGGAGGGGAATCAGGCCCTTTCTCAAGGCCCATTAAGCCAGAGTGGGTGTCGAGAATAAGAGATTTGTGCATTGCGCAAAATGTTCCATTTTTCTTTAAACAATGGGGCGGCAAGAACAAAAAAAAGAACGGGCGATTGCTTGAAGGTAAGATTTGGGATCAAAGGCCATTGGTAGCAGCCGGCTAGTTTATTTAGCCGCAATACATTTGGATTTTTCTTTATGTTGAGATGGATTGAAAATTTGAATATGATCTGATGATATGCCTTTATTCTCAATAATAATTACTTGATTGTTTAATGCAGTTTTCGGCCCAGTTTCTATCTCATTCCCCCACTGATGCCAATTTTTCCTTTTATGCCTTGCGAACAACTCTAAATAGGGGCCAGGGCTGCAATCTATAATTGCTGTGGCCCATAAAAATTCGATCATTCCGCGAGTCGTGATAGAAGCTTTCCAATGCCTGAAAATAACAAGTTATCCTTTGTAGCGAGAGACTGAAACTCCTCGATTCCGCCAATAGGGAAATGTTGGCTGCAATCATCGCTCGGATTAGCTTCGAGATTGTCGTAGTCAACCAAATATACTTTTGTATTCGGATCGCTTGTAAAGACCCCGTTGACGTTCCCGCCGGAGACGCTGATCACTACTTTGTTTTTAATCATTCCGTTGCCCCCTTCAGTTAGCTTCGATTACTCGGTAACGCCCAGGAGAGACAAACTCCAAAAGCTTGAGATCGCGGAGTTTCTGTAGTTGTTGCCGAATTTTTGGACGTACATTACGATTGCTGGGGTAGGCTGCTGATAGCGCTGGCTCGAATTCGTAAATATCTGAAAGAGTAAATTCGGCTTTGTTTAGTTTGCGTACGGCTTTCAAAACATCAAGTGTCCAGCCCCTGACAGCTCCTTTCAAGTTCGACAAGCCACGAATATGATCAAAATGTTTCCGTATCTGCCTGACGTCTTTAATCAATCCATCTGAAACAAGATTAAGCTTGCCATCGGGGGGTATCTCTTCGAGCAATATATTGCAGCCGACCCATCCGGCACGTCGCGCGGTCGGGCTAAGTGGTTTACGCCGCTCGATTACCTTTTCCGTGAAGAAAAAAAACGGGACAAGAAGAAGGTTTTGTACTTTCCATGACTCCGTATACTGCATTACAACAAGATTAGGAACACGATCACTGCGAATCGCCGCAATCATGGGAGCATAACCGGCATCGACAATCTTTCGCTGATTCCAGTGCTTCCCGCTTTTCAACTGATATACTTGGCTGCATTCAGGGCACAAAAGATCAATCGCACGCGTATTTGTTGGAGCTTGGCTCAGTTTTTCAGATTTACACGCTGGACAATACAAATTCCTCGCAGCCCAGTCTTCGCTAATCACACGCGCAATCTGAAGCGGACTTTTATAATGCTGGCCCAAGCTCGGGGTCATTTCAAGATTCATTTGTATGTCAGTTCCGCTCGTTCGGGAAGTCCTGTTTCAAAATTGCCGAGGCATGTTTCCATTCGTAAATTTCATAATTATCCCTAATGAAGGGAGGAAGCAGTTCAATATTCATATATTATGTTCATATTCTACCATTCTCTTTACTTCCTGCAACTTCTTTCACGATATAGTATAATTATCCCATGATAAAAGACGCCATTTCCAAGGTGGTTGGCAGGCAGAACCTGACCGAAGAAGAAGCCTCGATGACCATGGATACCATAATGAGAGGAGAGGCGACGCCTTCGCAGGTAGCGGCGCTGATAACCGCCCTTCGAATGAAAGGTGAATCAGTTGATGAAATAACCGGGTTTGCCAAACAAATGCGCGCGCACTCCGTCCAGATCCACCCCCAAAATCCCGATATCGTTGATACCTGCGGGACAGGCGGGGATGTTTCACACACTTTCAATATCTCGACCGTTTCCGCATTGGTGGCGACGGGGGCTGGAGTTCCCATTGCCAAGCACGGCAACCGTTCCGTTTCCTCAAAATGCGGGAGCGCCGATCTTCTCGAAGCCTTTGGCGTAAAGATCGATCTCCCCCCGGAAAAAGTGTGCGAAAGCATCGACAAGATCGGTTTCGGCTTTATGTTTGCCCCCAATTTTCACCCGGCGATGAAATACGCCGGACCGACCAGAAAAGAAATAGGCATCCGGACAATATTCAATATTCTCGGCCCTCTTACCAATCCCGCTGGCGCGCCTTACCAGATACTCGGGGTTTTTTCAGAAGCCCTGACGGAAGTTATGGCCGAAGTGCTAAAAAATCTAGGCACAAAACGGGCGGTGGTCGTTCACGGAATGGACGGGCTGGATGAGATCTCAATTTCCGATAAGACCAAAGTGTCGGAGCTGAAAGACGGAAAGATAAAAAATTATTTTATCAAGCCCGAAGATTTCGGGATGAAAAGATCAAAAAAAAGCGATATTATAGTGCAGAATGTAGAAGAAGCAAAGATTGCGGCGCTTGAAATTTTAGAACAACATAATAAAGGCCCGAAAATGGATATTGTTATTGTCAATGCCGCCGCGGCGATCTATGTTTCCGGAACGGCCAAAACCATTCAGGCGGGCATAAAAATCGCCGAAGAGTCAATAAATTCCAGCGCGGCGTTTAAAAAACTGGAGGAGATCAGAAATTTTTATTAAAGCTGAAAATTTGGTAAAAGCGTACCACGGCCACCGCGTAGTAAATGAAATATCGATCAAGGTGGAACAAGGCGAAGTAGTGGGGCTACTCGGGCCCAACGGTGCCGGAAAGACAACAACCTTTTACATGACCGTTGGATTAGTTAAACCGGAAGGCGGACATGTTTACCTGGGCGATAAGGACATTACCAACCTGCCGATGCATAAGCGTTCGCAACTTGGCATTGGATACTTGCCTCAAGAGCCATCCATCTTCAGAAAGCTGACGGTTGAGGAAAATATTCTTATTCTTTGGGAGTTGAGGCCGGAAATCCCAAAGAATGAATATGAAAAACGATTGGTCACCCTGCTTGATGAGCTGGGAGTAACTCGTTTAAGAAAACACCGCGCTTATACCTTGTCCGGGGGCGAACAAAGAAGAGTGGAAATAGCGCGCGCTTTAGCGACCAATCCCTCGTTCCTTCTGCTTGATGAGCCATTTACCGGCATCGATCCAAAAACCGTGGCCGATATCCAGGGGATTATCAGATACCTGCGGGACAAAGGGATCGGCGTTTTGATCACCGACCACAATGTCCGCGAGACGCTGGCGATCACCGACCACTCTTATATCATGCACAAGGGGAAGATCCTCGTTTCCGGAAAATCAAATGAAGTCGCGGAGTCGGCCGAAGCCAAGAAATTCTACCTTGGCGACCAATTTATCCTCTGATGATAAAGTTAATCGACAGATATATCATAAAAGAACTGATCGATCCGTTCATTTTTGGACTGCTTTCTTTTACCCTGATACTCTCCGCGTCGATGGTCCTTTTTGAGCTCACGCGCGCGGTGGTGCTTTACGGCATG
>JBAZPF010000103.1:0-4382 GCA_041648295.1 Candidatus Margulisiibacteriota bacterium | reverse complement strand
TCGGCCGCGTTCCAGCTTTTTGTTTTCCGCCTGCCCGGCGTGGTCGTCTATATTTTCCCGATGGCTACGCTTTTAGCGACTCTTCTGGGGTTCGGCCGGTTGAGCAAGGACAGCGAAATAATCGCTTTTAAAGCGTCGGGCATTTCTCTTATCAGGATAATCATTCCGGTTATCGTTCTGGGTTTTGCGATCTCGGTCGTAACGCTTCTTTTTTACGAGATCGTGGTGCCGGAGAGCAACCGGGCGGCAAAAAACATTATGCTGGAGGTCCAAGCCAACCGCGCGCCCAAAATTGAAGAGAACATCTTTATTCCCGAAATGGAGGGCGGCGCTTTAAAAAGAGTATTTTACGCCCGCCGGCTAAAAGGGGAGGTCATGGAGGGGGTCATAGTTTCCGAATTCCAGGACGGGCGCTTGAACCAGATCATCAACGCGCAATCGGCCCAGTGGCTTAAGGACAAAAATCAGTGGTCTTTCAAGAAAGGGACGATCTATCTTTTATCTGAAGAAGGCGAATATAAGCATCTGATCAAATTTGACCAGCAGAACGTGGCCATTAAATACTCGCCGTCGGAATTATCGACCGGCGACAAATCGCCCGATGACATGAATATCGGCGAGCTGCGCAATTTTATAGCGGTCAAAGAAAAGATGGGGGTCAAGGTCACCGATTTTAAGATCCAGCTCAATATGAAAATGAGCATTCCTTTTGCCTGCCTGGTCTTTGCGCTTCTGGGCGCGCCGCTCGGCATATCTCCCAGGCGCGTTTCATCTTCCGTTGGCCTGGGGATGTCGATAATCGTGATCTTTATCTATTATGTCCTCATGTTCACTTCCATGGCTTTCGGAGAGCTTGAATGGGTATCTCCGCCGGTGGCGGCCTGGATCCCAAATATCATTACCGGCGGCATCGGGTTATTCTTTGTTAACCGGGCGGCAAATTCATGACCTACCAGTTTGCGATCAGATTTATTTTTATCCTTATTGTTGTTTCGGGCGCGGTCGCCTATATCGGCAATTATGTCGGAAGATATTTCGGGAAAAAAAGATTAAGCCTCTTTGGCCTGCGGCCCCGCTATACCGCGATCGCATTTACCATAATTTCCGGCGTCCTGATCGCGATCTTAACTTTCGGGATGGTCATCTATACTTCAAAAGACGCGCGCACCGCGTTTTTTGGTCTTGAGAAGTTAAGGACCCAAATAACCGATGCCCGCAACCAGATTAACAACTCAAAAAAGGAACTTGATAAACAGACGGAATTACTTAAGAGATCAGAGGCCGATCTTGAAAAAACAAGAGCGGAGATCACAGCCCTGCTTGCGACCAGGGAAAAGTTAAAAAATGAAGTGGAAATGGCGGCCTCCAGGAAAGTCCTTTATACCGCCGGCGAAGTGATCTACCGGACATTGTTAAAAGGCGGACAGAATAAGGAAAAGGCGGAAATGGACATTAACCAGGCATTAATTTATTTAAACAAGGATTTGAGCAAATACAAGACCGCGGCGGTAAACTATGACCGGTCCGATTATGATTCCACCGTAAGCTATTTGGCCAATATGGATTCAGCCGTGATCCTGCGGATAATATCCAATAAAAATTTAACGGTCGGCGGAAATCCCCTGGTGAGGTTTGACGTTTCAATAAACCAGCTTTTGTACCACAAGGGCGAAGAGATACAGAAGGGATTTATATCCGGGAAACTGACGCAGTCGGAGACCGAACAAAGAGTAAAGGAGCTTTTTTCAAAAGCGGAAAAAGCCGCCCGAATCAAAGGCGTAATGCCCGATCTCACCGGCTCGATAAGCATTTCTCCGTATGACAAAATATATGAAACGGCGCGGCGCATAAGAGGCTACGGAACTTTGACCAAGGTGACGGTCCAGGCAGCGGCTGATATTTATACTTACGGTCCGCTTGACGCGGATTTTAAAGTCCAGCCATGATCCTGGCAATCGATCCGGGAAGAGATAAATGCGGCCTGGCGGTCCTTGATGATTCCGCAGTCGCGCTTGAAAAAAAAGTGATCAAGCGGGCGGAGACCGAAGCGGAAGTTCTTGCTTTTATCGCGAAATACCGGATCGAAACGATCGTGATCGGCGGGGGGACGGAGGCCCGGGGGATTGAGAAATTACTGCTAAAGCTTGATCTGCGCCTGAACATCATCTTTACCAAAGAAGACTTTTCAACTCTTGAAGCCCGTAAAAAATACTGGCAGGAAAATCCGCCAAAGGGATTGCTGAAGCTTGTCCCCAGATCGCTTTTATCTCCGCCGGTGCCGATCGATGACTACGCCGCGGTCATTTTAGGGGAGCGGTACCTTAAAGGTTAATGCCGCGCTTTTGTTGGGTTTAGTCCGCTCAATTATTCTCCCGTAAGGATCGATCAGCGCCGATATGCCGGTATTCCCGACCTGGATAAAATATTTCCGATTCTCGACCGCTCTCAAGATCCCGAATATTATATGTTCGTATATCGCGGAGGAATCCCGGAACCAGGCGTCGTTGGTTACGGTCAATAATACATCCGCGCCTTTTTTAACCCGATCTCGGACCAGGTCGGGGAAGGTGGATTCAAAGCAGATTGCCGGACCAAACTTTACGCCCTTGACGGAGATAAGCTGCGCGTCTGACGGCCCAAAGCTAAAATCATCGTAGAACAGGTTAGTCCATTTTAACATCGGATAAAAGATAAAACGGAACGGAAGATATTCACCGAACGGCACCAGCCGCTGTTTATCATACCTGCCGACCACCTCTCCTGAAGGAGAGATCGCCACCAGGGAATTGTAAGCGTGGCCCCTTCGATCATAATAGGGCGTTCCGGTAATGATATAAGCTTTGGAGTCGGCCGACAGCTTTTTTAACCTGGGCATGAAATTCTGGTTGTCCAGAAGATAATCGAGCACTACCGATTCCGGCCAGATGATAATATCGGGATTTTTGTCGATCACATTGCGGGTCAGAGCTTCGTGCACGGAGAAAACCTCTTCGTTATACCCGGCATTAAGCTTTTTCCATTGCGGGATATCGCCCTGAATAATCGAAACGGTCAAAGTTTTTGACGGCGCATTTGCTTTTATCTGGCTGGTTCCCCACCAGCAGGCCAGCGCTAAGATGATAACGGCAAATAAAATATTTTTTATCGGGCTGTTTTTTCGTAATGCCTCCGCGATCAGGCAGTTTATAAAAACAATAAAAAATGAGACCGCGAATACCGAGCCGAAGGATGCGATCTGGACGATAGGCGCGAAGGTTGCCTGCGAATAGCCAAGATCTCCTGCGGAAATGCCGAACGGTCCGACCATCCTCAACCATTCAAAGAACATCCAGGCTAGGGGTGCGGCCAATATATATAATGACGGGAAGCGATCGTCAAAATATTTAATAAAAAAACAGGCTGCGGCGGTGAAAGCCGATTCCCCGATTATCAGGACTATGTAGCCTAAGGTTGCGAACACCGGGGCGAATTCATTTAACGTATTGATCCAGAACAGATTGATGCCAAAAAAGACCAGGCCAAAAATAAAACCGGAGCGAGCCGCCTTGCGGGGCGTTTC
Source organism: Candidatus Margulisiibacteriota bacterium (assembly GCA_041648295.1). Lineage (GTDB taxonomy): Bacteria > Margulisbacteria > WOR-1 > XYC2-FULL-46-14 > WPAF01 > JBAZPF01. Next base: position 823 of record JBAZPF010000103.1, on the reverse strand, counting down.
AGCCCTCTTTATTTCCAGTAAAAGGGGGACCAGCGCGATCCACGCCAGAAAAAACAGATTGAATTTCGGGAATGAGAATGCGGCCAGTATTCCGGATAACGCGCTCATTCTATCTTCACCGACCAGGAAATGATGTCCTGGCTGGGATCGATGTCCGGCTTGGCCTCGTCAGTTTTTTCCAATATCGATCCGGCGATTTTGGAGATGCTGCGGCTGGGAGGGGCGATGTGGTCCTTTAAATATTTCTGGCCGTTGGACGGATAATCGGCGCTTATGATGTCAAAATAGATGTTATCGGGAACGGAAGAGCCGAACAGCCGGTTGAGGCTTACCGTAAAATAAATATAATTTGACTGAACAACGACCGCTCCAAGCGTTTCCTTTGTTATTGGAGTGGTGGCTGAAAAAGGCCCGCTCACAAAATGGTATCCCAGGCTGTCCAGGGCAATATATGAACTCCAGGTTGAATAATATTTTGTAAAATAATCGGCAATGTTGCCGACCACCGGGCTGTCTCCCGGCTCCAGGAATTCGTCAAGCGACGTTCCTTCCGGCGGAAGAATGGGGAAGCTGTATGATTCCTGGGTTGAAATGATCAGAAAGTAACGGGTTTTGGCGGTGTCGATATTGCCCTGGAAAACCGCTTCCACGATCATCTGCGAACCGTAAGTCGGGATGGTGGTGATAGTTTTTGAACATCCACCCATAAAGACGGCCAGCAGACAAATGCTAATAACGAGAGGGCGATTCATTTTTTAACTCCTCATTTATGCTCTTCTCAAAACTGTCGAAATAAAATCCCCGGTCTCCAGTATAGCCGATC
>JBAZPF010000102.1:0-4384 GCA_041648295.1 Candidatus Margulisiibacteriota bacterium | reverse complement strand
CAAAGACAGCTACCGGCCCGGAGGTCCCCAATTAAGTTATGATAAGCAATTCGTGCGCGATTACCTGGTATCCATAAAATGGAATAAGGAGCCGCCGGCCCCAAAACTACCCGAGGAGGTGGTGAATAAGACCAGAGAAAAGTACATGGAAGCCTTTAGAAGGCTGACGGGTAAAGATACCCTTTAGGAGGTAATGAAATGGACATAGGTAAAGCATTTGTTGATTCTTGGAATGCGTATATAAAAAACTTCATTATTATAATACTTGCGGGCATAGTATCGTCGATCCTGTCGATCTTGATCGCGCCGACGGTCGGTTTGCAAATGATGTTCGTAAAAGCAAAACGCGGAGAGGCGGTCTCATTTAATGATATTTTCGCGCCCTTCAGCAAATTTGTAAATTTATTCTTTGGCGCCATCTGGATCGGCATTATCTTAATGTTGGCCATGGTCCCGGCGGGCATCTGTTTCTATTTCAATTGGGGCATGGTGGGCGGTATTTTAATGCTTGCCGCAATCATTCTTGACATCTATCTTGGGGTTAGCTGGATGTTCTCCCTGCTTTTGATCTATGACAAAGGGCTTTCGATCAATGACGGATTAAAAGCGAGCAAAGAACTGGTGGCTAAGAACAACTGGTGGATGCACCTTCTGCTTCTCGTCGTTGCCGGGATTGTTGCCGGCATCGGTAATATATTATGGGGGGTAGGCGCAATTCTCACACTGCCGCTTGGCATGGGAGCGATCGCCTGCGCGTATGCAGAGGAAGCAAAGTAAAACAAAGAAGATAAAGATTGGGAAGGTCTGGATCGGCGGCGGCTTGCCCGCCGCCGTCCAGTCTATGACCAAGACCGATACCTCCGATGTTGAGGCAACGGTCAAGCAGATAAGGCGGCTGGAGGAAGCCGGCTGCCAGATAGTTCGCTGCGCGGTGCCGGACGAAAAAGCCGCTTATGCCCTGGGGGATATAAAAAAGCGGATCGGCATCCCTTTGGTCGCGGACATCCATTTCAACCACAAGCTGGCGATAATTGCGGCTGAAATGGGCGCCGATAAACTGCGTATCAATCCGGGGAACATCGGCAGCATCGATAAAATTAAGGCAGTGGTCGCGGCGGCAAAGGAAAGGAAGATCCCGATAAGGATAGGCGTCAATTCGGGATCGCTTGAAAAAGAATTTAAGCATGTTACCGCGGAAACTTTGGTAAAAAGCGCGATAAAGAACATCAGGATACTGGAAAAATTAAAATTCTTTGATATCGCGGTTTCGATCAAAGCGACTTCGGTCCCTGTGACCATTGCCGCTTACCGCCTGCTGGCGAAAAAAGTGAATTATCCCCTGCATGTCGGCATCACGGAATCGGGAATCCCGAAAACCGGCATCATTAGATCTTCGGTCGGGATAGGGGTCTTATTGTCGGAAGGGATAGGGGACACGATCAGGGTATCACTGACAAGCGATCCGGTCGAGGAAGTGAGAGTCGGCTTTGAGATATTGAAGGCGCTCGAACTTATCAAGAAGGGGATTACGATCATTTCCTGCCCGACCTGCGGACGCTGTCGGATAGACGTTGAAGCGATCGCATCCGAAATTGAAGAGAATACCAGGCATATTACCCAGCCGTTAAGGGTCGCGATCATGGGTTGCGAAGTGAATGGCCCGGGAGAAGCGGCCGATGCCGATGTGGGGATGGCTGGCGGCAATGGGGTGGGATTGATCTTCCGCAAGGGAAAGGTTGTACGCCGCGTTCCCGAAGACGAGATGGTGGAGGCGCTGTTGGATGAGATCGAGTCCATGGTAAGGGGGTAGAAAATATGATAGATCGGTATACGACGTCAAAAATGAAAGAGATCTGGTCGGAAGAAAACAAATTTCGCAAATGGCTTGAAGTAGAGCTGGCCGCCTGCGAAGCCTGGACAAAACTAAAAAAGATCCCCCAAAGTTCGTTTCATAAGATCAAAAGCAAGGCTAACTTTGATATAAAGAGGATAAATGAGATCGAAAAGACCGTCGACCATGACGTGATCGCGTTTTTAACTTCGGTTGCCGAAAAAGTCGGCCCGGATTCGCGGTTTATCCATATGGGCATGACTTCATCCGACGTGGTAGATACCGCCCTGGCGCTGTTAATGAAAGAAGCGGCCGAGATGATAATCGCCGATATAAAAGACTTTATCAAAGTCCTGAAGAAAAAAGCGCGGGAATATAAAGATACGGTAATGATCGGGAGGACGCACGGGGTGCATGCCGAACCGATGACCTTCGGCTTAAAAATGGCGCTTTATATGGCCGAAATGGAAAGGAACCTTGAAAGGATGGAAGGGGCGCGCGCGATCATATCGGTCGGAAAGATATCGGGCGCGGTAGGCACTTATTCAAACATCGATCCGAAAGTCGAAGAGATCGCGTGCAAGGTGCTGGGGTTGTCCCGCTCGCTTATATCTTCCCAAGTATTGCAGAGGGACAGGCACGCCGAATATTTGACCACTCTTTCCGTTATCGGCGGGACGCTTGAAAAGATCGCTCTCGAGATCAGGGGATTGCAAAAGACGGAAATAGGGGAGGTGGAGGAGCCGTTCAAAAAGGGCCAGAAAGGATCTTCCGCCATGCCGCATAAAAAAAATCCGATAACCTGTGAAAGGATCTGCGGTTTAGCGAGAGTATTGCGCGGAAACGCCATGGTTTCGCTTGAAAATATGGCACTATGGCATGAAAGGGATATTTCCCATTCTTCGACCGAAAGGATAATCGTTCCCGATTCCACTTCGCTCCTTGATTATATGCTGCAATCCCTGACCAGGATTGTTGACAATCTGGTCGTTAATGCCGATAACATGAAAAGAAATATTGAAAAAAGCGGAGGCCTCATCTATTCACAGCGGCTGCTTCTGGCCCTAATCGACAAAGGATTAAGGCGCGAAGATGCCTACGCGCTGGTCCAGTCGGCGGCCATGAAGGCCCGCGGCCTGGGCAAAAATTTAAAAACCGTCGCCATGGAGGATCTCCAGATCACAAAAAAGTTGTCGTTAAAAGAGATCGAGAACGCGTTCGATATCAGATATTATTTAAGAAATATTGATGGAATATTTGAAAGATTGGGTTTATAATTAAGCCGAAATGAAGCGACTATTGATTGCGCTTTCGATAATTATAATCCTGTCCGGGGCCGGCTTCGCGATTAAAGTTGAAAAGCTGCCTTTTATGTCTGATTTTCACATTGGCCTGGTTAACGGCATCGGGATGGGGATTAATCTTGGGCTCCACGCGATCTATCCGGTCCAAGATCTTCGCTTTGGCCTCGAAGTTGAACAGATAATGAGCGATGTAAATTATACCTCCACATTAAATGCAACTCGTTTTGGCGTCTGCGCGGGCATAAAATTGTACGATAATTTGAGCGTTTTTTATCATATGGGCGGCTTTAACTTTATGCCTTCCGTTCCTTTTACCTATATTGATTCTGGGGGCCAAACACATTCTGTGGATGGAAGCGTAAATTATAAAGGCAATTATTGGGCGGTTTCGATCGATTATCTGGCTTGGGATTTTATTCTTACTCCGATTTTTATCAATAACACGATATATAATCAAGGCTCAGTAAAGGAACTTGATATTAATATCGGGAAATCATTCAATTTTTAATCATTCCGCATGAAATTGTTCTTCTGGATCTCCGATATAAAGCTATGATAAAATCAATAACGATTTTGGAACCGTCCCGGCAAGCCGGGACAGGTTCCAAAATTACGAAGCGTAAGGAAACCGCGACTTTAAGTCGCAGGTTTCCGAATTTATCAATCTTCCTGCTTGCGGCATCAATATTGCTTTACGGCTGCAGCGCCGAAACCAACAAGTATAATGTTAAATCTCTTATTATTTCTCCGGCCGCGGTCACGGTTAATCCTTCTTCAACCCAGCAATTCAGCTGTAAAGCCATATACGGAGACAGCGCCGCAAGAAATTTTAACCCGGAATGGTCGGTAAGCGATCCTTTGCTCGGTTCGATCGACCAATCCGGTTTATTCAAAGCTTCCGCAAATATTAACGCTTCTGCGGAGGTTATCGTTACGGCAAGGTATAACGGCATTTATGCGTCGGCAGAAGCGGTAATAGATCCTTTTTCTATCGGCCCGATGCCGCCGCAAAACATCACATTCTCCAGCGTAACTCCGTATTCTTTGAAAGTAACCTGGACGGATTGCTCGGCTGACGGGTATCTGGTGAGCGTTGGAATTGACAGCAATGCCGATAAAATAACTTTTGAAACGACAACCAATTCTGTGGATATCAAAAGCCTTGGGGCAAGCGTTTTATACTATTTTAAAGTAAGATCGTATAAAACAGCCCAAGGAATTCGCGTTTATAGCGGCTTTTCTCCGGTTT
>JBAZPF010000101.1:0-4395 GCA_041648295.1 Candidatus Margulisiibacteriota bacterium | reverse complement strand
AACCTCCACCGGCAGATCATATTTTCAAGCGAAGATATCGGTAAAAAGAAAGCTTCCGCCGCCAAAGAGCGCCTTCAAAAAGTAAATCCGGATGTCCAAGTGGTCCCCTACGTCACCCGCCTGACTTCAGCGAATATCATGGAAATTATCAAGGACTATGACATTGTTGTGGACGGCACTGATAACTTTCCAACCCGTTATTTAATTAACGACGCCTGCGTCCTGGCAAAAAAGACCCTGGTTCACGGCGCGTTTTTCCGGTTCGAAGGACAAGCCATGGTGATCAAGCCCGGAGAAGGCCCCTGTTACCGTTGTCTTTTTGCCGAGCCCCCTCCCCCCGGCGCCGTCCCCTCCTGCCAGGAAGCGGGGGTATTGGGAGCGCTGGCCGGAGTAATTGGATTAATCCAGGCAACCGAAACCTTAAAGCTCATCCTGGGCATCGGCAAACCTCTGGTCGGAGAATTGATCATATTCAATTCTCTGGAGATGAGTTTTAGAAAAGTAAAAGTTCCCAAAGATAAAAGTTGTCCCATTTGCGGGGAAAATCCGACAATAAAAGAACTGATCGATTACGAATGGTTTTGTGGAATAAAAAAAGGGAGTGATTAAGATGGCAAAAAGAGCAAAAAAATTAGTTAGGTTGACGTTTCCCCAGAAGCTTATAAAAGAACCGGTGATTTTTACCATGGCGAAGAAATTCGACGTGATGCCTAATATCCGGAGAGCGAAAGTGACAGAGACAGTGGGCGAGATGGCGCTGGAGATCGACGGCGAGGAGAAGAAGTTAGAAAAGGGAATTGCTTATTTAACCCAAAGTGGGATAATTGTTGAGCCGATTGTAGGGGATATTATCGAGTAAACATAGAATGATTAAAAGAATATATTTAGCCTTGTTTTTTATTGCGCTGGCATTACCCCAAGCGGTCTTTGCCGATACCGAATTTTGGTCGCTGACAACTTTTCAGCTCCCATTCAGGGAGAATGTTAAATTAAACGTAATTCCAGAATTGCGTTTTAGAAATGGGGTTGGCGAGTTCTATTATTTCCGGACTTATTTTGGGCCAACCCTCCTCTTAAGCAAAAGCTTCGATTTAAATCTTTACTACGCGCTGAACTATGCCAAAAAAGGGGCTGATTGGACGCCAAGCAGTTTGGTTTGTTTGGACGGGATTTATAAAATCGATTTTCCCTGGTTCAATTTTAATAATCGCGGGCGATTTGAATATGATATTTCACCGGATGTATTAAAATACCGGAATCTTTTTCAATTCAAGAAAGATGCCTGGATACTAAGTGATGAGCTTTTTTATAATATTAAGTTTGGCTTCTTTGATGAGGGAAGATCGCTGATCGCTTACACGGCAAAGGGCCCGGGGAATATCGACCTGATCATTGGCTATCTGCTTCGAAGACAGAAACAGAGCGCGACCGCCGATTGGACGAGGACAAATGTGATTAATTTAGGAATCAAGGTTAATTTGTAAATGGGGATGTTTTTTAAAAATTTTAGGAAACCTCAACTTTTAGTCGCATGCTTCCTATTTGTTTTTGCCTTGTCGTTCCCGGCTTACGCTGAAAAGCTGTCGCTTTCAGGGGCAGTTAAAATCGCGATCGAAAAGAATCCCGATTTGTTGGCCGCGAAAAACCAAAAAGACGCGGCGTCGGCGAAAATTCCTCAAGTTTTAGCTTTAGATAATCCCCGAATTGGCCTTGAATACGAACAGATCCCCTCCGGCTCGCGCAATCCCGAAGACGGGATGAAGATGTACACGGCCGAGCAGATGATTATGTTCCCGGGGAAAATTTACGCCGAGTGGCAGATGGCTAAGGCCGAATCCTCAATGCTGGAGGCAAACTACCAGGCAAAAGTGCTGGAGATATCCGCTCAAGTTAAGTCCTCTTATTATGAGCTTTTCTACGCCGACCGCGCGATTGAGGCCATGGCCGAAATAAAAGACCTTCTGGCCGGGATAAAAAAATTCGCGGAAGCTAAATACGTGGTCGGGGATACAATGCAGGCGGATGTCTTGCTGGCTAATATTGAGTATCTGATGAGGGACAATGAACTAAAAACCATGAAACAGGAAAAAGAGATTAAAGAAATAAAGCTTAAGGCCTTACTAAACCGGAATGACGCTGTGACGATCGAAACGGAAGCCGTTCTAAATCTGCCGGGAACGATTGCACCGGAAACGGCATTGGAGCAAAGCGCGCTCAATAATCGTCCGGAATTGCTGGCGATGAAAGCCGAGCTTGAAGCTAAAGATGCGGCGCATCTTAACTCCAAGATGGAATATTTTCCGGATACTATGTTAGGAGTAAAAAAGAGAGTGATGGACGGCTGGGATGCCATGATCTCCTTTTCCGTCCCTCTTTATTTCTGGAAACAAAGCTATGGAATGAGTTCCGCAGGGCTTGAGCGCGAAGCGGCCGAGGCGGCATATAAGAATATGAAGAACATGACCGGCTGGATGGTCAAGGAATCGTGGGTTATGGCTGACTCCGCGCGCCGGACCGCGCGGCTTTATGAGGAGAAAATCGTCCCGCAAAGTTCCCAGGCCTTAAAGGTAGCTTTAACGGCCTACAAATCGGGCAAAGTGGATTTCCAAACTTTGCTGAACATCGAACGGGCTTATAGAGAAGCCAAGCTGAAAATTTATGAGAGCCAGGTTAATTATGGCAAGGCCCTGTCCGAACTTGAAAGAATTTCAGGAAAGGAGTTGATGCAATAATGACTCTGATTAAAATCGCGAAGCGATACATCCATTTGACATTGGTCATTGGCTCATTGGTCATTTTGTTTTCTGGCTGTGCTCCAGCACAGAAGAAGATTTTATTTTACCGCAACCCCATGAATCCACAGGTTACCTCCCCTGTCCCGATGAAAGATGAAATGGGGATGGACTATATTCCGATTTATGCCGTGCCTGCCGGCAGGCAGGAGAAAGAGGCCGGAGCGGCAAAAGGTGAAATATCTATCAGTCCGGAAGAGGAGAAGCTGGTCGGGGTTGAAACCGAACAGGTAGCGCGTCGTCTTCTCCATAAAGAGATCCGGACATTAGGAACAGTGGCTTATGATCCGGAGCTATACGTGGCGCAGGAAGAATATGTTGGCGCGCTCGGTCTGGGCGATGAAAACCTAATTGCAGCCGGCCAAAGAAGATTAAGGGTCCTGGGGTTGAACGAGAAACAGATCGCCAGATTACAAAAAGAAGGGAAAGCGCAGGAAAACCTGATCCTGCCTGAAGATCAAACCTGGGTCTATATCACGATCTACGAGAATGAGATGGGATTGGTTAAAGCGGGAACTCCGGTAGAGATAGAAACCGTTGCTTTTCCAGGAGAAGTCTTCTTAGGGAAGATCGCGGCGGTAGCGCCAGTGCTCGATCCCATGACCAGATCGGCGAAAGCCAGAGCGGAAATTAAAAATCCCGGCCAAAAATTGAAGCCGGGCATGTACGCCAATGTTAAGATCAAGATCGATTTAGGCCGCCGGTTGGCGGTTGCTGAAGAGGCGGTCATCAATACCGGCAAAAGGACGATAGTGGTGGTTGCCAAAGGCGGCGGCAATTATATTAGCCGGGAGGTTAGGTTGGGACAGAAAGCCGAAGGTTATTATGAAGTTTTAGGCGGATTGAAAGAAGGGGAAATGGCGGTGACGACCGGAAATTTCCTGATTGATTCGGAATCACGCCTAAAATCGGGAGTTCCCGGCAAACATCAACACTGATGACGAACTTAGTTGAAAATATAATAGAATTTTGCGCGAAAAACCGGCTGATCGTTTTTATCCTGGTCGGGGCGCTGATGCTGGGCGGTTTTTTTGCTTTGCGGGCGGTTCCCCTGGACGCTCTGCCGGATCTTTCCGACACGCAGGTCATCGTTTATTCCCAGTGGGACCGCTCACCGGATATCCTTGAAGATCAGGTTACCTATCCCATTATCACCTCCCTGCTGGGCGCGCCTAAAGTCAAAGCCATCCGCGGATTTTCAGACTTTGGTTTTTCCTATGTTTATGTGATCTTTGAAGACGGGACCGATATCTATTGGGCGCGGTCTCGCGTTTTGGAATATTTAAATAAGATCGTCCCTCGCCTGCCTGAAGGAGTTAAAACCGAATTAGGCCCGGACGCCACAGGCGTAGGTTGGATATTCCAGTACGCGTTGGTAGACAAAACCGGAAAGCATTCTCTAGCGGACCTGCGCAGTTTTCAGGATTGGTACCTGCGCTATTATTTGCAGTCCGTTCCCGGAGTGGCGGAGGTGGCTTCGGTCGGCGGTTTTGTCCGTCAATACCAGATCAACGTTGATCCTGGCGCCCTGCTTGCGTACAACATTCCCATGATGCAGGTGGTCGAAAATATCCGCAAAAGCAACAATGACGTCGGCGGAAGA
>JBAZPF010000100.1:0-4415 GCA_041648295.1 Candidatus Margulisiibacteriota bacterium | reverse complement strand
GAGCGCTTACGTCTCCGACACTTCAGATCTACCCAATCTGGATAATATGTTATTTGCTTTGGGTGTCGGCGGCGATGCTAAACTTATCTACGCCAAGAGGGTCGGCAGTGACGGCTCTTTTACCTGGGCCGACGCCGCCTCAACCGCGGCCGGGCTTGGTCTACTGGTCAGCACCTATACGGATGTCGATCACCCTTCTCTTGCGCTGACCTATCCTTCGGTCGCTAATATCGGCGGCGGTTCGGCTCTGGTCGCCTGGACGGATAACCGTAATGATACTGTCGACGGCACAACCGACATCTATGGCCAAAAACTTGCTCTAGCGGACGGGAGTTTACAGTGGGCGGGGGCCGGTCTCCCTGTCTGTATCGCGACCGGGAACCAAACCTATCCCCGCGCCGCTAAAATAGCCGATGGTGTTTCGATCGTAACCTGGACCGATGCCCGGGCCGGCAGAGGCAGGGGGACGCTGACCGATATCTACGCTCAAAAGCTGGACGCCGCCGGCGCCGCCCAATGGACCGAAAACGGTGTGGATGTCATTATTGGGACTGGGAATAATACCTACTCTCTACCTCATGCGGCCGTTGACTCCACTTCCGGCTATAGCTTCATCAACATGGTCGCCGATAACGGGGCCGGAACATACGGCAACCTGATCCAGGTACTGGACGGGAATGGCGCCAAACTTCTCACCGATCCCTTCCAGGTCGTCACTTCTTCCGATCTTAAGAATTATCCGGATGTCGCGGCGATCGGCAGCGGCGCCGCAATTCTAACCTGGGACACTGATATTTATTCCCAAAAGATCAGCGGCCTGGGCGCTCCGCCTGCGCCCGAGCCCACCCCCGCCCCATCCGCGCCCTCAAATTTTTCCGGAACCGCGCTTTCGCAAAATTCGATAAGATGGACTTGGCAGGATAACGCAACCGACGAGAGCAGTTGTGTTTTATTCAATTCCGGCGGCACTGCGATCGCCACCGTGGGAGCCAGCGTTACGTCTCATGATGAAAGCGGACTGTTGTCCAACACTTCATACTCCCGATCTGTAAAAGCTTTCAATGCCAACGGATACAGCAACTCCTCAAACACAAAAGAGACCTACACCATGGCTGGCGTGCCGACCGAGCTGGCCACAACCGCCGCTACAATCGCCGCCCTAACTTTTTCCTGGAACGGCGACGGGACGAAATATTCAGTTGAGAGGTCCGCTTCGCAAGGCGGGAGCTGGAGTTATCTGGCCGGCGACTCTTTTAGCAACGCCATCAGCGTAAAAAATTATACCGACAGCAATCTTACTCAAAACACCGCCTACTGGTACCGGATCCGCGCTTATAACGGCGACGGGGTAAGGACCGATCCGTCGTCCGAAAAAGAATTCACCACCCTGCAGGCAGTCGTGATCCAAGAGCCGACGATCACGCAGGTCAATCCGGCAATGAGATTTCTCTCCACTCAATCGCAGACCGGGACTTTCTCGATCAACGGAAGCAATTTCAGATCAGGCGCCACTTTAACTTTAAAAAAATCCGGACAGGCAGATATTCAGGCGGAAAATATTTCTATCAGTCCGGACGCTAGTACTATAAACTTTTCCGCCACTCTCCCCCCAAAGACGTCGGCCGGCGGGATCGGTTACTGGGATATAATAATAACAAACACGGACGGAGGTTCTTTCACTCTTCCAAAAGGATTTCTTTTTGACTATCCGGAGGGGGAAGTGTTTTTCTATCCCACCTACGTTTCCCCGTCAAAAATTAATGCCTTGGGGACCGCCGGCCAGCCGCGCATCGCCTACTCTTTGTCCGCCGATAAAGATGTTGATATTTACATTTACGACATCCGCGAGGCGAAAGTCGTTTTCCACCGGAAGTACGCAAAAGGACAAACCGGGGGGAAATTCGGCTACAACGAAATAATATGGAACGGCATAACTGATTTTGGAAGCATGATCCCGAACGGCTCTTACATTCTTCAGGCGTTCTTGGACGGTAAAATGCTCGGGCAAACCTACTTTACGGTGAGCGAATAGAAAGGACGCAAGCTTGAAATTTTTTGAGGGGCTGCTGATATTTTTCCTGCTCTTTTCCGGCTGCTGCTTGGCGGAGGAAAGAATGGCGCCCGATATCACCCGCTTGGGGGTTGGAGCAAGACCGCTGGGAATGGGCAAGATGTTTGCCGCGATTTCAGACGATGTTTCTTCTATGTACTTGAATCCGGCGGGCCTGTATCAGCTAAAAAACCCGGAGTTCCTTAGCATGTCGGGCAAATTCGCCAACACCGTGAATTATTTAACCTTTGCCGGCGCCTTGCCCTCAAAATTCGGCACGGTCGGAGTCGGCTATGCCAGCGCGGGCCTGGGCTTTTCGATTCCCGCGCTCACCCTCGTGGAGATCGCTCCCGGAGAATTCCGCGTTATTCCATCAACAACCGAATCCGTGTCATCCGGTTACAATAATTACGTGGTTTCCTTAGCTTACGGCAATGTTTTTCTCAGGCCGGACATTTATGCGGGGGCTTCGTTGAAATTTTTCAATGAAAGTTTTTCGGGCGCGGCCGCGGGCAGCGGGTCGGGGATAGATCTCGATCTGGGAGCCATGTATAAACCCAACTCGTTTTTAACTCTCGGGCTTTCCGGCAAAAATATCCTTCCTAAAGACCTCGGCGGGAAATTGCGCTGGACCTCCGGACTTGAGGAATCGATACCGGCAACAATAAATATCGGCGGGAACCTGAAGTTTAGATCTCTGGGAAAAGCAAATGTGGGGGAACTTAATCTTGGCGCCGACTATGAGTTTTCCCCAAAACAGTCGAATATACCCGGCTTATGGCATATCGGCGCGGAATGGTGGCCGATTTTAAATATTGGCTTAAGAGCAGGCATCGACCAGGATGCTTTAGGCACCGGTTCAGGTTTAAACCTTGAGGCCATCGGCAATTCCACCGCGGGGATAAGTTTAATAATCCAGGACTTCCGCTTTGATTACGCTTATCACACTTACAACAACATCCCTGCGAATGCGACCAACTACTTCTCCCTTTGCTACCTTGCTCCAAAACCAAAGATCAAAACGCCGCTGGTTATTAATTATCCCAAGGACCGTTCGATAAGCTATTCCGAGAAAACCGCCCTGCGAGGATCAGTCAATGATCCGGCGGTCAAATATATAAGGTTGAAGGGAACCGATCTTACATTCGATAAGAAAGGGAGTTTTGAAACGATTTCGAATCTTGACTACGGCAGGAATTATCTTACGGTTGAGGGATTTAATGCCGGAAAAAAGAAAACCGCTTCGGCCGCGGCCAGGGTCTTGCGGCTTAAAAGCTTCCTCGATGTTAGCGATGGCTACTGGGCGAAAGAACCGATTGAATATCTCGCCACTATCGGGATCATCGAAGGCTATCCGAACGGGACTTTCAGTCCCGAAGCCGCGGTTTCACGGACAGAACTCACGATTTTACTCCAAAAGCTGACTACAGTTGAAGCAAAAAGCATAAATTGGCCGCTTTTTACAGATTTGCCAGCAAATCACTGGGCGGCAAAATATATTTACGCGGCGGCCAGGCAAAAGCTGGTTTTTGGGTATCCCGACAATACTTTTGGACCCAGCAAAGAAGTGACCAGGGCCGAAGGCGTAACCATGTTTGCGCGTTTTGCCAACCTTCCGGAGTTAAAGGTGTTGGAATCTCCCTTTAAGGATGTTTCCGGTCGGCACTGGGCGGTTGCGATGATTACTTCGGCAAAGGAAAATAGTTTGCTGAATTATTTGAGCAATTCCAAATTCTGGCCGAACAATATGCTGACTAGAGCTGAAGTCGCTAATATCCTGGCGCTTACCGATTTTGGAAAGAAAAAGATCGAAGAGCTGAAGTGGTAGAGATCTCCAATTTAAATTATTCCCGAATCCCGAATCTTGTACAACGAATTGACTCGAATTGCTCGAATTTAATACGAATGGGGAAGGTCAAAGGCTATGATGCAAACAATTCGGGCCAATTCGGGGAATTAGGGAATAATTCGTTATCTAAGATTAGAGAATTAGAGAAATGAATTATTAGTGATAAATTCGGGTATCCATTTGAAAATCAATAAAATCTAAGATTCTGAATACTTATGCGCCCTCACCTGTAATAATGCAAGGGTTTATGGTATAATTTTTCTTTGGAAAAGGGGAAATTATGCATTATAAAGGGATAATCGAAACCTACAGAAAGTACCTTCCGGTAACCGATGATACTCCGATAATAACGTTCTATGAAGGGAATACCCCGCTGGTTTTCTCCCAACACCTTTCCGACCTGACCAAATGCCAGGTTTATCTTAAGTTTGAAGGGGCAAATCCAACCGGCTCATTCAAGGACCGCGGCATGACCATGGCCATTTCAAAGGCCGTAGAAGCCAAAAAGAAAGCGGT
>JBAZPF010000099.1:0-4419 GCA_041648295.1 Candidatus Margulisiibacteriota bacterium | reverse complement strand
AGGTCGGGAGCTACACGGCAGTTCTGGAAGCGAAAGATATGGAAGGGAATACTTTTAGCGGCGAGACTGTGTCTTTTATAATCGGTGAAATGACGATGATTGCCATGCTCAAGAAAGCGGCCTCGCCCGAAGCGGAAACCAGGGAAGAGCAGTCGCGGCGTTTGGAGATAAGGACGGCGCAACTGGCGGAAAAAGCCAAGTCCGCAGTTTTGCCCGAAGAAGTCAAGCCGCCGCTTCCGGTCAAGAAAAAAACGGTGGCCAGAATTAAGCCCGGGAAAAAATTAAAGAAAATTAACTTTGTTGAGGTTGGAAAAGACAAAGTGCTCAACGCGACCGAGGTCAAACTGGTAACCATTGCCAGATATTACATGGGTAAAATGGATTTTGATAAGGTTCAGACCAGCTTGCAATATCTGACCAGGCTTGATCCGTCCAACAAGGAATATCGGAAAATGCTGCAAAGGGTGCAAACAGTCATCAAAACAGAAAAGGAGAAAAATAAATGAAACGGATATTGTCTGTCGGCCTGGTGTTATTATGTTGTTTTTCCGCGCCGGCGTTCTGCGAAAAACCGCTGACGCCCGGCCAGCTTTACGATAAAGCGACTATTCAGTATTTGGTAGGGGACCTGTCCGCGGCCGGCAAAAACGTGCGCATTCTTTTGAAAATGGCTCCAAATTATCCCGGCGCGCGACAGCTTTTAAACAGCATTCTGCGGGAAAAAGGATTGAAGCAAATACCGGTTAAACCGCCGGTTCCGCCGCCGACCCTGGAAGTTTTAAAGCCGACAGCGGAAGCCGCGCCGCTGGCTTTGGGAGCGAAAATAAAACCGGAGACGCTTACTATTCTGTTCGGAATTGGAGGAGCGACATTATCGCTTATTATCATCCTGCTTGCCTGGATGTGGATCCGGGCTTATCGCCGCCGCCGGGTCCGGCGCTGTTTTAGCTGCGGAGCGGAGATCTCAACCAATATCGACCAGTGCCAAAACTGCGGGGCCTGGATCGGAGCAAAAATGCAGCGCTCGATAACCAAGGCGCAGCGCAACTGGTACAAAAAATTAAACTGGCGCAAAAACCCGTTCACTCTCGATATTCACCCGGAGCTTTTCACCGGCTTTAAGGAAGAGGTTAAGCAGATATTGGAAAAAGTCGCGTCCGAAAGCGGCCATATCCTGATCACGGCTCCGCTCGGTTCGGGCAAGACGACTCTCTTGCGCTGGCTTTCTAACCAGCTGGTCGTCGATTCTTTCGCGGTCTATATTCCGCGTCCGCCGATGGAGTTTAGCCAGCTGATCAAGCTGATCGTCGAAAAAATGGGGGTGGCCCAGAAAGAGGCGGCCGGCTACGATATTTACCACCTGCAGGAACTGCGTAAAAGAGTGGGAAAAACCTTGATCATCCTGATCGATGAAGCGCATGAATTTACCGTGGAAATAGAAAAACCGCTGCGCACTCTGGGCGATATCGACGGCGTCAAGCTGATCATGGCCGGTCTGCCGGAAACGGTTGAAAAGTTCAAGCGCGAGATACGGCCTCTGTATGAACGGCTGGTGCTGAACATTAATTTAAAGCCGATCGATTTTGTGACCGTAAAAGATCTGATCAGGGCGCGCATCGAATATTTTGGCGGCGAGGGGACCACTCCGTTTTCTACCGACGCTCTCGAAATCATTAATGAAATTTCCGGCGGAGTGCCGCGGAAAGTGATCAAAGCCTGCGACTGGGCGGTGACCCGGGCGATCGAAACCGGGGCGGCCATGATAGACGGAAAATTGCTGGAAGAATTAAAGAAAATAATGGTTAATCTTGACCATCAGTAAGTGATATATGGAACCTGCGGCTAAACGCCGCGGTTCCATATACTGGGAACCGCGAGGTTTACTCGCAGGTTTCCAGTATATGGAATACTTGCGATAATATATCTATAATAAAGTATAATTCCATGATATACTTTTTGGCATAATGGGGACAAAAGGTAGAATCTTTTTAGCGTTATTTATTATTGGTTGCTGCCTATTCCTCGATGAGAACATAAGCTATTCAAAATATCAGCTCACCGCGCGCGCGGTGAGCTTGGGATCCGCCGCCGGAAATTCGTTATCATACCGCATCCGCGGCCTGGCCCGCTTTATTTACCCGAGAGTTCCCGCCAGTCCCGGTTTTATAATTGGTGAAGGGTTTTTAAGAAGCGTTTACATATCTCGTGCAATTTTAAAGCCGATCGTGACCGGCATCACCCCCGACTCGGCAATCGTCGGTAAAATCGTCAACATAACAAATCTGTCGGGCGCTAATTTTCAAACCGGCGCCGCCGTTAAATTGTCAAAAACAGGTCAATCCGACATTATCGCAACCGATGTTTCTGTCGTCAGCCCCGGCAAGATTACCTGCGCCTTTAATCTGTCCGGGGCGGTCGCCGGTCTCTGGGACTTGACCGTTACCAATCCCGACGGCCGGTCCGGGACTCTCCCCTCGGCATTCAAAATATCTTACTCTGCTCCGACGGTAATTTTGATCACGCCGTCAAAGGGCATAAACGACCAGCAATATATTGATACGAAGATTTCCGGCACAGCCTTCAGATCGGGACTGACGGTTGTCCTTGCCAAAACAGGCGAAGTCGACATCAACGGCGAAGCGATCGAATTAAAATCCGCCGACGAGCTCAACTGTCGTTTCAATATTTATAAAAAAGCGACGGGAATCTGGGACGTGAAAGTTACAAATGATGACGGCCAGAGCGCCTTACTGGCAGGGGGCTTTAAACTTGAATCGCCGGAAGTCGAACTGACCAAACCGGTGGAACTGCAGGTCTCATCCAATCCGCAAAATCCCTCTATTAAAATTACCACGATCAGGTATAATTTAAGCAAGGACGCTGATATTGTCATAGATATATTTAATATGCGCGGCGAAAAAATTTGGTCATTGACTTCTCCGGTGGCTTCTTCGGGCGGCCAGATCGGTCAAAATGAAGTTGTTTGGAATGGGATAACCGCTTTCAAGTCCGTGGCCCCATCCGGGGTTTATATCATTTTCCTTACCGCAAAAACGGGCGGCCAGACCAAGTTATTGAGCAAGCTGAAATTGGGCATAATAAAATGAATAAACAATTAACAATTTCTCAATTAACAATTAATAACAATGAACATTATCATGGAAGCCCCAAAAATATAAAAATTACAATGTTGTTAATTTGGTCATTGTTAATTGTTAATTATTCTTTCGCGGCGGGGGCAATCGTCCAGACAACTGATGCCCTCCTCATCGGTGGCGGGGCCCGGCCGTTGGGCATGGGCAGGGCTTTTACCGCTATTGTCGAGGACGCGGATGCCATATTCATTAACCCGGCCGGGTTGGCGGGCCTAATGGCTCCGGAATTCATGTCAATGTTTACCAATCTGCTCGGAGATATATATTACTCGGAATTTTCTGGCGTCATTCCTTCACCCGTCGGGACATTCGGCGTTGGCTACGTGACCACCGGCGTAAATCAGGTGCTGGTGCCCATCGATCCCACCACTACTGTCGTCAGCGATTATTATGATGATCTCCTAGTTTTTACTTTTAGCGCTCCGCTCGCCTTGTTTTTCGATTACGGGCGGGGGATATATCTCGGCATTAACGCCAAAATATTCAATCGCGGCTGGGTCGGTCTTTCAAATGCGTCTGCCACCGGCTATAGCGCTGATTTTGGAATTAAATATGTCGTTTCCCCGTATTTAAGTTTTGGTTTTAATCGTCAGAATTTATTGCCGATCGATCTTGGCGGAGTTCTTCGTTATCAGAGCGGCGCGGAAGAAACGGTCGCGGGCATCAACAAGTTGGGGGTTGCAATTCGGCCAAAGCCGCTGAATGATAATCTGCTTCTGGCTTGCGACGTGGATATACCCGCGCAAAGCGGGCGGCCCGTCACCGGGCACTTTGGCGCGGAATGGCGATTTAATAAATATTTTATGGCCAGGGCGGGAGCAGACCAGAGCCTTGACGCCTCAAGCCCAACCCTGACCAGTTGGAATCCGACCGTCGGGTTATCCATGTCCATCTCCGGCCTGCGCATTGATTATGCTTTGCATCCTTATTATAATAATCCCAGCTTCGCGACAACGTATCTCTCCATTTCCTTCCGCGGGGAGAAATGGTCCACGTTAACAGGAGAAACAAGATGACGGCAAAAATATTAGGCCGTTTTTTTTTCCTGCTGTCGTGTTTACTTATTATTTCACCGGTATTTGCAGAAAACAATTTCGTTTTGCCTCAATCGAACGCGCCGTCGAGAACCTATCTGCCTGGCGATCTGGTGCATATCGTGGTTGGATCCCCAGCCAACGTGGTCAAGGTAGTCGCTGAAATGCCGAATGGAGAAAGGGTGACCCTTGATTTTGAACGGCGGACTCATATCTGGCATGGTTTGTGG
>JBAZPF010000098.1:0-4433 GCA_041648295.1 Candidatus Margulisiibacteriota bacterium | reverse complement strand
TATCGACAAATCGGTCATATTTTGTTAAAATTATAACATGGGAGGGCTAAAATGGCTAAAAAGATACTGGTGATACACGGCCCCAATCTCGATCTTCTGGGTCAAAGGGAGATCGACGTCTACGGCAAACTTACTCTTGATGAGATAAACTCCTCGCTTTCAAAGCTGGCTAAAGAACTTCAGGTAGAGATCGAAGCCATACAATTTGCGAGCGAAGGGGACATCGTGAAAAAGATCGGATCGGTGAAAAAGGACGGCTTTTCCGCCCTGGTTATAAACCCTGCGGCTTACACTCATTACAGTGTCGCTATTAGAGATGCAGTTGCCGCAGTCAGCATCCCGACGATTGAAGTCCATCTTTCAAATATTTACGCCCGCGAAGAATTTCGTCACACTTCTGTGATCGCAGGTGTTGCATCCGGCCAGGTATCTGGTTTTGGCTTGAACAGCTATCTTCTGGGCTTAAGGGCGGCAGCAGAACTGGTCAAGTGAACCGTCATCAACAACAGGCGGTAAACATCGTCAATAAGATATTCGAGCTCATCTGCTTTGAGCCGGGAGATACGGAGAAAAAAGTCGCCCGTCGTCTTGAAGCATTTTTAAAAGGATTTGACGCCAAACCGGCATTCCGGACTATAGTCGCGTCAGGTGTAAGGTCGGCCAAGCCTCATGGCTTTGCCACCAACAAGAAGATCAGAAAAGGCGAGATCGTTAAGATCGACTTTGGCGCGCTTTATAAAGGATGGCGGTCGGATATAACGCGCACTTTCTTTATGGGGAAACCCACAATAAAACAAAAAAAGATTTATCATATCGTTAAACAGGCGCAGGCAAAAGCTATCGATGCGGTTAGGGCGGGGGTGGAATGCAGAGAAGTTGATAAAGCGGCCAGAGATTATATGAAACTGCACGGAGTTGACCGGCATTTTATCCATACCACCGGCCACGGAGTCGGCAGAAAGATCCATGAAAATCCCAGGATCAGTTCCAGGAACCATAACAAATTGAAGGCGGGTCAGGTAATTACGATAGAGCCGGGGATCTATATCAAGGGGTGGGGAGGGGTAAGGATTGAGGATATGCTGCTGGTGACGAAAAAAGGATATGAGCTTTTAACAAAGGTGCCAAAATGAAAGTATCGGTTATCATCGCGGCGGGAGGCACCGGTAAGAGGATGGGGCAGAAAAAACAGTTCCTGCCTCTCCTTGGAAAATCGGTGCTTGAATGGACGATAGCAGCTTTTAAGAAAGTAAAACAGGTAACGGAAATAATATTGGTGGTTAATCCGGATGAACTCGAAAAAGCCAAAAATCTGGGTGCGGATAAAGTCGCGGCGGGAGGAGAGGAACGCTCGGATTCCGTGGCCAACGGGCTAAAGCTGGTATCCAAAGATTGCGATATCGTGCTGGTCCATGACGGCGCCAGGCCGCTGATCACCGCAGACATTATCGAAAAATCGATAAAAGCGGCGGAGGAATTTGGGGCATGCGTGGTGGGGATTCCGGTCAAAGACACGATCAAAAGAGTAGGTGACGATCTATTCATTGAAGATACGGTTGACCGAAAGACGCTCTGGCAGGCGCAGACGCCGCAGGCGTTTAAATATGAAATCATCACCAGGATCAAGGGCAGAGCGACCGATGACTCGAAACTGGTTGAAGATCTTGGAATAAGGGTTAAAATAGTAATGGGGTCATATGAGAACATAAAGATAACCACCCCGGAAGATTTGATCGTCGCGGAAGCGATATTGAGGAGCAGAAATGTTTTATCCCGGTCTTGAAGAATTTAAAAAATTATCAAAAAGCGGAAACCTGATCCCCGTTTATAAAGAGATCGTGGCCGATATGGAAACGCCGGTTTCGGCCTACAAAAAGATCGAAGGCAAAAATTCATTTCTCCTGGAATCGGTCGAAGGCGGAGAAAATATCGCGCGTTATTCTTTTATCGGCGCCAACCCCGTAAAGGTATTCAAGTCAAAAAAAGGAAAAGACCCGTTCCCTGAACTTAAAAAGTTCATCTCCCAGTTCAAACCGGTAAAAATAGCCGGAGTCCCGCGCTTCCACGGCGGACTGGTCGGCTACATGAGCTACGATATCGTCCGTTTTATTGAAAAAATACCGGATAAGAATCCTGACGCATTAAAGCTGCCCGATCTGCAATTCATGCTTACGGATACCATCCTGGCCTTTGACCATGTAAAGCATAAAATATTGATAATTTCCAACGCGCATGTTACCGGCAATCCCGAAAAAGCCTATAAAGAAGCGGTTAAAAAGATCGAAGCGCTGGAAAAGAAGCTCCGCAAACCGCTAAAATCCACGGAGTTTGAGATCCCCGCCGCGTCTAAAAAGGAACTCAAGGTTGAATCAAATTTCAGCCAGGGCGAGTTTGAAGCGACGGTAAATAAAGCGAAAGAATATATTTTTGCCGGCGATATAATCCAGGTCGTTCCCTCACAGCGGTTTTCAACAAAATTCAAAGGCGACGAATTCGACGTTTACCGGATCTTGAGGACCATAAATCCCTCCCCATACATGTATTATCTTAAATTTGACGATGTAAAAATCGCCGGATCGTCGCCTGAAGTGATGGTGCGGCTTGAAGGCGATGAAGCGGTGATCCGTCCGATCGCGGGGACCAGGCCGAGGGGAATAGACGAGGCGGAAGATAAAAAGATGGCCGACGATCTTCTGGCGTCCGAAAAAGAGAAGGCCGAACACATCATGCTGGTCGACCTGGCAAGAAATGATCTGGGGAGGGTCTGCGAACCCAAATCGGTAAAAGTAACCAAGATGATGTCGATCGAGAAATATTCCCACGTAATGCATATTGTCAGCAATGTGGTCGGCATGCTGAAAAAAGGAATGGATGCTTTTGATCTCCTCAAAGCGTCGTTCCCAGCGGGGACCGTCAGCGGCGCGCCAAAGGTCAGGGCTATGGAAATTATTGACGAACTTGAAAATGTCCGGCGCGGGCCTTATGCCGGGGCCATCGGCTATTTTTCATTTTCCGGCGAGATGGACACCTGCATAACAATCAGGACCATTTTGTTCTTAAAGGGCAGGGCATACGTCCAGGCCGGAGGAGGAGTGGTGGCCGATTCCGATCCCGAAGCGGAATATAAGGAAACGCAAAACAAGGCGAAAGGAATGCTCAAGGCCATTGAATTAGCGCAATGATCAATTTCAGGATGCTTCGGGTTTCGGACAAAAGCCTCTTTATTTCGGTATTCCTGCTTATGCTTGTCGGCTTTGTATTGATCACCAGTTCCACCTATTTTTCCGAATTAAAAGCCGGAAGAGACGCCATTTTTTATCTTAAAAGACAATTTGGCGCCGGTCTCCTCGGCCTGGGATTAATGGGTTTGGCGTCATATTTTGACTACAAGCATTTAAAAGCCTTAGCCGTGTGGCTTTATCCAATAATGTTGTTTTTGCTCGCGGCCGGCCATTTGTTCGGAGTTACCACCCAGGGGGCTCAAAGATGGCTTAGTTTAGGGCCGATCTCATTCCAACCGTCAGAGATCGCCAAACTTATAATGATCATCGTCCTGGCTTCTTATTTTGACATCAACAAAGAGAAATCCGGCATAATGGCGCCGATACTTTTAATGATTGTTCCGTTTGTCCTGGTTTTTAAGCAGCCGGATTTGGGGACCGCTTTGGTCATTGCCGCGCTGGCCTTTGGCATGCTTATGTGGAACAAAAATTCTCCAGTGCTTCTGACAATGATAGTCACGCCCTTCATTTCAATAATGTTAAGTCAGAATTTATTTCTCTGGGCGGCTTATCTTTTTTTCTTGTGGTTATGTTTATACTTCAGCAGGGTCAAATTGTTTGATATCCTGATAATCATGGGCCTGAATGTTTTTGCCGGCATCGCTTTCCCGATAATCTGGGGAATGCTCAAGAATTACCAGCAGATGCGGCTTTTAACTTTTTTAAATCCCGGACTTGATCCTCACGGCATGGGATATCATACCCTGCAGAGCAAGATCGCGATCGGGGCGGGGGGGATTTTTGGGGCGGGGTTGTTCCACGGCACGCAGACACAGCTTCAATTCATCCCCATTCAGCATTCTGATT
The DNA here is from genome assembly GCA_041648295.1 of Candidatus Margulisiibacteriota bacterium. Lineage (GTDB taxonomy): Bacteria > Margulisbacteria > WOR-1 > XYC2-FULL-46-14 > WPAF01 > JBAZPF01. The sequence continues at coordinate 345 of JBAZPF010000098.1, read as the reverse complement.
TTATCTTTTCGGCAATAGGGGAAGAATTGGGCTTTATCGGATCGATCATTGTCCTTGGTTTGTTTATTAATATTATCTGGCGCGCGCTGGTCCTGGCCGACGAGTCGCGCGACTACTTCGGTTCGATGCTTGCGGCCGGAATAGCCGTGTTTATTGGCTTTCACACATTCGTTAATATAGGGATGACGCTCGGGCTCTTGCCGGTGGTGGGAATCCCTTTGCCTTTCGTGAGCTACGGAGGGACTTCGCTTGTCATTAATATGACCGCAATCGGGATACTGCAGAGCATTGCTATGCGAAGACAAAAGCTTATATTTTAGGTGGTTAGGCCTTTAGGATTTAGGG
>JBAZPF010000097.1:0-4496 GCA_041648295.1 Candidatus Margulisiibacteriota bacterium | reverse complement strand
AGACTATGAACTGGCGGGCAAATACGGATATAACCAGTTGATCTATTATGTGCCCAATGGAAGCGGCGGAGTGACCGGAGGATTGGTCAACGAAAACCGGTTGGATATAGATGCCAACACGGTGTACCCGATAATTAATTTCTACGGATTCGAAGGGAAATTGCTTTTGGGATTAAAATACGCGTCATTGAGCAATACGCTGGCGGCGACCAATTTTTCGGCGTTAAATGCCGGAATCGCGACCGTCTTCCCGGTAATGGGACAAAAATTTCTTGGCCGGGCGTTTTATTCGCTTATGCCGCAAACCGCGGCAAAGAACGCGTCGGTGCTGGGCCAGCCGACCAGTTTGCTTAATTATGAGGCGGGCACGGACGTAGAGATAATGAAGACGCCGATGACGATTGGCTATAACGGAGAAACAATGTTCATAAACGGCGCTTACAGCCGATATTACAATATGATCTTTGTTCGTTATAACCTCCTTTAGTCAGTTCCCTGTCCCTCTTTTTACTCGTGCTATCTCCCTATATTTCCCCGGTAAAAGATTCTCCAATTTAAGCGATCCGATGCTTATTCTGATCAGGCGCAGGCAGGGGAATCCCACAGCCGCGGTCATTTTTCTAACCTGACGGTTTCGTCCTTCGGTAATGGTTATTTCAATCCAGGAGGTTGGGATATTTTCCCTGAACCGAATGGGTTTTAAGCGCGGCCAGAGGTTTGGCGGTTCGTCTATACTTTTTACTTTCGCAGGGAGAGTTATTTGACCTTCGATCATTACTCCTTTGCGAAGGGCGTCAAGGGCGGCTTCATCGGGGATGCCTTCCACCTGGGCCCAATAAGTTTTGGGCTGTTTATTTCTTGGCGAGCTTAAGTGATGGTTGAGCGCGCCGTCGTCGGTCAGCAGAAGAAGCCCTTCACTGTCGAGGTCGAGGCGTCCGACCGGATAGACGTTCTTAAACGGGACCAGGTCTTTTAGCGTCGGGCGTCCGAGCTTGTCGGTAAACTGCGGCAGGACGCCATAAGGCTTGTTGAGCAATATATATTTATAATTGGGTTTTCTCATAGTGATGGTTTATCCCTTTCCAGCACATCCAGCTCCGCTATCAGGGCTTCGAGGTCCTTATATCCGAGATCAAGGGCTTGTTGATGGTTGTGTGCCTTAATCTGCAGTTTCTGGATCTCTTCTCCGCCGGCTTTGCCGGAGGCTTCAACCATTTTCAAGTTGACGGCTTCGAGCGCCGCCTCTTCATCATCGATATGTTTTTCTATCTTTGCTATCTTGGCGTGCAGAGCTTTATATTTCTTATTATAATCCGCTTCCAAAGTTTCCTGCTTCCGCGCTCCCTTTTCTTTCTTCGGCTTCTTTGATTCCGGCTCCCAGCCGACCCGGTCCAAAAAGTCCTGGTATGTGCCTTCAAAGACAAATACGCGGTCTTCATTAAAGACGATGAGCTTGGTGGCCAGATGATGGAGAAACATTTCGCTGTGAGTGACAATAACGACCGCTCCGGGAAACTCATCGAGAGCGGCGATCATGGAATCGCAGGATTCTACGTCCAAATGATTGGTCGGTTCGTCGAGAAGCAGCATATTGGCGGGGGAGAGGAGGATCTTGCCCAGAGACACCCGGCTTTTTTCGCCGCCGGAAAGTATGGATATCTTTTTTAACGCCAGGTCCCCGCCAAACATCATTGCCCCGCAGGTTTTGCGGATATCGGTATATTTCATATCCGGCCGCAATCTGGCCAACTCTTCTTCTATTGTTAGTTCCGGGTTAAGCCGCTCAATATTGGTCTGGCCAAAATATCCCATTTGGCAGTTGGGATGTTTTGTAATCTGGCCCTCATTTGGCGCAAGCTCTCCGGCCAGCAGTCTAAGCAATGTCGATTTGCCTTTGCCGTTTTTGCCGACCACGCCGATCCGGTCTTTTTTTCCGATGTCGATCGACAGGTTTGATATTAAGGTTCGTTCCGGAGAGTATCCGAAGGTTATATTTTTGACGTGCATCAGGTATTTTGCCTCAAATTCCACGGCGTTAAATTTAAATCCTAATTCCATTATCTTCCCCAGCTCTTCTTTTTTGCCCATTTTTTCCAATGCTTTGACCCGCGATTGGACCAGGCTGGCGCGGGCGGCCAGAGCGCGAAAGCGATTGATGAATTCCATCGTTTCTTCGCGTTTTTTATTTTCTTTCCGGCGGGTCTTTTCATGAAGGTCTTCTTCCACCGCGATCTGTTCAAAAAGTTTTATGGTATTGCCCTCTATTTTCTTGATCTTTTGGCGGTGGATAGCCATGGTATGGGTAGTAATGCTGTTCATAAAATCGCGGTCATGCGTGATGATCATTAGCTCATTGTCCCAGCGTTGCAAAAAGCGCGTGAGCCAGCGGATAGAGATAATATCCAGATAGTTGGTCGGTTCGTCGAGAAGGAGGAGGTGCGGTTCGGCGAGGAGCACTTTGGCCAGATTGAGGCGGACCTGAAAACCGCCCGAAAATTCCGCGGGAGACTTGTAAAATTCCGCTTCGGTAAAGCCCAGGCCGGTCAAGATCTTTTCCGCTTTCCAGACCTGGTCCTTCTCGTCCGTTTTTAATCCCAGGCAGGCTTCAAGAAGGACGGTCGCTTCGGTAAAACGCAAATGCTGTTTAAGGTATCCGACGGTATAGTTTTTTGGCAGGGATATGCGCCCCTCATCGGGCATCACCTCGCCGGTAATGAGCTTAAAAAGCGTGGTTTTGCCCGAGCCGTTGCGTCCGACCAGGCCGATGCGCTCTCCGCTGTGGATATTAAAACTGATGTCATCCAAGAGATGCTGGGCGCCGAACGATAATGATAGATTATTTATTTGCAGCATGATTAATTTAAGATTTCTTTGGTTAAGTCGTTGACGCCGATTCTCTTTTCCGCGGAGTAGGGGATGATCTTATGGTCCCCGATCGTATCTTTAATGCTTTGAAGCTGTTCCTGGTATTTTGACTTCTTTATTTTGTCCACTTTGTTCGCGACAACAACGATGTTCTTGTTAAATTCTTCGAGGCTCCCGAGCATTTCGAGGTCGCTGTCGGTAGGGCCGACATTCGCGTCTATAATGAGCACGATCATTTTTTGCTTGTAGGGCGATTTAAACAGGTACCAGTCGACCAGTTTAAAAAGCCGTTCCCGCACTTCGTGCGAAGCTTTGGCAAACCCGTAGCCCGGCAGGTCGACCAAATAAATTGACCTGTTTATCAAAAATAAATTTATCTGCTGGGTGCGCCCGGGAAAAGAGCTGGTTATCGCCAAACCTTTCTGTTTGGCCAAAGAATTGATGACGCTTGATTTGCCCACATTCGAACGGCCGATAAAAGCGATCTGGGGAGTGCCGTCTTCTAAAATATCGTCCGTTCCCGCTATCCCCTTTATAAACTTTGCCGATGTTATATGCATGATTTTATCATTATAACATTTTTTCGCCTTGCTCCTGAAAAATGGTCAAGGATTGGGAGAAAACCGGCTAAGCAAATTATCGTGTTTAGATGGGTTATAAGACTTATTTGAAGTTATAAAAGTTTTCTGGTATAACTATATAATGCTTGATAAAATAGAAAAAAGAGAAGGCCTGTAGTTTTGAGCAAAGAAATCATCTATGCGTTTATCGATAGTCAAAATTTAAATCTGGCGATAAAAAATGATATTCACGATAAAAGCGGCAATCTTATTTATAAGGGATGGACGCTGGATTTTAGTAAGTTTTTCACGCTTTTAAAGAATAAATATCGAACCGATAAAATATTCCTCTTTATTGGCTACAAAGCGGGGAATGAGCCCCTTTACACATATTTACAAAAAATCGGTTATATTTTGATTTTTAAGCCTATTTTGGTTTCAAAAGATGGGAATGTCGTAAAAGGGAATGTTGATGCGGAACTTGTTCTGCAGGCGATGATCGAGCTTGACAGTTATGACAAGGCGATCATTGTTTCCGGCGACGGTGATTTCCACTGTTTAATCGAATATCTCATCTCAAAAAATAAATTTTATAAGCTATTAATTCCGAATAAGAAAAGCTTTTCTTCTTTATTGCGGAAATTTGCTAATTATTTTACTTTTGTGAATCTTTGGGAAAATAGATTGAGGAAATAAAAAGCAGACATCTGTCAGGGACGAACCCTTAACGTAGTCTGCCATCGTGATACTGGATATATTATAGGCTTGGGAAGCCTAATTGTCAATAGCCGGTCTCACTAATATATCGTATCTTTTAGGCCAAAAATTGCATGCAAAGTGACAATTTACCGGCAGCCTTTTCCCTGTCAAGGTCGTTAATGGTATAATTACCACATGAAACTCCAAAACCTCCTCATCATCATCTTATTTGCGATTCTCTTTGCCGGGTCGGTCCGGGCGGATGAGCCGTCATTAGCCGGATTGATGAATCGCGAATACAACGGCCGCGATCTGACGCTCAAAAATGTGCTTGTAACCAGGCCGGAACTGGCCCGGGCCGCCGTTCTCTTT
>JBAZPF010000096.1:0-4632 GCA_041648295.1 Candidatus Margulisiibacteriota bacterium | reverse complement strand
CCGCGATCTCGCTGTCCGACAATACATCAGACACCGCTTGCAGGCAGACAAAAGTTGGACAAACCACGATCTCTTTATCTGTAACATCCGCCAACGCGGTTTTTAATTTGTTCGCCAGGTCCACCGCTTCGCTGATAGTCTTGTTCAGTTTCCAGTTACCGGCCATGATTGGTCTTCTCATAGTATTTGCTCCTTTTTGATAATTAATTATAGCATATTGCATGTTTTATTTTACTATTAGATACTCAAATTTATCACTAATAATCTGTTTCACGAATTCTCAAATCCTAAAGTGACGAATTGACTCGAATTGCTCGAATTTGATACGAATAGGAAAACTTAAAAAGTATGACGCAAACAATTCGGGGCAATTCGAGGAATTAGTGATTAATTCGTTGTCTAAGATTAGAGATTTGAGAAAAATTGAATTAGTGATAAATTGGAGTATAAAAATAAAAAATTGTAAGATATAATGAATTAGTAATAATAAAAGGAGATAAATATGTCAATAATTCAATCAGTAATTCTCGGAATCGTTCAGGGTATCGCGGAATTTTTGCCGATCAGCAGTTCGGCGCACCTGGTCTTTATTCCATGGGTATTCAACTGGCCGGAACATACTTTGACTTTCGACGTTGCGTTACATATAGGAACGCTTATTGCTCTCTTGGCTTTTTTCTGGCGGGAGTGGTGGGGGATCATAAAGAGCCGCATGGTTTGGCTTTTGATCGTTGGCTGTATCCCAGGAGTATTGGCCGGCTTATTGGGAGAGAAATATTTTGAAGAGACTTTCCGCGGCCCGATAACGATCGCAGTATTCATGATCGGCCTGGCGCTGCTTCTCTGGGCGGCGGAGATATATGGGAAAAAGAAAAGAGACATGGAGTCGGTCGGCTGGCTGGATTCGATCATTATCGGCTGTGCGCAGGCGCTGGCCTTGATGCCCGGTGTTTCGCGGGCCGGCATTACAATGACCACCGGATTATTTATGGGCTTGAACCGTGAAACCGCCGCTAAATTTTCTTTTCTGCTTTCAGCTCCGATTATCCTTGGCGCGGGATTATATAAAAGTTATGGACTGGTAAAGCACGGATTTCCGCTCGACGAAAGGCTTCCGTTCCTTGTCGGCATGCTGACCGCGGCGATTGTTGGATATTTTGCCATCAAATATCTTCTGCAATACCTGCAAAAAAATACTTTTTACGTATTTATCTGGTATCGGATAGTGGTTGGCATCGCCCTGATCGCGTTATTCCTGATCAGGACTCGTTGATCTTTTTTATCATCAGGTTGAGCTTTCCGTAACGGTGGCGGTCAAAATGCATTGAAAGGCGCGGCAGTTTGACCAGGTCCTTGTCTTTTATTTCTTCCGCCGTCGGTTCGCATGCCCCGATCTTTCCTCCGGTTAAAATATCAGCAAAATCCTTGTTCAGCCGTTTGATGAAAAAATCAGGAAGCTTCTTGTTTAGACGTATGATCGTTGTCGGACCGATGAACCTTATGGAATTATAGACGCGGTAAAAGTCTAATATTTCCGCCGCCGCTTTTTTTGCCGAAGCGACGATCGTGAACAGGTTGAGATCTTCTTCCGGCAAAAAGCCGCCCCCGATCATTTCTTTTTTAATGAAATTTAGCCAGGATCTCCAATAAGTACTGCCCGGAGGCTCGATCATTATAATGGGGCGGGGGACAGATTTTCCGGTCTGATAAAGCGTTAAGATCTCGAACGCTTCGTCATTGGTGCCGAAACCGCCGGGAAACAGCACCGTGGCGTTTGATTCTTTTACGAACATAAGCTTGCGGTCAAAGAAATACTTGAACTCGATCAGCTTTTCGCCTTTTATGACAAACGGATTGGGCTTTTGCATGTTGGGGAGGCTTATATTAATGGCAAAGCTTTTATTCCCGCCGCCGCAATTGCCCGCTTCCATAACTCCTCCGCCTCCGCCGGTTATCACCATGTAGCCTTTTTTAGATATGGTCCGGGCAAATTCCAATGCCATTTGATATTCTTTTGTATCCGGCTTTACCCGGGCGGAACCCCAGATGGTGACTTTGGGAATGCCGCGGTAATTATGAAAAATCCTGAACGAATGGCGAAGTTCTTTTAGCGAAGCGTTGATCAGCCGCAAGTCAAAAATATCGGCGTTATCAAGATGGAGTTTGATGACGGTCGTGAACATTTGCCGGAAAAGTTCCTGGGTCGCCGGAGTGCTGTACCTTTTGGTTATTTCCTCTATCTCTCTGTCGATCTCCGCTTTTTCCGTGGAATATTTGCCGTACATGGTCCATATCATAATATAATATCGAACGTTACGCCAATAGAATTAAAGGGGATCAGGTTATCAGAGGATCGGTGGGAAGGGAATCAGGTTATCAGCAGATCAGGAAGAAAAATCTGATAATCTGATTCGCTAATATGCTGCCTATTGATAATCTGATTTGCTGATATACTTGACACGCTCCGACTGACTTTTCTTCCTTACCCAATTAATATAGCCATTAATTCCCCTAATCACTTCTTCATAACGAAATATCAATTCATTTGCTTTAGCTCTGGTGATGTAATGTTTATCCTGTAAAGCTTTTAGATGATTTTGAGTCTCGCCAACTTCTTTCCTGGCCACATAAAATCCCTTGATTTTATCCTTAAAATAATAACTGGTATGCCCTTCCGCAATATTGTCAGGAATAGATGATGAAGACCTTTCCATTTGATCCCTTTTCTTAAAACGTTCTTCCCATGGTAAAGTTCGACAAATGCCATGGATCTCAAGCATAAGTTGATGAGCTTTTTGCCACACCCATAATTTTTCAAACCCTGCTGTAAATTCTTCCTGATTTCCTGATTTGCTGATATTCTTCCCACTGATAACCTGATTTTCTGATGTGCTTTCATCGTTCATATTATCAATCCCCCTGAAAATTGATCAATTTCTCGTCACTATTGTTGAAAATAAATGCAAAAACCAATAGTTTTAAGTAATTTATTAATAAATAAGCAATTTTGAAGCTAATTGTAGGGGAAAATGAAAATTAAATATCAAGCTCCAGCGCTTCTTCTTTTTCTCTCGTGATAAGATCGTTGTCCGACTTTTTTGCGATAAAGCCGTACTGCTTGAGATAGAAGTACCATTTATTGAAAGAATCAATAATGATGACCATTACCAGCAGGAGCATAGCGGCGGATAAGGCCGCGTTGAGATTGCCGTTAAAAGTGTTTTGCGGCAGGTAATTGTAAAAAATATTTTCGATCGCCGCATCCATCGTAGTTACCAGCATGAACAGCATGGGAATAAAAGTGATCAGCCCATACCACTTGTTTTTATTGTTTTTCATGATGATGGTCGTCCCAATGGCCAGAGCGGTCGTAGCCAGCAGCTGGTTGGCTACGCCGAACATCGGCCAGATGGTGGAGATGTCGCCGTTATAAACCAGATAGCCCCAGGAGCAAACGACCAACGCGCTGGTTAGGATTATGCCGGGAATCCATTTTGGATCCTTTATTGGTTTAATAAATCTTCCGATCACTTCTTGGGTAATATATCTGGCCACGCGCGTTCCGGTATCGACCGTCGTAAGAATAAAAAGCGCTTCAAACATAATTGCAAAGTGATACCAGTAACTCATAAGGTTTTTCATTCCCGGGATGCCTGAAAATATTTGCGCCATTCCGACTGCCAGGGAAACCGCGCCGCCCGGGCGTCCGGCCACGTTCTCCTGCACCATCGCGGAAAGGTTGGGGAGATTGACCACGCTCATGCCCAGTTTTTGAAAAACTTCGGGTTTGCAGTTGATCGCAAAATAGTCGGCCGGAATAAGGGAGGTCGCCGCGATCAGAGCCATGATTGCCACAAAGCCTTCGACCAGCATCGCGCCGTAGCCGATCATGCGGATTTCCTTTTCATTCGATATCATCTTGGGTGTTGTTCCTGAAGAGATCAACGCGTGAAAGCCGGAGATTGCTCCGCAGGCAATGGTGATGCAAACAAAAGGCCAGACCCTTCCAGGAATGATCGGCCCGCCGCCAAATACAAAAGGAGTGATCGCCGGCATTTTGATTTCAGGGTGGACAAAGAATATTCCTGCCGCAAGCAAGGCCACGGTCCCGATCTTAAGGTAGGAACTTAAATAATCGCGCGGACAGAGAAGCATCCAGACCGGCAAAACCGATGCGATAAATCCGTAGATCGGAAGCATCAGCGAAAGCTGCTGCCTTGAAAAAGTAAAAGCAAAAGCGAGCGGGGAGTTCTGGACAAAATAACCCAAAAATACTCCTGCCAGAAGCATCAATGCCCCGATGATCGAAGCTTCGAGCAATGCTCCTTTCCGAAAAACATACATGTATAGGCCGACAAAAAGCGCGGCCGGGATCGAAACCGCGATCGCGAAAGTCCCCCACGCGCTTTCGGAAAGAGCGTTTACCACCACGATCGAAAGTCCTGCCAAAGCGGTTATGATAATAAAAAGCACGGCGATCGCGGTGGCGATGCCGCTGATCGGTCCGATGTAATCCCGGGCGATCTTATGAAGCGAAAGTCCGTTATGCCTCACCGAAGCAAATAGTATTACATAATCATGCACCGCCCCGGCCAGCACCGCGCCGATAATTATCCAGATCGCTCCGGGCAA
>JBAZPF010000095.1:0-4678 GCA_041648295.1 Candidatus Margulisiibacteriota bacterium | reverse complement strand
AGATCATTAAAGAAATTTCTCCTTCGCTTAAGAAAGGCGCGATCGTGACCGATGTGGGCAGTTCAAAGCAGATGATCGTTAGCGAGGCGGAAAGGGCGATGCCGAAAGGGACATTTTTTGTCGGCGGCCACCCCATGGCGGGAAAAGAAACATTCAAGCTCGAAGCCGCAGAAGCCAATTTGTTCGAAGGAAAAAAATGGATATTAACCCCGACTTCAAAGACCAGCAAAAAGGCGATCGAAGCTTTAAAAGAGGTGGTTAGGTTGTTAGGTTGTGAGGTCTTAGAGATTGATCCTAAGACGCATGATCTGGTGGTGGCGGGGATCAGCCATATGCCGCTGGCAATCGCGGCTTCGCTGGTCAATGCGGTGGGAGGGGAGGAGCAGAAGGACCTGATGGCCAAATGCGCCTCAACGGGCTTCCGCGATACGACCAGAATCGCTTCCGGCGATCCCATTCTCGGCGTCGATATGTTCACGACCAATCAAAAAGCTGTACTGAAAATGATTGGATCATTTAAACGAGCTCTTTCAAACCTAGAGAAGCTGATCAAAGAAGGGAACGGCGAAAAGATCAGGGCGGAGCTGGAAAAAGCGAAAAAGTTCAGGGATTCGGTCTATTCTTAATGTAAGGCCAGGTCGCCCAACCGTAACCGGGCAGCATAGCTGAATAAGAACCGGGGCATGACATGTGTGCCACTTTTAATCTTTCCAGAAACGGAGAATCGACCCGTGTAAGGCCGGTATATGCTTTTAACTCATCAACCCATCTTTTGATTAGCGAAGTGTCATCAACCAGAACATATCCGCCGGGCTTTATGCATGAAGCCATGGCCACGAGATATTTATAATAGGAACAGCCGCTGAACAGCGAGGCCCTTTCGTAATAAATATCGACCCCGTTTTTAAGCGCTTCTTTAAGTATATTCGGATAGGTTTCCGGACGCTCAATGTTTGCACAAACATAGACGATTGTGTAGGTCCTCGGTTCCCTTCCCGCGTAAGCCCATTCGAAAGTAAGGACGATCGTTCCATCCTTTCCCGTTCTTACTTTAAGGGTCTCTTGCTTTATGCCCAAAGCATTTAGCTCAATGGCGATTTTTGTCTCTATATCCCTCATAAGATCACTGGTATATCCAAAACCTCTTTCATATTTAACGGTGCAATAATTAAAAGCGTCATCGGTCAGCTCGAATTTGCCCGACAGCATGTCATGTAAGAGATCGGGATAGACCGGGGAGAGATCGACAAAATATGCGGTTGTGGCGTCAGTGGCTAAAAGAAAATTTGAAATGTCCGCTCCAGCGCATCCGTATATTGCCGTTTTTGGCTGGTGTTGTGGATTGATGATCCCGCAAACTGCCATGTCATATTCGATGAATCCGCTGTCCAAAATACCGGCGAGCATGGGCCTGGCATCAAAAGCTCGGACCACAGCTGTTCTACCGGCGAGAGGCATAAATTTTACCCCTGAAAGGAAGGCGGCGCGGTCGATTGGAGCCGGTTTCTGGAGACGATTAAGCATCATGTTCATTTGTCGGCCTTCTTTATAGAAAATTTCAGTGGAGAGTGATAGAATAAATCTTATGGGGCAGCAAAACATGTTGAAAATTATAAAAGCAAAAAAACTGATCGGCGAGATCAATATCCCCGGCGATAAATCCATTTCTCATCGCGCCGTTATGCTGGGCGCGATCGCGGAAGGGGAGACTGTCATCAATAATTTTTTGATGGGAGAGGATTGTTTGGCGACTATCAATTGCTTCAAGGAAATGGGAATTGAGATTGAAATGTCCAATAAAGGTAAGATTATAATAAAAGGGAAAGGAATAAGAGGAGTTACAAAACCGAAAAAAATATTAGATGTTAGTAATTCTGGGACGACAATACGTTTAATTTCAGGAATACTGGCCGGTCAGGAATTCGAGACCACGATCACCGGAGATGCTTCGATCCAAAAAAGACCGATGAAGCGCATTGCGGAGCCGCTGTTTAGGATGGGGGCCATCATAGAGGGAAGTGAGGGAATTGAAGGAGTGGGAGGGAGGAGAGGGACTGGGGAAATTTATCCGCCGCTCAAAATAAAAGGCGGGAAACTTAGGCCGACGGAATATAAAATGCCGGTGGCCTCGGCGCAGGTTAAGTCATGCGTGCTTCTGGCCGGGCTATATGCTGACGGAAAAACAACGGTCATCGAACCAGGTCCGTCTCGCGACCATACCGAAAGAATGCTTATGCATTTTGGTGCGAAGATAGAAATATCAGGAAATAAAATATCAGTTCATGGTCCGGCATCACTTGAAGGCGGAGAGATCGATGTTCCCGGAGACATTTCGTCTGCGGCATTCTTTCTGGTCGCCGGACTTCTTGTCCCCGGATCAGATCTTCTATTAAGAAATGTGGGGATGAACCCGACCCGGATCGGGATAATCGAGGTTTTACATAGAATGGGAGCAAAACTTGAAATAATGGATGAGGAGATCATATCGGAGGAGCCGAGAGCGAACATAAGAGTAACGAGTAGCGAGAAACGAGTAACGGGTATTGAAATTGGAGGGGAATTGATCCCAAAATTGATCGATGAGATACCGATCATTGCAGTTTTAGCAACTCAAGCTGAAGGAACTACTATTATCAAAGATGCTAAGGAATTGAGAGTAAAGGAATCGGACCGGATCAAGACGATCTCGACAGAATTAAAGAAAATGGGCGCCGCGATCGAGGAGACAGAAGACGGCATGATCATAACTGGCCCGACAAAATTGAAAGGCGCAACGATAAATAGTTACAGGGACCATCGCGTGGCTATGTCTATGGCAATTGCCGGATTGATCGCCGATGGTGAAACTATAATTGAAGATACAGAATGTATCAAGACTTCTTTCCCCGGTTTTGAGGATATTTTAAACCGGATAAGCGGGTAGGCTGGGATAAAGGACGGTGGGTTCAGGCCGTGGAGCAGAGGGTTTATTAACGGGATAATCGTCTAAAAAAATCTTCAATTCGGCTGGACCCTCCCCCAGGTCAGGATTGTCGTAGCCGAGTATCAATTCCCAGGCATAAACAAAACATTCTCCGACAAAATTTGACAGGTTGGGCCCGATCTCTTCATTCCCTTTTAAAGAAAAAGTGTTTAGCTTTATGAGCTCTTCGATCTTTAGCTTATTCTTACAGCGGGCGCTGACGCCTTTAAAGAATTTTAACGCTGTACGATCATTTTCGGCATAAGCTTTCTTTACCTGATCTATAACAAGCAGAGTGAAAGCCCTTCTCATTTCGGGAGAAAAAAGCCTTCCAAGATAAATATCGTGCAATAATTCATGAGCCAGTTCAACTTCAGAGAAGCCTTTTCTTAAAACAATATTTCGGGAAACAGCGGGTAAATGCGAAAGCTCTCCCCGCCTTACGGCATCAAGATCTCCTCTCCTTGAAAGGGGATAGACCGCTCCAACGATCAAATGATCAAGAGCGGCGCTGGTCTTTTGCCCGGCAAAAGGGATCTCTAAAGCGGTTTTTGGACAATCAGGAATGGGGGTTTTACTTGCATCCGTTGTGCGACAGAATATTCTAAATGTGTCCTCATCCAATACATAGGCTTTAACGCCGGGAACAAAAGATGATCGGGCAAAACCCAATCTGGAGAATCTTTCTTGGGAAATGTCATATACAGCTGCATTGAATTTCTGACCGTTGAAAGAAAATGAAATATTTATGCCGGCATTTGTTCCCAGCAGACGATATTGGTTAATTTTGCCTTCTACAAATCTTGAGGCTATATTGGCTAATCCCAAAAACGCACCTTCCTAGATATATATCGATAAAATGGTCCCCGGATTTCAATAAAAAGCTTTAAAGATGATAAAATATAAACATCATGAACGAAAAGATAGGAATATCAGGCTTTGATGAAAGAGGGCGGGGATTTGGGAACGAGCTAAGTATCCGCTTTGCTTATCCCGGCGACTTGATAGAAGCTGAAGTGACAAGCCGAAGAAAAAAAATCGCCAGGCTTGTTTCTTTGATCAAACCTTCTGATAGCCGCCAAACCCCTCCCTGCAAACACTTTGGAATGTGCGGCGGATGTCCCTGGCAGGGATTAAAATATGAAGCCCAGTTGAAATTTAAAGAAGGCATTATCAAAGAACTATTTTACGATTGTGAGCCGATTCTCCCGTCACCGGAAGAATATTTTTACCGCAACCGGATGGATTTTGCCTTTGGACCGGATTTTTCAATAGGATTAAAGGACAATAAAAACCACATTATTAATATCGAAAAATGCTGGCTAATGTCGGAAGACAGCAATTCAATCATTGACCGGATAAGACATTTTGTTTCCTTAAATAAACTGGAGAGCTACTGGACGGGAATAATGAGGCATGTGGTGATCCGCGAGGGAAGGAACAACAAAAACACGATTGTTAACATCATCACCTCGGACAAAGGCGTATTCCCGCTTGAAGAGCTGTGGGAACAGTTAAAAGATGCGGTTTCCGGGATCAGCTGGAGCATTAACCTCTCTCCCGCGGACCGTTCATACGGCGATATCCAAAAGACATTCGGTCAGGATCATCTTATCGAATCCTTGAATGGGATAAAATTCAAAGTACCGGTCCAATCGTTTTTTCAGACCAATACGCTTCAGGCGGAAAAGCTTTTAAAAATTATAGAGGATTTTG
>JBAZPF010000094.1:0-4810 GCA_041648295.1 Candidatus Margulisiibacteriota bacterium | reverse complement strand
TCGAAAGACCAGGTCGCGGGAAAAGTTGCGAGCATCATGATCCAAAAAGGCATCGTCCTGGTTGATTGGATGGTAAAAGACGATCCGGTCGTAAGCAAGGGAAGCGAGGTTAAGATCGTGGTAAAAAGCGATAACATACTGATCGAATCACAGGGAACAGCTATGACCGACGGACAGCTTAATGACATTATTTCCGTCCGCCGCGCCGATTCCCATGAACAGATCCAGGCAAAAGTCATTTCTCCCGACACCGTGGAGGTGCAGTTATAATGATTACTCGCATTACGCATTACGTATTACTCATTACGATAATCTTATTTTTTGGTTTTTCCGCCAATGCCGACTCAATCTGGAAACCCGGCACCAGCACGTCTCCTTATAGTCCCGATAAATCATTTAAAGTGGGAGATATAATTACAATCTTAATAGTTGAAAGTTCGACCGCCCAGCATAAGGCCGGAACCAATACGGACGTTAAAGATAATTTGGGACTTCAATTTTCACATACCATCGATCGCCTTAATTCTTTGATAGGGCCGAGTAACTCCGTTGCCGGGCAGGCAAACCAGAAGTATGGAGGCCAGGGGAGCACCAACCGCGCGTCAAATGTGCAGGCAAAAATAGCCGCGGCCGTCACGGAAGTCTTGGAAAACGGCAATTTAAAGATAGAAGGGCATCACAAAGTCAGCGTAAATGATGAGACCCAGGACATTATGGTGGCCGGATCGGTAAGGTCCAAGGATATCAGCATCAACAACACGATCTATTCTTATCAGGTCGCGGATGCGGATATATCGATAAAAGGAAATGGCGTCGTGCAGGAAGCCGAAGCTCCGGGATGGCTGACCAGGATTTTTAATTGGTTGTTTTGAGGTGATAAAGTGAAAAGATTAGCGATATTATTTTTAATATTTGGAGTAACTTCGGCGCTAGCGGTTTCCCCGCCGGTCAGGATAAAAGATATCGGACACGTTCTTGAAGCGAGGGATAATCAAATCATGGGTTTCGGGCTGGTGGTCGGCTTGCGCAATACCGGAGATTCGCAGCAGACCGGCTTCACAAAGCAAGCAATGACAAACCTTTTGTCCAAAATGGGAGTGGCTCCACAGATTGACTTTAAAAGCCGCAATGTCGCGGCCGTAATGGTCACCGCTAATTTGCCGGCTTTTGCAAAATCCGGACAGAAACTTGACGTGACCGTTTCATCAATGGGCGATGCCGTAAGCCTGGCGGGCGGGACTTTATTGTTCACTCCTCTTGACGGATCCGATTATGTTACCTATGCCACGGCCCAGGGAAATATTGCCGTCGGCCAGGACCAGCTTATGTCGAGCCTTCCTCCGTTCCGGAGGAGCCAGTCGACCATTGGCAGGATCCCGGGCGGAGCGCTTATTGAAAAAGAGATCCCGGTCACGATGGGCGAAAAAGGGTATATTTCGATAGTTCTTGATGATCCTGATTTTACGACCGCCACGCGGGTTGCCGACGCCATTTCAAAGATTGGCTTTGACGCCAGAGCGACCGATGCCGCGACCGTAAATGTCCAGATCCTGGGGGCTGATGACGCGGTGCGGGTGGTTTCGAGGATAGAAAATATCACGATCACGCCCGACACGGTCGCGCGCGTCGTGATAAATGAGCGGACCGGCACGATCGTAATCGGCGACAACGTCAGGATATCCGAAGCCGCTGTCACTTCCGGGAACATAAATGTGACCGTCGGCAATGTCAGGATCTATTCGGAGAGCGATACCGGAAATGAACAATCCTCATCCCTGCGCTCCGACGCTACTGCGAATTTCAAACAGCCGGCAAGCAAACTGGTAAGGGTCCCGCGGAGCGCGAGGCTGACCGATTTGGTAAGGGCCTTAAATGCCATAAAAGCTTCGCCGCAGGACCTGATCGCGATCCTGCAGGCGCTTAAAAAAGCCGGAGCCTTGAAAGCGGAACTGGAGGTAATATAAAATGGATTATTTTTCAACCGGTCAGATTTTAAGCCTTGGGAACATGGCGGCGCAAAAACCGCTGAACCGTAAAGACGCGAGCAATGAATTTGCCAAGATATTCTACAAGGAACTTATACGGCAGGTTTTCAGCAACCAGGGGAACGAGGACAATGTTTTGACAACTTCGGTCAATCAGGATATCTTTATTGACAAAATGGCGGAAGAAATGGCCCGGAAGAACGCGTCGCTTTTGAAAGGAATAAATTGATAATAAAGAAACCGGGGATAAAGAAAAAAGAAGATAAAAAGCTCCCGAAATCCATAGAAGCTTACATGCCGCTGGTGCATTCGATCGCTTCTATGGTATCAGGCAAGGGGCTTCCGCCAAGCGTTGATTATAATGACCTTGTTTCCGACGGCACGGTCGGCCTGATGAAAGCCTGGGAGAAGTTTGACCCCAATCGGGGCGTTAAATTTGAGACCTATGCTTCATACCGGGTCCGCGGAGAAATCCTGGACGGTTTAAAAAATTACAGCCCGGTGCCGTATCGGGTTCAGGTTATGATCAGGGACCTGGCGCAGAAGGGATATAAGGCCGCGGTCGCGGACAAAGTAAAAAAGGATGAAAAAGAACTTGAGAAAAAAGCGCTTTCGGAAACGGAATTTAAAAGCGCGGTCGATAAAATAAAGAAGGTCATATCGGCTTCGGCATTGATGTACATGCTTTCTCTTGAAGAAATGTCGGAACGTACCGAAGTGGGGGTCGCGTCCGAACGCGGTCCCGTTGATGAAGCTGAATTCGCGGAACTGCGCGAGCGGATGAACGTGGCCATGAAATCGCTTCCGACGCTTTATCAGCAGGTGATGAACTTGTTTTACAAGAAGGGCCTGAACCAGAAGACGATCGCCAAGGACCTGAACCTTTCGCGCCCGAAAGTTTGCAGAATAATCGACCGGTCGGTCAGGCACCTGCAAAAGGAGCTAAAGAGCTGATGTTTGACGAAACTTTTGCTCACCTTGAAAAAGGATTAAAGACTTCCGCGGCCAAGCAATCGGTCATTGCCCACAATATTGCCAATGCCAAGACGCCCGGATACGAACCGATGGACTTTGACGCCGAACTAAATAAGGCAGTTAAAAGACAGGACAATAAAAAGGTTCTGATCGAAGAAGAAATGGCCGCTCTTTCAGACAATTCGATCAGATATTCGGCGATGTCAAAACTGATGGTCTCGAAATTGAATGTCTGGAGGAATGTCGTCTCTCAAGGGAGGAAATGATAAGCCGTGGGTTTAAACAACGCTCTTGAAATTTCCGTTTCAGGAATAATAGCCGAACGCGACCATATGGAGCTTATCTCCTCGAATATCGCGAATATTAATACGACCCGCACTATGATGGGCGGGGCTTACCGCAGGAAGCTCGCGGTCTATTCTGAAAAACCGCTTTCTTTTGCGGAAGAACTTGCCCTCGCGCAGCAGAAAAAATCGCTGGGAGGAGGAGTGGAGATCAATAATGTCGTTGACGACCGGTCTCCGTTCCATAAGGTCTATAATCCTTCCCATCCCGACGCCGATGCCCAGGGATTTGTGAACATGCCGAATGTTGACCTTTCAAAAGAGATGGTGGACATGGTTGAAGCAAACAATCTTTACGGGGCCAATATTACGGCTTATAACGCGACCAAAAAGATGATGCAGGATACCCTGCAGATACAATAGGGAGATGATGATAAATGGCAATTGAAAGAATCAATCCCATGGACCTGAAGCTGGCCCAGCTTTTGGGGGAAGATGAAGTTACAACCCCGGCGGCGGCGCCGCAGGTAGATGAAACCCAAGGTTATTACAAAACCAGCCCTTTTGAGGATATTCTTGGCCGGGCGGTCAACGCTCTTGAAGGGGTTTCACAGACAGAAATAAAAGCGAACCAGATGATAGACGGGTATGTGCGCGGAGAAGTTGACCTGCAGGATGTAATGGTGCAGTCAAGCAAGATGAATATCATGGTCCAGCTGGCTACCACAACCGTAAACCTTGCCGTTAATACTTTTAAAGAAATAACGCAAATGCAGGTTTAGCAATAGTTAAACGAAAGGAGAATAAATGGCAGAGCCGATGAGTCCGGGGGGAGGATCGCAGCCACTGATTGGCAACCGGCTTTTGGTGACTATCGTTTCGATAGTCGTCTTTTTTGTTATTATTTTTCTCGTATGGTCAATGAGGGGATGCATTCCATCGGTCAGCAGGGATAAAGGCTACACAAGGATATATTCAAACCTCGAATTGTCCGATACCGCAAAAGTGATAGCCCGGCTTAAAGAGATCAAGATCCCGTATGAGGTGCAGGAAAAAGGGACGTCGATCACCGTGCCAAAAGAGCGCGCCGATGAGGCCCGGCTGGGGCTGGCGGAAAAAAACCTGCCGGCGGGGGGAATGGTCGGCTGGGAGATATTTAACGAGACCAAAATGGGAGCGACCGATTTTGACCGCCGCATCCAGCTTATCCGCGCCATCTCCGGTGAACTTTCAAGGAACATAAGGAGAATTGCCGGAGTAGATGACGCCCGCGTGCAAATCGTTATTCCTGAAACGCGGTTGTTCGAAGTCAATAAAGCTCCGGTAACCGCCGCGGTATTGATAAAGCTTGAACCGGGAGCAAAATTAAAGCCGGAACAGATAGCAGGGATAGTTCATCTGACCGCCAGCAGTGTTGAAAACCTTCAGCCGGAGAACGTGACCGTAGTCGATGAGAACGGGACGATCCTTTCGCAGAAAGGGATATTTGCAATTCCTCCGTCATCTCTATTGCCGCCGACTGAATATACGACCACCACTGAATCGGTACAGTCACAGCCCGAACAG
>JBAZPF010000093.1:0-4862 GCA_041648295.1 Candidatus Margulisiibacteriota bacterium | reverse complement strand
GAAAAAATATGAACCGGATCTGGCCGATGTGACCATGGTTCCATCGACCACCGTAAAGCTTGCCGGCGAGGAAGCGCAAAAAGTATTAAGGCTGGTCGGCCACCTCGAAGATCTCGATGACGTCCAGGCCGTTCATGGAAATTTCGATATCCCCGACGATATAATAGAACAAGAGATAAAATGAAGTTTATTGCCGACTTCCATGTTCACACCGTTTCCTCCGGCCACGCTTATTCCACAATAGAAGAGTATGTCGCCAGGGCAAAAAAGATCGGGCTTAAAATGTTTGCCGTGACTGACCACGGGCCGACCATGCCGGGAGCGCCTCACTATTACCATTTTGCCAATTTGCGCATGGTCCCGCGAAAAATGAGCGGTGTCCGTATTCTTCGAGGCGTGGAGGCAAACATTATTAACGATAAGGGCGAGATCGATCTTTCCGAGGAAAATATTGCCTGGGGAGAACTGGAAATTGTAATGGTCACATTCCATCCCCGCTGCGGATATGAAAACCAGGGCGAGGAAAAAAATACCGAAGTTTTAATAAAAGCGATCGAAAACCCCAGAGTGAACATAATCGCGCATCCCGGCAATCCTCAATTTCAGGTAAATATTCGGAAAACAGTTGAAGCGGCCAAAAGGAACCAGGTTTTGATCGAGATCAATAACAGTTCCGATTTTTCAAGACCGGGCTGTCACGACCGGTGCGTTGAATTCGCGCGGGAAGCCCAAAGACAGGGATTAAAAGTGGTGGTTGGAACGGATTCTCATATTTCTACTATGCTTGGTGACTTTTCTAATGCCCAAAAGCTCCTAAAAGAAGCCGGACTTGATAAGAATGACGTAGTTAATACCTCTGAAGCCATGATCGATAAGTATCTGCTGTCGAAAAACAAATATAGGATGGAACCTGAGAGTAAAACTCTCGGTTCCATCGGGTGAACAGTATCATTGGAACCGCGACTTTTAGTCGCAGGTTCCAACTCTATATCGGATGCTGAGTCCAAAAGCCGCTTTTGACAAAATTGCCCCCTTTATGATATAATTACCACGTTATGTATGCAGTAATAGAGACGGGAAATAAGCAATATAAAGTTAACAAGGGCGATGTGATTGAAATAGAACTTCTGGACAAGAAGCCGGAAGAGTCCGTGACCTTCGATCATGTCTTGCTTGTTTCAGACAATGACAAGATCGAAGTCGGCATGCCCTATGTTTCAGGCGCCAAAGTAACCGGAAAGATCATAGGCGATTTTAAAGCCAAAAAGGTCATCACTTTCAAATATAAACATAAAACCAATTACCATAGGACCAAGGGGCATCGCCAGCCGATGACCAAGGTCAAGATCGAGGAGGTTTCGCTCTAATGGCACATAAAAAAGCCGGGGCTACATCCCGGAACGGAAGAGATTCAAACGCCCAGAGACTGGGAGTAAAGGCTTTTGGCGGCCAGTTAGTGACTGCCGGATCGATCATCATGCGCCAAAAGGGTTCCAAGTTCTATCCCGGCAAGAATGTCGGTATGGGAAAAGATTATACCCTTTTTGCAAAGTCCAACGGGTTTGTTACTTTTGAGCCCGGCAAAAAAGTATCCATTTTACCTTCACAGTAGTTTCTGCTAAAATACAGGCAAATGTCCGGCTATAAAACAATAGTAATCAAAATAGGCTCATCCACATTAACAACTAAAGAAGGCAAGCTCGATGTTGAAAATCTAACTCGTATTGTGAAAGAAACCGCTGATCTGGTTAAAAAAGGGAACAAGATCATTATCGTCACTTCGGGTGCGATGGTCACGGGGTTCGAACGCCTCAAATTAAGATCAAAACCAAAGACTTTGCCGGAAAAGCAGGCGGCGGCCGCGGTGGGACAGTCAATCCTTATGCGCCAGTATGAAAAGGCGTTTGAAAAATTCGGGATAACGGTCGCCCAGATACTTTTGACCCGCGATGAGATATCTGTCCGCGAACGATACCTCAATGCCCGCAATACCATATCAACCCTGCTGGCGGAGGGGGTGGTCCCGGTGGTAAATGAAAACGATACGGTTGCGGTAGAAGAAATAAAAGTAGGGGACAATGACACGCTTTCGGCGCTGGTGGCCTCCCTGATCGGAGCCGATCTTTTGGCGCTCTTGACCGATGTCGACGGATTTTACATGGAAACAGAGGAAGAGGCAAGGCATAAAATTGATATTATCAAAAAAATAGATAAGAAAGTTGAAGCGGCTGCCGGCCATTCGGGCACCGAACATGGCACCGGCGGAATGATCACTAAGATCAAGGCAATAAAGATCTGCCATGACGCGGGGATCCCTGTAGTTATTGCCCACGGCCGCACCGAAGGATTGATCTCAAAAATTGCTGCCGGCGAACAAGTTGGCACGCTCTTTTTACCTAAATAACAAGGAGATCTAATGAACGAAGTATTGGAAAAAGCAAAAGCGGCAAAACTGGCCTCAAGAAAACTGGCGGTGGTTCCATCAAAAATAAAGAATAACGCGCTGGAGATGATGGCCGAAGCGCTGGACAAGAACGCCAAAGATATAATTGATTCCAATTCGGTGGATCTTGAAGCCGCTCAAAAAAAAGAACTTTCCCGGTCGTTGATCGACCGTCTTTCACTTGACGGCAAACGCATAAAATGGATGGTTGAAAGCCTTTATGACGTTAAGAACCTGGCCGATCCGGTGGGCGAGGTTTTGGGACAATGGCGGAGGCCGAATGGATTGAAAATAAGCAAGGTTCGCGTTCCGCTGGGCGTCATTGGGATCATTTATGAGGCCAGGCCTAACGTAACGGTCGATTCTGCCGCGCTTTGCCTAAAATCCGGCAATGCCGTGATCCTTCGCGGCGGATCTGACGCCATAAATTCCAATATAATGCTGACCAAAATTATCCGCGAAGCGGCCTATAAAGCGGGCATACCTGACGGATCGATCCAGCTTATAGAGGATACATCCCGTATCGCGGCCGAGGATCTTATGGGTTTGCGCGAATATCTTGATGTCCTTATCCCGAGAGGCGGTAAAGGCCTCATCCAAACCGTTGTTCAAAAGGCAAAGGTCCCGACCATCGAGACGGGTGAGGGCAATTGCCATGCTTATGTTGAAAGGACGGCGGATATTAAGATGGCGTCTGATATTGTCTTTAACGCCAAAGTTTCGCGTCCTTCCGTTTGCAATGCCATCGAAACGCTTTTAGTTGACGAGGCGATCGCGTCCAAATTCCTCCCGGTAATATTTAAGAGATTAAAAGAGGCGGGGGTGGAGTTGAGAGGAGATTCAAAAGTACTGGCGATCGATAATACCATCAAGAAAGCGACCGAAGAGGACTGGGGGACAGAATTTCTGGCTCTTATTCTGGCGGTCAAAATCGTTTCCGGAGTTGAAGAGGCGGTTGAGCATATTAATAAATACGGGACCAGACACTCTGAAACGATTATTACGAAAGATAAAAAGGCCGTAAAGTACTTTGAGGATTATGTTGATGCGGCCGCCGTATATCATAACGCTTCCACCCGCTTTACGGACGGCGGAGAATTCGGGTTTGGCGCCGAGATCGGCATCTCTACCCAAAAGCTCCACGCCCGCGGCCCAATGGGGTTAAAAGAGCTTACTTCTTATAAATATTTGATCGAAGGGAACGGACAGATCAGGACTTGATAACTGTATAGTGGTCTGTAATTTGTCCTTTTTTTACCTGAAAGCTAATTGATATCCCGGTGCGTTCTTTTATGACCCCGGCCGCCAGTTTAAGAAAGTCTAATGTCTCGATCCTTGGAGTCAATGGGCAAGGACCTCCGAATTCGCTTATTGCGCACATTGTCCAATTATGATCATCTGAATAGTGCTTTGGAGGAATGGCGGGAAGATTTGAGTTTAAGTGAATAGTTCCTCCGCTTTTAATGACTTCGAGTATTCGGACGAAAGCTTTGATGCGAGGCGAATTTCCTGTTTCTTGAAGCGGTGGACAGGTATTGGAATACCTATCCCATCCCAGTCTATTCAACACATCCAAAGCTCCGGAACGACCTCTTCGCCAGATCATATCTAATAGCTCCATATCTCTTTCCGTTGGTTCGATTTCTGCAACTGATTGAGATTCACCGCCAAGATGGTTAATGTAATATTTTACCCCTTGAATAACCCCCATCGATGAACATGCCAAATCAAGATTATGTAAATGCTCTTGTCCCAAAGAAAGCGCGGCAGAAATAACCACATCAATAGGGCGGATCCTGGAAAAATCAGGCATATACTGCAGAAGAAACAAACTATTAATAAAATCAAAATGATCCGGTCTGAATCCCGTTAAATCGGCGGCATCCGCAACTTCAAAATATGCGTTTGGAAGAAATCCTTGATTTATCGGTGTGGTTTGGTCAAGAACTTCGCTGGGTTTAAAATATTGTTCCACACTTTTTGAGAGGTTGATGCGGTTCCGGGCGAATTCGGAAAAAGCCGCCTGATGAGGTTCAATATCAACACCTACCGCCTCCTCCGCCCCAAGCTGGGAAGCCGCCAGAACATAATTTCCTGACTGGCAGCCGATATCCAGAAAACGCTTGCCTCTGACAGTCCGGAAATCCCCAAATGATGAAACGATATCGATCGGGTTGAAGTCAACCCCGTAGCGATAATGCCTGATGGCGCCTGCCGAGATAACCGCCTGTTCCGTATGATCCGTGGAAAGATACGGACGATCGGTAGGTATCGTTTTTGTTTCTATGCCATATGCATGGAACAATCTTGGCTCGCATCCCTGGATTTTAACCGACATACCCATGAATATAATTCGAAAGTAAACATCGAGAATTTCATCGTTATTTGCTATACTACATGCATAATGAAAAGGATCGGA
>JBAZPF010000092.1:0-4876 GCA_041648295.1 Candidatus Margulisiibacteriota bacterium | reverse complement strand
GTTACAAATATTAAATGGTGATTTGTGCGCTTGCCTGATTCATTTTTGAATGTGAAAGGTAAAATATATTTACCTCCCATTTCTTTCAAAGCGTCTATCAATTCTTCAATTATAGTCAATTCTCTTTGTTCAGCATTCAAAGGATTCAATTTTGCTCTCAATTTATCGGCTCTTTCTTGCCCGAACAAAGAATCCATATGCTCTTTTACTGAAGTATTGGTTAAGCCCATATTAATACGTTTATAATTAAAAAAGAAGATGCAATCACAGCCCCAATCTTTCAATACTGCGTTAACCAATTTTAACGATAATCCCTTATATCCCCATGGATCAACAAAAAACAAGGTCGGAACAAATCGCATTTCTTCAAACTGTTTAACTACTTCCTCCCCTACTTCATCATTATTGATCTGGGGCTGATATTTCATTTTGTCAATATTTGGCAAACTGCTTATGGCATTTTTTAATGAGTCTACATAGTTCGAATTTTTATCATTAAATATTGTTACCAGCATATTTCTCATATCAGAATCCATTATTGCTTTTTCTAATATAAGAATGGGGGTTGATTTTGTTCCATCCTTATACCTTCCGGGACCAGCAAACAAATCCAAATATGCTATTTTATTACTATGTTTTTTCGAAGAAGGAATTACAACTTTTGCCCACACCCAAAAATATTTTGAAACAATAGCACTCTTTACTTCTGATTGTTCTTTTGATTCCTCAAAGAAAGTCTCTGTTCTCATGTCCCCACCTCCCGCAACAACCTACTTCGCCGCCCGGCCCACATCATAAACATCCGCCACCGTCCTGATCGCCTGGCATACCTGCTGTAATTGTCCGAGGTTTTTGACGTCGACAACAATCTTCAAATAAGCGGTAGATCCTTTTTTAGTCTTGATATCAACCGAAGCGACATTGGTCTTGGTCTCCGAAATTTTCTCAAGGATGTCGTGCAGAACGCCGATACGATCAAAGGCTTCTACTCCGATCTCGATCGGATAATTGATGTCAGCCGACAGGTCCCATTCGACCTTGACCATCTTTTCAAATTCCGGCTTTGACCGCTGGACGGTCGGACAATCCTTCCTGTGGATCGCCACCCCCCTCCCCTTGGTCACAAAACCGATGATATCATCCCCGGGAAGCGGGTTGCAGCATTTGGACATTCTGATAAGGATGCCCTCAAGCCCCGAAACCCTGATTCCGTGGATTATTTTTCTCTTCCTCGGCCTGGGATGCACGAACGGCGCGGCTTCCTCTTTTTCCACTTTTTCCGCGCCGGGAATTTTATCCCGCAATCTCTTCGCGCAGTCAAAAGCCGATATTTCGCCGTATCCGATGCCGGCGTAAAGATCATCCGTCGTTTTCATCTTGAATTCGGATGTCAGCCAGTCGATAAGTTCAAGCGATAACGCATCCTTCGGATGCAGGCGAAGTTTTTTAACCTCATCTTCCAGCGCCGCCCGGCCGCGCACAACACTTTCTTCCCGCCTGCGCTTCTTGAACCAGCTTTTTATTTTCGCCCTGGCGCCCGCCGTCTTTACAATATTTAGCCATCCTAATGACGGCGCGTCGGCTTTGCCGGTAAGAATATCAACGATCTCCCCGTTCTTTAATGCGTAATCAAACGGAACGATCCGGCCGTTAACTTTGGCCCCAGTGCAACGATGGCCGACTTCGGTGTGGACATGATAAGCAAAATCTACCGGGTTGGCGCCCAGAGGCAATTGAATAACCTGCCCCTTTGGCGTAAAAACAAAAACTTCATCGACAAACAAATCTATTTTTAGCGAGTCCATGAAGTCTTTGGCATCTTTCAATTCCGTCTGCGTTTCAAGCATCTGCCTGAACCACGCCATCTTTTGGTCAAATGTCCGGTCGGTCACCTCTTCCTTATATATCCAGTGCGCGGCTACGCCGTATTCGGCGATCCGGTGCATTTCTTTAGTGCGGATCTGAATCTCCACCGGCTTGGCGCCATCGCCCATGACAGTAGTGTGCAGAGATTGGTAGCCGTTGCTTTTGGGCACGGCAATATAATCGCGAAACCTTCCCGGTATCGGTTTCCAGGTAGCGTGGATCACTCCAAGCACCGCATAGCAATCCTTAACCGATTCTACGATCGCCCGCACCGCGGTCAGATCGTAGATTTCTTCAAAATCCAGGTTTTGATCTTCCATTTTTCGAAAGACACTGTATAAATGTTTGGGCCGCCCGTAGATCTCTCCCGTGATCCCGAACTTTTTCAGCTGTTCGCCAAGTCTTAATATAAAATTTTGGATATATTCTTCTCTGGCCTTCCGGCTCTCTCCTATCTTCTTTCTAAGGTCATCATATTTATCAGGCTCAAGATAAGAAAAAGCAAGATCTTCAAGTTCCCATTTTAACTTCCACATTCCCAGCCGATGCGCCAGCGGCGCAAAGATATCGCGCGTTTCAAGCGAGGTCCCTTTTTGTCTCTCCGGCGGCAGATATTTCAGCGTCCGCATGTTATGCAAACGATCGGCCAGTTTTATGACTATAACGCGCAGGTCTTCTCCCATTGCCACAAACATTTTGCGGTAATTTTCCGCCTCCCTTATTTCCTGCGATTCATACACCAATTGCCCCAATTTGGTAACGCCCTCGACCAGTTTGGCGATCTCTGGCGAAAATTTTGCGGAGATCTGGTCGAATGTGACTTCGGCATCCTCAATGGTATCGTGTAAAAACGCGGCGGCAATGGTTGAAACGTCCTGCTCCAGCTCCGCCAGGATATAAGCTACGGCTAAAGGATGGGTAATATACGGGTCGCCGGAGAGGCGGTTTGTCCCTTTGTGTTTTTCTTCGGCAAAAGAGTAGGCTTTGTCAATGATCGACAGGTCGGCATCAGGCAGATATGAAAGTATTTTTTGTTTTAGCTCTTCAAGGCTCATCTTCTATTATAGCGCGAGCGGTCCATCACTCCTATTCCCGGAGGAATTGCCGGTCCGCGGCGGTTGTCCCGCGGCTTGTTGATCGATGTCTGCGGCTGCGCCGGTTTTCGGGAAAGAATAATTATTTTGCATGAGTTTTCAAGCGTTGAGGTCAGTTTATACGCCTCCATAAGGTCGGCTCCGATCGTATAACTGCCATGTCCCCTCACTATCGCCCCATGATACCCTCCGCCAAATACGGGCGGAAGAAAACGGGCCACTTCGTCCGATCCGATCGCCTCGCGAACTTTAACAACCGGGATCGATTTTATGAAATATTTTCCCTCGGCATCTTGCGGTATGATCTTTTCTTCGTTCAGGGAAAGCGCGATTGCGTACGCCGGATGGGCATGGACGATCGCCTGCGCTTTGCTCCCTTTATAAACCGCGCGATGGACGGGAAGTTCGACCGAAGCTTCCTTGTCGGCCTCGCCCTTTTCCATTCCAACTTCTATTATATCCCCTTCTTTTAGCATGGACAAAAGCGATCCCGTCCGGGTGATAAATATTTTGTCATCCCGCCTTATGCTCAAGTTCCCCGCCCCCGCGTGCACCAACCCCTCGTCAAAAAGAAGCTTTCCGATCAACTGAAACTGTTCTAACATTTTTTTCCTCCTATGCGAAATGAGCCGCCGAAAGCGCTTCAAACTCCGAAAATTTCTTAAACTCTTCAAACCGCTCCCCGATCTCATGTTTTTTTAGCCTCTTCATCCGGTCGAGGCTAAAATCTTCTATATTAAATGAAGCCATTACCGATCCCACGATCAGCGCCCGCCTGATATTCCCTTCGCTCAAATCCCCCGTCTTTGCCAGGTATCCGATAAACCCTCCGGCAAACGAATCGCCGGCTCCGGTCGGGTCCTTAAACTGGGCCTGCGGGTATGACGGAGCGGAAAAGTGCGCGTTTTCCGTAAACAACAGCGCTCCGTGTTCGCCCTGCTTAACGATCACCGCTTTTGCGCCAAGCTCCAGCAGTCTCTTTGCCGCCAGGGGAATGTTCGGCGTTTCCATAAACATCCTGATCTCGCTCTCGTTGATCAGAAGAAAATCAACTTTCTTGACGACTTCATGAAGCGCCTCGCGCTTGCTCTTGATCCAAAAATCCATGGTATCGGAAGCGACCAGTTTCGGTCCTTTCAGCTGGCTGATGACTTTTAACTGGATCTCCGGATCGAGGTTCGCCAGAAAAACGAACGGCGTTTTTTTTGTTTCTTCATCAAGTTTCGGGTCAAAGTCCAATAAAACATTAAGCTGGGTGTCCCTGGTATGCGCCTGGTTCATGTCAAATTCGTAAAACCCGCTCCAGCGGAACGTTTTCCCCTTCATTTTTTTAAGGGCGGAGAGGTCTATCCCCCTGCTCTTTAAAAAAGTTAAGTGTTCTTCAGGAAAATCCTCGCCCAGCGGCCCGATTATCCTGGTCGGGGCAAAAAAACTCGACGAGATCGCCGCGTGGACGGCGGAACCCCCAAGAATATCTTGTTTTTTACCGAACGGAGTCTCTACCGTATCTAAAGCGATCGTACCGATAATTAAAACTGACATCAAAACCCTCCGATAACATATAATACCAGCCTTTGTAAAATCGCCAGCATAAGGATCACAATAAAGGGAGCCACGTCGTAACCGAACTTCATCGGCGGCAGTCCCTGCCTGATCGGCGTCAAGATCGGATCAGTAAGGTCGAATATCGGCTTGATCAAAGGATGCTGCCGGTTGTGCGGGACAAAAGGCAATAATATTCTGACCAGGACCAAAATATAATAAAAAGCAAAAACAAAATTGATCGCGAAGATTGCTAGGTCCACTCTTTGCTCAACTCTTTGGCGCGCCCGGCCGCCGATTTAATAGCGTCAATTACCACTTGCTTAAATCCTTTTTCATCCAGCACTTTTAATCCGGCCAGGGTCGTCCCGCCG
>JBAZPF010000091.1:0-4969 GCA_041648295.1 Candidatus Margulisiibacteriota bacterium | reverse complement strand
AGAAGGGTGGGTGGAAGCGTCACGGGTAAAAGAACCCACTGAAGATCTTTACCTTTTGGGATACCGGGCGTTTGAGAACAAGAATTATTCCGAAGCCATAAACAATTTTAAGCAAGTCCTGCAGTATGACCCGCAAAATCCGCGGACCCACCTGTTCCTGGCGCGGATATACGCAAAACAGAACAAAATAGACCTGGCTGCCGATGAAGTAAAAGCAGTGCTGTCGCAGGAACCGGAAAACCAGACTGCTAAATATCTGGCGGGGGTGCTTGCCAATAAATATCTAATACTTAAAGATTATGCCAGGGTCTTTGAATTAAAACCGCAATTGGTAGTGGCGAAACTCAATGAAAACGCAAAAGAAAAAATGGTGGTCGAAGCAAAAGTGGTAAAAAAATCGGGGACGAAGGTCGCGGCCGCCTCTCCCGCGGTTTCAAAAGAAATACTGACCGATTCCATCGGCTTGGTCAAGAGCGCCAAGACATCGAAAGGCAGTTCGATTTCTTTAGCGATAAATTCGGTGCTTTCCCTTACAAAATCTCTGGGTACCAAGATCCACGAAGATGGGTGGCGCGTGGTCGCGGCTTCGGACGGCTTAAGAGTGATCTACGCCTGCCGGCAGGAGAGGGGCGGAAAGCTTGAGAACGAGAATTTCGAATGGAAGGTCAATCAGGACACACGCTCCGCCGAACCGATCAACGAAAATGCCCGCGTTCTCATGAACCGGTGGTAGGTTTGCCACTGTAGCTCAGTCGGTAGAGCAGCTGTTTCGTAAACAGCAGGTCGCCAGTTCGATCCTGGCCGGTGGCTTTTTTTAAGCCAAGCCGACGTAGCTCAATGGTCGAGCAACGGTTTTGTAAACCGTAGGTTGTCGGTTCAAGTCCGACCGTCGGCTTTAACATATGAAATCAATATATCTACTTTTTGGAGACGAAAGATTCCTTATCAGGCTGGAGCTTGAACGGATAAAGAAGCTTGACCCGCAGTCAGAAACAGAGACGCTGGAAGGGGTGTCGGCCAGGGAACTCGCGGAAAAAATCTTTATGCCTTCTCTCTTTTCCCCGCGTAAAACGCTGATCATACATGATTTTGACTTTAGAGACGCCGATGAAAACCTGGCGGAATCGTTTACCCGCCTTCCGCCGGGGATAACCCTCGTTTTTTTAAGCCCCCAGAACCTTGACAAAAGGACTAAATTTTTTAAATCTTTTAAAGACAGCGCGGAGATGATCGAATGCCGCAAGATACCAGAATGGGAAGTGGAAACGATCATCGGATTTTTAGAATCGCAGGCGGCGTCGTTAGGTAAAAAAATAAGCAAGGAAAGCGCCGAACTTTTAATAGAATACGCCGGGTTTGACCTGGGGACATTGTCCAGTGAAATGGAAAAACTTTCGATCTATTCTATGGGACGCGGGGAAATAGTCAGGGAAGATATTGAAAAAATGGTCCCGCGGACGGGATATGACGCTTTTACCGTTACCGAAGCTTTGCGGCAAAAAAACCGGAAAAAGGCGTTCGAAGCCCTGGAGAAACTATTTATCGACCGCGAAGACCCGATCGAATTTTTAGGCCTGATCTCGTCGCAGTTCAGGAATCTTTATAAAGTAAAACTTTTGATGAAAAACAGGATGTCCGACCGGTACCAGATCGCCAGGCAATTGAAAGCCAGCCCGTATTACATGGGCAAGACCATGGCCGCGGCCGGAAATTTCAAAGAAGAAGAACTTATGGAGGCGATCGATACTTTATGCTTGACGGACCTTCATCTTAAACGCGGCTACGACCCTAAAGTTGAACTTTCCCTGCTTCTTCTGGAGCTATTGGGTGAAAAAGGATAGAGTAACTTATCTGCTCCTGCTGTTTATCGCCATAGCGGTTATAATCCTTGTACGCCTGGCGGACCTTCAATTAATACATCATCAATTTTACGCCCGGAAAGCGGAATCGCAGAGAAAAAGGATCATAACCCTGGCCGCGGACAGGGGCGAAATACTGGACCGCAACGGCCGGATACTGGCGACATCGCTTGATACCAGCTCGATCTACGTTAACCCGAGAATATTTAAGGACAATGAGAAGCTTATAAAACTGCTGGGCGGAAAAATCGGTCCTTTTGACAAAAGAAAGCTTTTTGCCTGGGTTAAAAGAAAAATACCGATAGAGCTGGCAAAAAAGATAGAGGAACAAAAAATCCCGGGTGTTTCTCTTTTAAAGGAGAAAAAACGGGTTTATCCGAAAGGCCGCCTGGCGTCGCAGGTCATTGGGTTCTGCGGCCTGGACAATGAAGGGCTTTCGGGGATAGAACAGTCGTATGATAAATATTTAAAAGGGGTGGAGGGGTCCATTGTCACCGAAAGCGACCCTATGGGATACGAGCTCCTTTCGGTCAAGGAAAAAGATGTTGAAGAAGCGTCTCCGGGAATGATCCTGACCCTGACGATTGACGAAACGGTCCAGTATATAGCGGAGAGGGAACTGGAGGCGGCCATAAAAAAATTCTCCGCCGTTTCCGGAAATATGATAGTCATGGATATAAAAAGCGGAGAGATACTGGCGCTGGCGGGGAAGCCGGATTTTGATCCTAACGAGTATTCGAAATCCAGCCCTAAAAATTGGAGAACGGCGGCCGTCGATGTCTATGAGCCGGGCTCCACTTTTAAAGTAATAACCGCGGCCGCGGGGCTTGACGAAGGAGTCATCAATTTAGACACCAAGCTTAAAGCGCTTGATTCATTGACTCTTGGCGGCAAGGTCATCAAGAATTCCCATCAGATAGACTGGGGCGGCAGCTATATTTCGGTATCGAGAATGCTGGAACAATCAATAAACACGGGCGCGGCGCAAATAGGCATCCTGCTCGGAGCCAATCGATTTTATAACAAAATAAAAGATTTCGGTTTCGGGGAAAAACTTTCGATAAACTTTCCCGGCGAGTCTTCCGGATTATTAAAAAATCCCGCGAACTGGTATAAACCCGATATCGGCATGATCACTTTTGGCCAGAGCATTGCCGTGACCCCGCTGCAGCTTATTTCCGCCGTCGGAAGCATTGCCAATAAAGGGCGGAGGATAAAGCCCGTGCTGGTGAAGAAAATAGAAAGCCTGGACGGTTCTTTCCTTAAAACCTACGCGGGAGAAGAGCTGAACCGTCCGATATCCGAAAAGACCGCGAGGGAAGTAAAAAAATTAATGGAGAACGTTGTCCTCTTTGGTTCGGGCAAACGCGCTAAAATGGCTGACTACCGCGTGGGAGGCAAGACCGGTACGGCGCAAAAAGCCGCTCCCGGGGGGAGGGGATATATGGCCGGACGCTACATCGCCTCTTTCATCGGTTTTGCTCCGTTGAACGATCCCCGCCTGATCGCGTTGGTGATTATAAATGAACCTAAAGGATCGATCTGGGGAGAATCGGTCGCCGGGCCGGTGTTCAAGGAAGTGGTCGAGGAATCCCTTAGATATTTAAACGTTCCGCCGGATATGATAAAATGACCCTTAAGATGTCAGAACACAAAAAAATAGTGGTTTCGGGAATTCAGCCTTCGGGAAAGCTGCATCTGGGCAACCTGATGGGAGCTTTGGAGAACTGGGTAAGCCTTCAGGATAAATATAACTGCTATTTTTTTATCGCCGATCTCCATGCCCTGACCACCGGCTATGACAACATCAAAAAGCTCCGCGAAGACATTGTGGACGTGGCGATCGATCTTTTATCCGTCGGGCTTGATCCTAAAAAATGCGTTATCTTCAAGCAATCCGACATTCCCGAACATTCCGAGCTCCATCTTCTGTTCTCAATGATCACTCCGCTTCCCTGGCTGGAGAGGGTCCCTACCTATAAAAGCAAGATCGAAGAACTTAAAGAAAAGGACCTCGGCACTTACGGATTTCTCGGATACCCGGTACTGCAGGCGGCGGATATCCTTATCTATAAAGCGGATTTTGTGCCGGTGGGAGAAGACCAACTGCCTCACGTAGAATTGACCAGGGAGATCGCCCGCCGCTTTAATAACTTTTACGGCGAGGTTATGCCCGCCCCAAAGGAGCTTATGACGGAATTTCCCGTGCTTCCGGGCCTTGACGGCAGGAAGATGAGCAAGAGCTACGGCAACACGATCGCCATTTCCGATCCTCCCGAAACCATAAAGAAAAAAGTTAACCTTATGATAACCGACCCGGCGCGGATAAAAAGGGAGGATAAGGGGCATCCGGACGTCTGCGCGGTGTTCGCTTATCATAAAATATTCAACAAGCCGGAGATCAAAAAGATCGCCGCAGAATGTGAAAGCGCGGCCAGAGGCTGTGTTGAATGCAAAAAGGAATTCCTTAACCATCTTTTGGCTTACCTTGAGCCAATCCAGAAAAAGCGGGCGGAACTGCTGAAAGACCCCCAAAGGGTCGCGGAAGCGCTTAATTCCGGCATGGCCAAAGCCAGAAAGATCGCCGGGGCTACCCTGAATGAAGCTAAAAAAGCGATGGGGCTGATATGATCGAAACTTTTCAGGTCACCATCCCCAAGTATGACGGTCCTTTTGAACTTTTGATGGATGCCGTGCGCGAATGCAAAGTGGACATTTTTGAGATCTCGCTTTCGCAGATAACTTCCGCTTACTTTGAATACCTGCATAAATTAAAGGAGATCAATTTAAACCTGGCGTCGGAATTTATTGTCACGGCGGCCTATCTGCTTGAATTAAAGAGCAAA
The DNA here is from genome assembly GCA_041648295.1 of Candidatus Margulisiibacteriota bacterium. Lineage (GTDB taxonomy): Bacteria > Margulisbacteria > WOR-1 > XYC2-FULL-46-14 > WPAF01 > JBAZPF01. The sequence goes on along the minus strand of JBAZPF010000091.1, from coordinate 264 downwards.
CGGCTTTTGCCCCAGCCGGAAGAGGCAATGGAACTGCAGGAAGAAGAGGAAATAGAGACGGACCTTGCCGATCATATAAGGGAATATCAGCGCTTTAAGCAGGCGGCGGCGCATCTGCGGGATAAAAAGGATTCATTCTCGCGGATCTATTCCCGTTTCCACAGCGAAGAACAGGTTCCGGAACAAAAAGACTTCTTCCTTACGGACGTTAACCTTAATGACCTGCTGCTGGCGTTCCAAAGGGTTTTTAAGGCGGTAACGGAG
>JBAZPF010000090.1:0-4997 GCA_041648295.1 Candidatus Margulisiibacteriota bacterium | reverse complement strand
TGATAAATGTGATAGATCCGGACTGCGTGGTAGTGGGAGGCGGGGTGGCGAACATAGGCGAAAAACTGCTTCAGCCGACAAGAGAGTTGTTAAGTCGCCAGCTTTTTAAAAGAGATATTAAAATATCTCTAGCCAAGCAAAAGGACCGATCCGTGCTGCTGGGCGCGATCGCTCTGGCTATCTAATAAATATTATTCGAAAGGAATTGACATGACCTCAAAGCATTCCGACCTCAATAAATGGGTGAAAGAAATGGCCCATCTCTGCCGGCCGGACAAAATTGTCTGGATAGACGGTTCAGAAGAAGAAAAAACGCGTCTGGAGCAGGAAGCCTTCAAGACCGGCGAACTTATTCAACTCAACCAGGAAAAACTTCCCGGATGCACCTATCATCGGACTTCACCGACAGATGTAGCCCGTACGGAACATTTGACCTACATCTGCACCAGGAAGAAATCCGATGCCGGACCGAACAATAACTGGATGAAGCCGTCTGAAGCTTATAAAAAAGCCAAAGAGATATTCAGGAATTGCATGGTAGGCCGCGCCATGTATGTTATCCCTTTTTCCATGGGACCGGTGGGTTCTCCATTCTCGAAGATCGGCATAGAATTAACCGACAGCATTTATGTTGTCCTTAATATGCGGATAATGACGCGTATCGGCAGCGCCGTTCTTGAGAAACTCGGCAAAGACGGAAAATTCACTAAAGGCCTGCACAGCAAGGCGGATCTTGATGTCAATCGCCGTTTGATCCTCCATTTCCCTGAAGACAACGCCATCTGGAGCGTTGGTTCGGGTTATGGAGGCAATGTCTTGCTTGGGAAAAAATGTCTTTCACTTAGGCTGGGTTCTTATCTTGGCCAGAGGGAAGGCTGGATGGCGGAACATATGCTCATTATGGGGATCGAAGATCCCTCCGGCTATATCGGCTATATTGCCGCCGCGTTTCCCAGCGCCTGCGGCAAGACCAACCTGGCAATGCTTGTTCCTCCGGAAGGATTAAAAAGCAAAGGTTATCGCATATGGACCGTAGGCGACGATATTGCCTGGATGCGCATAGATACCGACGGATCGCTATGGGCGGTAAATCCTGAAGCCGGTTTTTTTGGCGTCGCGCCCGGAACGAATACCAAGACCAATCCCAATATGATGACCGCGATCCAAAAAAATACCATATATACCAATGTTCTCCTGAAGATGGACGGCACAGTCTGGTGGGAAGGAGGCGATCCTCCGGTTCCCGATGAAGGGATAGACTGGCAGGGGAAGCCATGGAAGCAGGGAACAAAGGAACTGGCCGCTCATCCAAACAGCAGGTTTACCGTGCCGGCATCGCAATGCCCGTCGATAACAAATCGCCTTGAGCATCATCACGGCGTCCCTATATCGGCGATCATTTTCGGCGGGAGAAGGGCGCGTCTGGCCCCGCTGGTTTATGAGGCTTTTACCTGGCAGCATGGAGTTTACGTTGGCGCCACTGTGGCATCGGAGCGCACCGCCGCGCAATACGGGAAACAGGGCGAGGTGCGCCGCGATCCCATGGCCATGCTCCCATTTTGCGGTTATAACATGGCGGATTATTTTAAACATTGGCTGAAAATGGGCAAAAAGATGTCGCGGACCCCGAAAATATTTCATGTCAATTGGTTCAGGATGGACGAGAACGGCAACTTCATGTGGCCCGGTTTTGGCGAAAACCTCCGCGTTTTAGAATGGATAATAGACCGCTGCCGTTATAAAGTCGGCGCGCACGAAACTCCCATCGGATATGTCCCTAATGCGCAGGATATTGACACCACCGGACTGGACCTGCCGCCGCAGACGATTGAGAAATTGCTTGCGATCGATAATAAAGAATGGCTCGAAGAGCTAAAAGACCACAAGGAGTTCTTTAAAATGTTCGGAAAGCGCATGCCCAAAGAGATGATCGACGAATATGAGGCTTTGAAGAAACGGCTGGGCTAATATACCATTGTTTTCGACATTCTTTTCTCGCCTAAAAACCAGGTGCTGTTTAGAAGTGTGACCATCGGGTGATTATCGATCTCAACAATATTAATACAGCAATTGTCCTGCTTGATCCTCCAAAAATTATCAAGACCGAGATTCATGTAGTGGAAAAGAATAGTCCGGTTTATGCCGCCGTGGCCGACAATACAGAATAGTTCTCCTTTGTGTTTTTTTATCAGCTTTGATATTGCCTCGATCCCGCGTTTTTGCAGATCTTCAAGCGTTTCGGCGCCATTAATTATGGCTTTATCCGGATGGGTGAGCCACAGTTGATAAAGATCAGGATATTTTTCCTTGATCTTAATATAGGTCAAACCTTCAAAATCCCCATAATATCTTTCAATAAGTTGAGGGATTTTAACAACTTCCAGATCGTGGTATTTGGCAATGATCTTTGCCGTATCATAAGAACGGGTAAGCGAGGATGAGTAAATACCGGCGAATTTTTCGTTCTTAAGCGCTTTTGCCAGCAGTTCCGCCTCTTCCAATCCCAGTTCCGAAAGCGGAGAATCGCCTTGTCCCTGATAAATTTGTTCGATATTTGCGAGCGTTTCGCCGTGTCTTAGAAGAAAGAGGCGGGTGGGTTTATCCCGAGATCCTCCGAGGGGCAAGCTATAGTACCTCTTCGAGTTTTACCGCGCCTACATAAAGGGCAACGCCGAGGATGCAGCCCTCAATTTTTAATTCTTTAAGCTTTTCTATGTCTTCCTTTGACGATATGCCGCCGGAAGCGATAACCGGGACATCAACTGAAGCGGCAAATTTATGGATCGCGGCAAAATTGGGGCCTTCCAGCATCCCGTCTCTTGAGATATCGGTATAAATAAACCTCTGCACTCCGAGTGAAACCGCTTCTTGAGCAAGCGCGTAAACATTTTTGGAGGAAACATTGGTCCAGCCGTTGGCGACAACCTTATCATTCTTGGCATCTACGGCAACGGCAATCTTTTCTTCAAATTTTTCGCAAACTGATGAGAGCAGGTTATGATTAAAGATCGCGGAAGTCCCGAGAATGACCCGGGCAACGCCGATCTTGATCATTTCTTCGATCAGGTCCATTCTTCTCAATCCGCCGCCGGCCTGAACGGGGATGTTGACCGATTTAACGATCTCTTTGATGATCTCGATATTTTCAGGCATGCCGGTGCGCGCGCCGTTCAGATCAACCACATGGAGGCGGGTAGCGCCCTTGCTTTCCCATAGTTTTGCCGCTTCAACGGGGTTTTCATAATAAGTGGTCTGATCGCTGAATTTCCCTTGTTTCAGCCTTACGCATTTGCCGTCTAATATATCTACCGCCGGTATTACTTCAAACATAATTTTCCAAAATTCTCCAGTATTTTTAAGCCAGTGGCACCGCTTTTTTCGGGGTGAAACTGGACTCCGAACAGATTTCCTTTTCCGATCGACGAAGCGAAAAGGATGGCATAGTCCGTTTGAGCGGAAACTATCGACTCATCCTCCGGGACCGGATAATAGGAATGAGCAAAGTATACCATAGAACTATCCGGTATGTCATCAAAAATCGGCGAATGGCGTTTAAATAACAGCCGGTTCCAGCCCATGTGCGGGATACTGTAGCCGGAAAAAGGCGTATCGGAGAAGTTGAACTTTGTTACTCTCCCTTTTAAGATACCGAACCCTTTGAGCTTGCCTTCTTCCGATGATTCAAACAGCAGTTGGTAGCCCAGACAAATGCCGAAAAACGGCTTTTCCATGGCGATCACTTCTTCGATGATCCCTTCGAGGTTGGAATTCCTTAATTCCGTGACCGCGGAATCAAACGATCCCACGCCGGGCAAAACGACGCCTTTCGCGGTGCGTATGGCGATTTTATCTTTTGTAAGAATAGCGTCGAAGCCAAGCTTCTCAAAAGCTTTTTGTACGCTCCGTAAATTGCCGGCTCCGTAATCGATGATGGCTATAGACATAGAGCGATCGCTCCCAGTAATCCCGACCGCGCCCCTAATTTTGCCCGCACGATCTTAACCGCCTTCTTGGGCAGGGCAAGGGCGTGTTTATTGAATTCTTGGCGAGTGGGCTTTAATAAAAGTTCTCCCATATTTGACAAGCCTCCGCCGACCACGACCAGTTCGGGATTAAAAATGTTCACCAGATTGGCGATCCCAATCCCCAAATATTTTGCCGTTTCCCCGATAACCTTGATCGCCTTGCTGTCCCCCTGTTGGGCTTTTATGTGTATGGCCATGGCGTCTTCTCCGGACCTGGTTTTTATTGAAGTGCCGGAAGCCATTGCCTCAAGGTCTCCCTTGTTGCCGCAGCCGCATTTAAAACCGCTGGGATCGATTACCATATGGCCGAATTCCCCCGCGGAACCGTTGGCTCCATGATAAACTTTTCGGTCTATGATGATTCCTCCTCCGATCCCGGTTGAAACCGTAATATAGATAAAATTCCTGGCTTTTTGGCCGGCGCCGAACAAGGCTTCGCCGAGAGCCGCGCAGTTGGCGTCGTTATCGATAAAAATCGGGACATTGAATTTTTTTGATATTTCAGATTTCAGGTTCACTTTTTTCCAGCCGGGGAGGTTGGGAGGTTCGATAACGATCCCGGTATGAAAATCGATGGGGCCGGGGACGCCGATGCCTATTTTTGAGATCTTGCCTTTTATCGATCTTGCCAGTGTTTCGATCGCTTTTTCAAGGTTGAGGATAACCTGTTTTTTTCCTTTTTGGGCTTCAGTCGGTACGATCAGTTCCGACAGAAGACAGCCGCATTCGTCCGCCGCCGCGGCCGCGATCTTTGTCCCGCCCAGGTCAACGCCTATGATTATCTTTTTCATGAAAGCATTATATCACTATCGAGGTGTGGCCGTAAATCCGCAGCCGGGCAAAAGTTTTGGCTTTTCAAAATAATCCACCAGCGGATAATTGCGGCAGACATTGGGCCGCCAGAAGTAATTTTTGCAAGGGCCTTCAGGAGATCGATGTTTGCAGGTAAAAACCAGATAATTATGCTCTTTC
>JBAZPF010000089.1:0-5002 GCA_041648295.1 Candidatus Margulisiibacteriota bacterium | reverse complement strand
AAGATCTTTCCCGCTATCCGCGTAATTTCAACGCCGACAAAGATAAATTAAAACATTTCGATCCGGTTGTTATCTTCTATCCAAGGGCGGAGAGCATGTATCCTTCCGGCTTTAAAACCAGCGTTGAGGTCCCCGATCTTGCTGATAAACTTTGCGGAAAATTCCGGCCGGGGCATTTTAAAGGCGTGGCCACGGTGGTGGCTAAATTATTTAATATAGTAAGCCCGGATTACGCTTTTTTCGGGGAAAAAGACTTTCAACAGCAGATCATTATTAAAAAAATGGCAAAAGACCTTAATTACGGCGTCGAAATAATTTCCATCCCGACCGTAAGGGAATACGACGGACTGGCGATGAGCAGCCGCAACGCCTATCTGTCGCCGGAAGACAGAAAATCGGCCGCCGTGCTGTACCGCGCCCTCTGCCAGGGGAAAAAGCTGGTCGAGTCCGGCATAAAAGAACCAAATAAGATCGTGACGGCAATGACAGAAATAATAGGATCGGTCCCGTTAATCCGGATCGAATATTTATCGATCGTGGATCCGGAAACGCTGGAAGATAAAAAGCCGTTAAGCGGCCCGGTACTAATAGCGGCCGCAGTCTGGCTGGGCAAAACGCGGCTCATTGACAACATAACCGTAAAAGCAAAATGAAAATAAAAGGATACAGCCTGATCGAACTGGTAGTTGTTCTCTCAATCATCGGCATTATCGCCGGTTTTATTTCTTTTCAATTTTCCGGCATGACCGACCAGATCAAACTGCAGTCATCCATAAAGCAGATCGCGGCCGATCTGCGCTCCGCGCAAATGAGAGCGATCTCCGAACATAACGACCAGGAGATCGTCTTTTCCGGCGGCCGCTATATCGTGAACGGAAAAGAAAGAGCGCTACCTTCGTCGGTGTTGGTCGTTCCGCAGATAAGCATCAGGTTTTCGCCAAGCGGCATGCCCCAGCCTGGATATTTCGGCACGATCAGACTGGTCTGCCATGGACGAGCGAATTCCATAATAATTTCAAACGTGGGGAGGGTACGGGTTGAATAGAAAGGGTTTTACCCTTATAGAAGTCCTAATTTCCTTATTGATCCTGGCCATGGTTTCAGGATTTTTTGTTCTTTTCTTTAAAGTCTCAATTTATTCGCGAAATAATTCGCGCAATTATTTCGCGGCGCTCAACCTTGCCCAGGGAAAAATGGAAGAATTGAGGGCGGAGCCGTTCGATTCGCTAAAAAGCGACGGGAACCAATTGATCGTAAACAATATCAGTTCGGATTTAAAAGAGATCACTATCACATTAAACTGGAATATAAAAAAGCCGCCGATCATCCTTTATACGATGAGGGCAAGATGAAAAGATCGGGATTCACGCTTATCGAGATCCTGGTCGCCCTGTCGCTGGCCGCTATAGTTTTTCTGGCCGGCTTTATGCTGCTTTCAAGTTATTTGAAGACATATAAAATATTAAGCGCCGATATCGAACGATTGCAGATCAGACAATTTGTTCTGACCCGGATCGTAAAAGAGGTTCGTTCCGCCGATTCGATCAAGAATTCAACCCCCGCTTGTCTTACCATAAAAAACGGGACATCCGTTATTTCTTATGAACTTATCGGCGGCAAGGTCAGAAGAAAAAAAGATTCAACTTCGGCTTATTTGACCGAAGCCGGACAGGTAAATAAACTTGCTTTCAGCTATCCCGGGGCGGGTTTGGTTATGATCGAGGTCGATGATTCTAAAACCGGAGCATTTTGCCGAAATGAGAAATAGAGGATTTTCCCTGATCGTTGTTATATTTTTGATATCCGCACTTTTATTGCTGATAAGCTCCGCCGGTTATATGGCTTATAGCTCCGCTTCTTCGCTTAAGGCGCAAAAAGAATACCTCTCCGCCTATTATCTGGCGGAAGCGGGAATTGAATACGGAAAGGCACAGTTAAGATCTAACCCGTCCTGGTGCACTCCAGGGATAAAGATCAATGCAAACAACGGTTTGATTGAAATAAAAAGGGAGCCGGCAAAGCCATATCTATATGGCATTGGAAATGCCGGCCATGCCCGTGTTATAATTGAATTGAATGTTATCGATCATAATTCCTACATACAACGAGAAGAATAACCTGTCCGAGCTTTACGCTCGCCTTAATACCGTAGCCAAAGACGCCGAAGTCCTGATCATTGACGACAATTCCCCGGATGGAACGGCGGAATTTGCGCGGCATCTGGGAATAAAAGTGCTGGTGCGCCCCACCCGCCAGGGCCTCGCCTCCGCGGTGATCGAAGGATTCAAACTGGCCAAGGGAGACGTTTTCTGCGTCATGGACGCCGATCTTTCACATCCGCCCGAAATCATTCCCGGGATGCTGGAACTTATCAAATCGGGGAAAGCCGATCTGGTGGTCGGGTCCCGACTGGTAAAAGGCGGCGGCTCCCGCGATTGGACCTGGGGCAAAAGGTTCCTTTCCGATCTTGCCCGTTTTCCGGCCCGTCTTCTGACAAATGTCAAAGACGTTACCTCCGGATATTTTATGATCAAGCGCTCCGTTATCGAAGGTATTCATCTGAACCCGATCGGCTATAAGATACTGCTGGAGATCATAGTAAAAGGAAAATATCGCGCCTCCGCGGAAGTCCCCATTATTTTTGCCGACCGGCTGGGAAGCAAGTCAAAAATGGGCCTGGTAGAAATGGGCGAATACCTTTTCCAGGTAGGAATGCTTTATGCGGACTCTTTACTGGGTAAAATAAAAAAAAGGAGTTAAAATGGTCAATTATCTAATTCTTTTTGTTTCCGTTTCCCTCGCGGTTATCGGGCAACTGTTGATGAAACAAGGGATGAATCAATTCGGCTCGTTTCCGATAACGCAGATCGCGCAGAAAACCATTCCGATGCTGCTCAATCCATGGGTATTTTTCGGTTTTGTTTCATTCGGCGTGTCATCCATTTTCTGGCTGGCGGTTTTATCAAGATTAAATATTAGCATCGCCTACCCCATGGTTTCGCTGGCTTATGTGGTTGTCGCGATCGCTTCAGTAATCTTTTTTAAGGAAAACGTCACGCTTGTGCGCTGGATCGGGATCCTGGTCATCATCTTCGGGGTGTTCTTGATCTCTAGATCCTAGTCCTGATTAAAAATCAAAGACCGCCAGCTCGCGGGCAATGTTGATCTCATCGAGATCGGTCGGATCGGTTATTTGCGAGAGAAGATAATCCTCAAGCTCCATTAACAGCGGCACGGCAGTTTTAAAGATTTCCCGATGGCTGGTAAATTGTTCTTTGACTATCTGTACCAGTTCAGCCCGAATATTTTCTTGAATATTACCATATTGTTTCATTGGCAGTATCTCAAGGCCAAATTCTTTTCTTATTCCGGCCTGATCGATCGGCCTTTGCAATAAACCTGAAAATCCTTCTTCTATTTTCTTGACCTTTGCCTCCCATACCTTTGCGTCATCCGATAATGTAGTCAGATATATCCGCAAATAATGCCTGTCCGCTTTATCAATTGCTATCCTTTTAAAAGATACGATATCGTGGACTGGGACAAATTCGGGATCGGTCAGGAGGCCGGCATCGATCGGCACATAGGTGTTTTGCGTATAACCCCTTCGTCTGGTATGCGATAGTTCCTCCGCCGGAACAGCCGCAACTGATATTTCAAAGGCTACATTTTCTCCAAGGCTTTTCCCCCAAAAAGCCCACGGTCCAATTACTCTTGATTGCGGCGTTCGGCTGGAAAACGATTCGGCAGTTGCAAGATGGCTGTAAACTTGGGTCTTTCCCGACGACCATCCGTTAGCAGCCAGATTATTTTCAGGCAATAATCTTTCTACGGGAGAAGATGACAGGAAATGATATGCCCTTTGTCTTAATTCTTCCCTGGACGGCCCTTCATTTTCACGAACTTTTAACGGACTGATCCCTCCGTTAGCAATGATCTTTAAAGAATTTTCCAGGTTTGTGCCATGGAGCAAGACTGTCGGCAAGCCGTCGTAGCTTCTGATCTGCCTTGCAAAATCAGGCAAGCCGGTTTCCCATCCCCTAAAAGTAAAACTATGGAAGATCGAACTGTTATCGCCAAAGACCATGCTAAAGATTTGGCGCAGGGTATAAGGATGCATCAGCGTTGGAACTGATACCGGCTGATCAAGCAATTGTTTCAATTTAGCGCAATTCTCTGCCGGCAATCTTTGCAGAAATTCTTTTCTTTTCACCTGCAAACGATTAAAAGTATCGCGTAATTTGGCAGAATGAGCGTCAACGCCGGAATCACGGCCAAAATAATACGCGGTCGTTAAGGCCGCCATTTTGAACTGGTCTTCCAGGAATTGAGCTAGTTCCCGGTCAGGTATCCGCGAATACATGTCAAAAAATCGTTCGTCCATGACAAATGCTTCACGGCATTGCCCAACTACTTGATGCCGCCCGGCCAGAAAATCATAATAAATCTTCTTCCCATCTTCCGTGATTTTATAATCCCGCATCATGGCGCTGGTCAGCAATAATTGCGGGATTTTGTCCCAGTAACCATCCCTGGCAAACAGCCTGGCGATCTCAAGGGTTTCGGGAGAAGTGGCAATTGGATCATAAGCCATCTCCGGACTTTTAATCCGTCCAATCGTAGTCAAATGATTGATCATCCAAAACGCAAAATTCGGATTAGCTAAAAATGGATTCCTTGCTACCAGCCGCGCCACATTTTCAAAGCTTTTCCCCTTTTTTAACACTTTTACGATCCATGAAATACAATAAGAAACCAGATAACCATCGCCGAAAATGGCTTGATGAAGATCCTCTTCATTGATTGATTTTTTTTGCGCTAATTTTTCTAAAAATCGCTCATAGAGTTTACCATTGTATTTTATTTTTGAAGCGGCCATAAATCCAGCCCAATCATGGATCTTCTTTCCCAGGATTGATATATCATCTCTGTAAATCAGGTAAATGGAATAAAAGAGCAAATCGCTTCGTTTAGGCCGGAGACCCGGGATGGCGGTATAATC
>JBAZPF010000088.1:0-5014 GCA_041648295.1 Candidatus Margulisiibacteriota bacterium | reverse complement strand
AACCAGTCCCTCTTTCCCGGCATACGATACAAAATCACAGTAATTACATTTCTTTTTGCAGAAAGGAATATGAATATATAATCCCAAAGGTCCAGCGGTCTTGAGGTCAAGAGGTCTAGAGGTCATGTCGAGAGGCGGAGCACAGCCATGAACGCTTCCTGCGGCACGTCGACGGAACCTATTCTTTTCATTCGTTTCTTTCCGGCTTTTTGCTTCTCAAGCAATTTTCTTTTCCTGGTGATGTCGCCGCCGTAGCACTTGGCAAGAACGTTTTTTCTCAATGCCGGTTTGGTCTCGCGGGCGATGACCTTGCTTCCGATCGAAGCCTGGATCGGTATTTCAAATTGGTGCCGCGGAATGACCTCTTTTAATTTTTCCACCAGCAACTTTCCCTTATATTGCGCTTTTTCGCGGTGAATGATCACCGACAGCGCGTCGACCGGCTCTTGGTTCAATAAAATGTCCATTTTTACCAGGTCTGACGGCTTATAACCAATTAGTTCGTAATCCATAGAAGCATATCCTCGGGAGCAAGATTTTAACATATCATGAAACTCGGAGATCACTTCTGACAGGGGGATCTCAAATGTCAACATTACCCTGGTAGGGTCCAGGTATTCCATGCCTTTAAATTCACCTCTCTTATCGATAGTCAGCTCCATTATCCGGCCGACATATTCGCTTGGGGAAAAGGCGGTCAATTTCATGTATGGTTCTTCAATTGATTCTATGCCTGCCGGATCAGGGAAGCTGGCCGGGTTATCAATTAATATTTCCTGGCCATTGGTCTTTTTTATCTTATAAATGACATTGGGCGCGGTGGCGACCAGGTCCAGATCATATTCTCTTTCGAGGCGTTCCTGGATGATCTCTAAGTGGAGCAAACCTAAAAATCCGCAGCGAAAGCCAAAGCCCAGAGCGACCGATGTTTCTATCTCATAGGTGAGGGCGGCATCGTTGAGCTGAAGTTTTTCCAACGCGTCCTTTAAATGTTCAAAATCACTGGAGTTTACCGGATAAAAACCGCAAAAAACCATCGGCTTGATCGGCTGATAGCCGGGCAGGGGAGCGGCGGCCGGGTTTTTGAGGCTGGTTATGGTATCGCCCACGCGGCATTCGCGCACGTTTCTTACGCCGGAAATAATATATCCCACTTCCCCGGCGGACAACTGCTCCCGCGCGATCAATCCCAGCCTTAAAATGCCGACCTCAAGAGTTTCATGCTCCGTTTGTGCCCCCATCATCTTGATCTTAGTACCGGCCTTTAATATCCCATTCACGACCCTGATATTAGCCACTACTCCGCGGTAGACATCATAACGTGAATCAAAGATCAAAGCCTGGAGCGGGGCGTCGTCCGATCCGGTCGGCGGCGGCACTTTTTTGATGATCGCGTCCAGTATTTCCGCCATGCCTATCCCTTCCTTGGCGCTGGCCATGATCACGTCTTCTTTTTCTATCCCAAAGACGTTTTTGATCTCTATTAAGACCTTTTCCGGTTCGGAATTTGGCAGGTCGATCTTATTAATTACCGGAATTATGGTCAGGTTGTTATGAATGGCAAGATAAGCATTGGCAAGAGTTTGGGCTTCTATCCCCTGGCTGGCATCGATCAAGAGAAGCGCGCCTTCGCAGGCGGCGAGCGATCTTGAAACTTCATAGCTAAAATCCACGTGGCCGGGAGTATCGATCAGGTTAAGAATATAGCCGTTATATTCCATTCTGATGGCCTGGGCCTTGATGGTTATTCCCCGCTCCCTTTCAAGGTCCATGGTGTCCAAAACCTGCTCGCGCATCTGCCTTTTTTCGATCGTCCCGGTAAATTCAAGCAAACGGTCGGCCAGAGTGGATTTACCATGGTCGATATGCGCGATGATCGAGAAATTTCTTATCTTTTCTATGCTCACACTTTCATTTTAACACGGAATAATATATAATAAAAACAATGCGTCGATATCTAATAATAGTTTTTTTAGTTATAACCGCTGCGCAGGCTTTTGGGATATCGTCCGACCTCGGGGAAATCGGGGTTGGGGCAAAACCTCTTTCTCTGGGCAAGGCCTATGTGGGCGGCGCTTCCGACGCTTCAGCAGTCTTCTTGAACCCCGCCGGTTTGGCCGATGAGCCGGCCGTTAAATTTAATTCCATGGCCGGCAAGCTTTTACAAGATGTAAGCTATGTGTCATTTGCCGGGACTTATTCATTGAAAAAACTGGGAGTGATAGGCATTGGCTACATAAACGCGGGGACGACCGATATACCTTTAACCACTCTTACCAGCACCGCAACCCAGGATATTATAAATCAATACGGGTCGACGGATTATTCTTCTTCGATTTTGTATCTGTCATACGCCAGAGAATTGCTGCCCAATATGCTTGTCGGCACTAATTTTAAGATATTTATGCAGGGTTTTTCGCAGAATTCCGGCGCGCTTGACGGCGCCAACGGCATCGGGACCGACATGGATCTGGGGATAATGTCAAAACCGCGTAAAGAGCTTTCGATCGGCGCGGTAGCGCAAAATTTTCTTCCTACTACCATGATGGGCCGGTTTGTCTGGCAGAAAGGGAATGTTGAAGAATCGATACCTCTAGTCTTAAAGGCGGGTTTGGCCGCTAATATTGTAGGGAGGGAAGGATTTTACCGATACAGGGGCCAGGAAGTTTCTTTATACCTTGATTCCGAATCACGCCCGCGCCAGGACCGTCCGGGCCTCTGGCATATCGGCCTGGACTGGGGGCCGACCGATTACCTGTCTATTAGAGCGGGGGTTGACCAGAAAGCAAAAGCCTCCGATCTTGGGGTTGGAGTGGATAATAACATGACCGCCGGCATCGGCCTCCGTTATAAGGGATTTACATTTGATTATGCTTATCACCAATACGGCGAATTGACCGAAAATACGACTCATTTCTTTTCTATGGGCTATGTCGGGCTGGAAGAGCAGGTAGTGGGCATCATTAAAAAATACCGGGAAGAGGAAGAAAAATTATTCATCCCGAAGATCAAATTGAAAAGCGGTATAAAAACATTTACGGATGTGACCCAAGGCTTCTGGGCCAAGGACCCGATAGAATATCTGGCTACTTTGGGGATCATAAGCGGCTACGCGGACGACACTTTCCGCCCCGACCAGGCGGTGACCAGGGCGGAGCTTGCGACCATGCTGGTAAAAGCCAAGGGTTTTGCGGTCTCAACCCCCGAGGCCGATGTTTTTGAAGACGTAAAAGCCGACAACTGGGCGGCGCCGTACATAAAAGTCGCGATGCAGAGAAAATACATTTCAGGGTATCAGGATAAGTCCTTTAAGCCCTGGAAAAAGATCACCCGCGCGGAGTCGGTGGTAGTGCTGTCAAAGTTTGACGGGCTTTCCGAGCCCCTTTCAATTTCACAGAGTCCGTTCCCTGATGTCAGCCGGAGGTATTGGGCGGCGAGGTGGATCGCGGTGGCCAAGAATGCCGGCTTGCTTGAATATTTAAGCGGCAAGAATTTTGAACCGGAAGCCGCTTTGACGCGCGCGGAAGCCGCCGAAATGATCAGCAAGACGGAATATGCCAAACAGAAGATCAAAGAACTCCTAATAAAAGGCGTTACCAGTTCAGAAGCGAAGTAAAAACTGCGCCCTAAGTGATTCTCCCGCTTCCTTATTATATAAATTATTGTGTTGCGGGATCCCGCAGAGCGGGAGAACACTTGGCCTTCTGCTTTCCCGATGGGATCGGGATAAACTCCGGCAGACGCTCTATTGAGGGAGGAACTTGAAAAGTTTATTTAAGCGTTTTTTGATAATATTAAATTTTGATTTATTATTAGAAATAGAATCAAGAAATTTATCCATCCCCTTAAAGAATGCTTCGGTAAGTGCAGAGATGTCTAAGATTAAGGAATCATCGGCTACAGTTGGATCGTATATTATTGAATCTGTCGGGTTTGTTCCTAACATATAACCTATTTTTCTGGCTTTTCCAGATAAAGTTATTCTGGATTCGGCTCCATAAGCATGTATCACAGCACAACGGGCACTCCATAATTATTCACCCGTTATTTTATGCAGACTATCAATCTGTAAATGCTTATTTGCCCAATTAATGAAGTCCTTTCCTTGAACTCTTTCTTGCTTCTTAGGTCTATCTAGGTTTGCCATCGCTTCAATTCCCGCATAAATAAGGATTGCTGTAGATATTATGCAATTATTGTCCCATGTGGAGGTTATTCCCTTTTTTATTTCATCAATGATATTTTTTAGTAAATATTCGTTCGCCATAAATAAAACTGCGCCCTAAGTGATTCGAACACTTGGCCTTCTGCTTCGTAGGCAGACGCTCTATCCAACTGAGCTAAGGGCGCATTGAAACTATTTTATCATTTTTTCATATTTGCTTCTATGGGATATATTCGATCGGAATTTAAGGTAATACTGAAATTATTTTATTTCTGATCCGATAATGATCTGTGAACATTCAATTTAAAAAACTGACCAGCCTTTCATTTGGGATCATTCCTTTTACCATAAAAGGGTTTAGCACATCTTTTCAACTTTATGGGACTGCAAAATTAAAGCCCAAGTTTTGTAGCGAGGGCCGTCCTTTGGAGATCAAAAGCATATTGATTGTCGATGATCAGGCTGATCTGCTCAGGGCTATGTCCGGCAGGATCGCTAAAAAATTAGGGATAAAGACCGCATGCGTCGACCCGGAATGTGATATTTCTATCAGGGATCAGGTTTTTGACGCGATTGAGACAGACCCTCCCGATATGATCATAGTGGATGGAAATCTTGGAAAGTCCCCGACCGGAGAAAAACAAACAGGGACAGAGATAATAAAGGAATTAAGGTCCCGCGGGTTTAAAGGTTATATCGTTGCCAATTCAAATGACCCGATCTTAAATTGGGAAATGATGGATGGCGGCGCTGATTTCAACGCGCGCGGCAAATATACCAAGCACGACAAAACAAAACAGCTTGCCTTATTTATTAATAAATACTTCCAGGGGGATCAATAATGAGCGG
>JBAZPF010000087.1:0-5153 GCA_041648295.1 Candidatus Margulisiibacteriota bacterium | reverse complement strand
TTGGGATCGCCACTTTACGACGTAAAAGAAATAATACTCGCGCCCAACAAGGAAAACGCCAATGTTCCCCACGGACCGGAAGCGACCAACCTTTCTCTAGCCGAAGGGATAAAGAAAGAATTCGCCCTGCTCCATGTTTTTTCGCAGGACATCGGCGACGCGCACATGAGAGGAGATCTCCATCTCCACGACCTCGGCTTTATTGACCGCCCCTACTGCTCCGGACAGAGCATCGAATATGTAAAAAAATTCGGCCTCGACCTGCCAAACGCGCTGTCGATCGCCAAACCGGCAAAACACGCCGAAGTGCTTCTGGCGCAAATGGTAAAATTTTCGGCCGCTCTGCAGGGCGTGTTTGCGGGAGCCATCGGCTGGGACGCGATCAACGTTTTCTTTGCCCCGTTCCTGGTCGGCATGTCCGACAAGGATGTCCACCAGCTCGCGCAGATGATGATCTATGAATACAGCCAGCAGGCGGTGGCGCGCGGCGGCCAGGCGATATTCTCCGACATCAATATTTATTATGAAATGCCGAAGCATTTTGAAAATGTCCCGGCGATCGGCCCGGGCGGGCAGTACACCGGCAAAACTTACGGAGAATATCAGAAAGAATCGCAGAAATTCGCCTGGGAACTTTTTAACGTCTACCGCGAGGGCGACGGCTCCGGCCGGCCTTTCTTTTTCCCCAAGCCTCTGGTCCATATGACCGAAAAGTTCTTCAAGACCGAAGGCCATGAGAAATTCCTCCGCCATATCGCGGAGGTTTCTTCTGAAATGGGAAACACCTATTATGTGTTCGACCGCGGCGACACCGCTAAAATATCGGAATGCTGCCGCTTGTCGTTTAAGCTTGAACAATCGGATCTTGATGACGCCAAAGAGCCCTGGAGAATGCGTTATTCCGCGCTCCAGAACGTCACCATCAACCTGCCGCGCATCGCTTACCGCGCCAAGGGATCGGATGAAAAACTTTTTGAGCACCTTGGGGAAATGCTTGAGCTGGCGGCCAAGGCCCACGTCCAGAAAAAGAAATTCATCGAAGAGCTTCTGGCCGGAGGCAAGAACGGACCGCTCTCCATGCTTACCATGACCAGGGACGGGTCCCCTTATTTAAGAATGTGGAGAGTATCATATCTTATGGGAATACTCGGCTTAAATGAGATGATGCAGGCGCATATCGGACAAGAACTGCATGAAAGCAATAAAGCCCTCAAAATGGGCTTAAAAGTGACCTCCTTTATGAGGATAAAGTGCGAAGAGATGACAAAAAAATACGGGATGCATTTTGTACTCGAACAAACGCCGGCCGAATCGACCGCCTATCGGTTTGCCAAGCTCGATCTGCAACACTATACATCCGACACCCGCAAAGTATTGAAAGGAAGCATTGATTCGGGGGAGATGTATTACACCAACTCAACCTACTTTAACGTCAAGCATCCGATGAACCCGATCGACCGGGTGCAATTGGAAGGCCTTTTCCATCCGCTGATCGATGCCGGGGCCTTGACCCATGTCTGGCTTGGAGAGAGCAAGCCCAATCCCGACAGCATCGCCAATTTTGTCATCAAAACGATGCGCGAGACCCAGAACAGCCAGATCGCCTTTTCGCCTGAATTCACGTCCTGCAATGACTGCGGAAAGATCGCTCGCAGCCTGATGGACAACTGCCCCTACTGCGACTCAACCAACGTCGACGGCATCACCCGCATCACCGGCTATTTCTCCAAGATCAGCGGTTGGAACAAAGGAAAGCTGGCGGAATTAAAGGACCGCTACCGCTCCGCGGAGCACTTTAATGCCAACTGAAACCATCGCCGGAGAGGCAACCGATCTTTCATTGTTTGTCAGGACCTCAACCGACAATATCGTCGCCTGGGACAGGAACCGGATAAGCGAAGCGCTGGTCAAAGAAACCGGGCTTAAGATGGAGATCGCGAATATCCTCGGAGTCGAAGTTGAAAAAGAGATCATGGCCCTCAATCTCGCCAATATAACTTCCCCCCTGATCCGCGAACTGGTGGACGTAAAGCTTTTGGAATACGGGTTGGAAGAAGCGCGCCGCAAGCACACCCGTCTCGGTTCTCCGGTGTTCGATGTCAATAAAATAATTTTTCATAAGAACAAGGAGAACGCGAACACCCCGCATACGCCGGAGGCTACCAACCTGACGCTAGCCGAGAATATAAAGAAGGAGTTCGCTCTCCTGAACGTTTTCTCTCCGGATATAGCCGACGCCCACATGCGCGGGGACATCCATCTGCACGACCTGGGTTTCATCGACCGGCCGTATTGTTCCGGCCAATCCATCGAATATATAAAAAAATTCGGACTTGACCTGCCGGACGCCCCACATACCGCCCGGCCGCCCGAAGACGCGGAAGACCTGATCTCCCAGATCGTAAAATTTTCGCTTGCGCTTCACGGCCATTTTGCCGGCGCCATCGGCTGGGACGCGGTGAACATGTTCATTGCTCCTTATATCGAAGGCTTGGACCACGAGCATTTAAGAAAGCTGGCCCGCCAGCTGATAACGGAATTCTCAACTATCGCCATATCCCGCGGCGGCCAGGGATTATTTTCCGACCTTAACATCTATTATGAAATACCGAAACATTTTGAGGAAACTCCGGCAATCGGCAAGAACGGCAAATATACCGGAAAAAAATATAAAGATTATAAGAAAGAATCGCAAGCGTTTGCCCGCGCCATGTTCGAAATCTATTCCGAGGGCGACGGCGCCGGAAGGCCCTTCTTTTTTCCAAAACCTCTTCTTCACCTGACCGAAAAGTTTTTTACCGAAGAAGGACATAAGGAATTCCTTATCCTGGCGGCGGACGTTGCTTCTGCCATGGGCAATCCTTATTTTGTCTTTGACCGCGGCGAAACGGCAAAGATATCCGAATGCTGCCGCCTGGCTTTTAAGCTTGAATATTCCGATCTTCAGGACGCCAAGGAGCCGTGGAGGATGCGTTATTCAGCTATCCAAAATATTACCATCAACCTGCCGCGCATCGCCTATCTGGCGGAAAAAAACGAAGCCGCGTTATTTAATAAGCTTGAAGAAAGCCTTGACCTTTCGGCCCGGGCCCACAAACAGAAGAGGATATTCATTGAGAAACTGCTGGCCGAGGGGAAATCCGGACCTCTGTCTCTTTTGGCCATGGACCGCGACGGCGAAGCGTATTTGAGATTAAGAAGGGTCACCCATCTTATCGGAATACTCGGGCTCAATGAAATGGTTGAAGCCCAGCTAGGGAGTGAACTGCATCAAAGCCCGGAGGCGGTTAAGCTTGGATTAAAGATCGTCTCTTTCATGAAAGTTAAATGCCAGGAATTGTCGGAAAAATACGACCTGAAGTTCGTATTGGAACAAACGCCGGCGGAATCGACCGCCTATCGGTTCGCAAAGCTGGACATGCAGCACCACCCGGTTGAGGCTAGCAAGGTGATAAAAGGAAATATCGATAACGGGGAATTCTATTACACAAATTCAACTTATTTCAACCTGTTCCATCCCATGAACCCGATCGACCGGGTAAAACAGGAAGGCCTTTTCCATCCGTTGATCGATGCCGGAGCGCTGACCCATATCTGGCTGGGAGAGAGCAAGCCGAACGCGGAAAGCATTGCCAATTTTGTGATCAAGGTGTTCAGGGAAACGGCTAGCAGCCAGATCACTTTTTCGCCCGAATTCACGGTCTGCAATTCCTGCGGCAAGACCGGCCGGGGATTAAAAGATAAATGCTCTTTCTGCAATTCCGGCGATGTGGAAGGGATCACCAGGATCACGGGATATTTTTCAAGGGTCGCAGGCTGGAACAAAGGCAAGATCGGCGAATTAAAAGAGCGCTATAAAGTATCGGAGGTATAAACATGGTTGAAGTAAAAGTGTTTGGAAAACCGGGTTGCGAATACTGCAAAACAACGGTAAAGAAGTTCGAGACCTTTTTTGACCGCTGGAAGATCGACCCTCAACTAACCTTCTTTGACATGGAGCAGATCGACGGCCTGGCCGAAGGCGCCTTTTATTCTGTGGTAAAGATCCCCGCCACGATAATTGAAAAAGACGGCGATATCCTTGCCCGCTGGGACGGGGCCGTGCCGCTATCGGAAGAGTTTAAAAAGTACTTCGAGGTTTTATAGCGATCGCGTTGCTCACCGACTGCTCATAGCCGTTGGCCGGGCGGTTGACGACCGATCCGTTTATCGCCATGGTAGTTGATCCCCCGCCGTCAAAGTTTAAGGCGTCAACCGCTCCCAATGATTGTAAAAAATAAGCCAATTCGGTAAGGCTCACGCCGGTGCTGTAGCCTTCTCCCTTCTTTATCTTTCTCCGCGGGCGCCCGTCGACCGTTACCAGCAGAAGTTTTCCGTCAGCGGTAACGCCGATGGCGGTCCTTGCCGCCCTGCCCCGCGCCACGTCCGGTCTGAACTTTTCTTCATACTTTGAGATATAGACCCTTCCGCCTTTCAGCAAACGCGGCCCGCCGCCGACCAGTTGGACCACTTTGCCGGTTATTGAACTTGAATAAGGAATGAGATTGATCACCGTTTTAATATCATCGCCAATCTTCACCTTAGTGGAGAGGACTTCCGCATACAAGGCCCCGGCCGAAAGAACATACCCGTTCTCGGGGATCCATGAATTACCCACGCGCGTAGTGGTTACTTTGCCGTCCACAACCGTTATCTCAAATCCGAATTTATTTGTTTCAGTAAGATCCCCGTAATATTTTGTATAAAGTATTATATCTTTTGATGAATCCCGCGGCTCATTAATGCCGGTCATCTCATATTTTGATCCGTCATATTCAAAATATGAATCCATAATAATATTGTCGATGTAGCATTTTCTATCTTCCGTAATTATAAGCGATGTACGGTCGGAAATCGGATAAGAGACGGCTTCCCCATTGATCATCAAAACCCCAAGCGGCCTCCCCGACTCGTTGAAAAAAGTACCGTTAACCGCCGCCGCCACCCCCGACCGCGCCGCCATGCTGCTGACCTTTTCGCGATAAAAATGTTTTCTTATTTTTTTGGACCACGGGGTCAGGAAGTCGACCACCGATCCCAAAAAAGAACTTTTGGGCTCCGCCAGCAACGGAATAATATCCGCTTTTTTGGGGTCAACTTTTAAGACCTGGGCG
>JBAZPF010000086.1:0-5157 GCA_041648295.1 Candidatus Margulisiibacteriota bacterium | reverse complement strand
ATTTTCATTTTATATAAGTTTGAGCATCATAAGCATGCCCACGACAGCAATGATAACAAAAATTACAAAAATAACTACCAGTATTTTAAAAAAGTGATCGCGTTCCTTTTTCGGCAATTCAAAAGAAACTTGATGGATCT
Source organism: Candidatus Margulisiibacteriota bacterium (assembly GCA_041648295.1). Classification (GTDB taxonomy): domain Bacteria; phylum Margulisbacteria; class WOR-1; order XYC2-FULL-46-14; family WPAF01; genus JBAZPF01. The sequence goes on along the minus strand of JBAZPF010000086.1, from coordinate 5,017 downwards.
CTGAAGTATTAGTGGTTAAGATCAAAAGTCCGTCGGGACGATGGGCATATTCATATTCGAGCAATTTTCTCCTGACCTGCGGGTCGGTTGCGTCTCCTCCTTCGCCGCTTTTTATTTCAACTGCATATCTTTTGCCGTTTTTCTCAACGATATAGTCGGCAACCACAAAGCCAAGATGAGCTTTTCCGTCAATATAGGTAATGATGGTCGCCTTATCCTGTTTGGCGATGATCTTATAGCCGTTGTTTTGCAGTATTTTTTCAACTTCCGTTTCGGAATAGGCGGAAGAAGGCAATTCCTGACGAAGCGAGACGTTATCGTATTTTCGGCTGATCAGATAAAAAAGAATTACCCCAATGACCATGCCCAGCAGGAGAAGAAGCAGATAATTCAACATCAGGCTTCGCGCAGGAATCTGGCTGCTTGTTCAGGGATTACAGTATTAATGTAAATGCCGGAACCGAGCTCAAACCCCGCCACCGCGGTGACGCGCGGAACTATTTCTATGTGCCAGTGATAATATTCAACATTCTTTTCATGGCAGGGAGAGGAACGGATGACAAAGTTAAAGTCCGGATTTTTCATGGAAGTATAGATCTTGGTAAGAACGGTCTTCATTAAATAACTCAATTCTTTTATGCGCTCCGGCGTAGTCGTTTCAAACGAAGAATAATGATTTTTGGGGATCACGATCGTCAAAAACGGCGAACTGGCGGCAAATGGGACAAAAGAGATAAAATTTTCAGTTTTAAAAACTATGCGTTCATTAACGGCGATCTCTTTTTTAACCATATCGCAGAAAACACAGGTGCCATTGTCATCAAAATAACGCATGGCCTCTTCCAGCCTGTGCCGGATATGCAGGGGAGTGATAGGGGTGGCGATCACCTGGGAATGCGGATGCAGGACGGATGTCCCGGCGGCCGCGCCGTGATTTTTAAAGATTATAACCATCTCAAAGCGCGGGTCCTGGCTCAAAGTTATATACCGTTCGCGGTAAGCGAGAAAGATCTCTTCAACCTGCTTCGGGTCCATGGTGGCAATGGATTCATCATGTTTTGGCGATTCAATGATTATTTCATGCTCGCCCACGCCGTCCATATAACGGAAAAAATCTTCCTGTTTCATTCGCTGGATCCCGCCCCGCGGGATCAAAGCGGGGAATTTATTAGGGATAATCCGTATCCACCACCCAGGGGCGTCAGGCTTTGTCCCGTATGTGCGATAAGCAAGTATTTCACTGGGAGTTGAAGCTTCGTTCCCCTCACAGAAAGGGCAGTGATTTTTTACTTCAACTTTCTCTTCGATCTTTGCCGGGGTGAAGTCTTCAGGCCTTTTTGCGCGTTCGGTGGCGATGATTACCCATTCTTTTGTGGCCGGATTTTGTCTTAATTCTGGCATGCCCCAATTCTAGCATAGAAGGGTGGTTTATGGTAGAATATTAAGGTGAAACAGAAGATTTTATCCTCTTTTTTGTTTTTTTTAATGATGCTTGCCGGGGTTGCATACGCCGATTCAAAAACCGACCTGTTATCCGGCCATAATAAGCTGTTATCCGGCAACCTGCCGGAGGCGCTTTATTTTTTAAAAAATGCCGCCGCCAGCGATTCTTTTATACTTAGAGATTACGCGCAGTATGAAGTCGGGTTGGTTTATTTTAAAAACGGGAACTACTCGCTGGCAGCCGCAGAATTTGAGAAAGTAAAAGAAGGCAGTCCTATTTATAAACTGGCGCTGATAAAAAGCGCGGAAAACTATGGATTGGCGGACGAGCATAAAAATGCGGCCGGGGGCTACCGGGCATTTATCTCTTCTTTCCCTGATGACGAACGCGCGGCTGAAGCGTCCTTTAATCTGGCAAAAGCGCTGGAGAAAAACAATGAGATCGAGGCTGCCTATCAGGTATTAAACGAACTGGACCTTTATCATCCTTTAAGTCCCTATGCAAAAAAATCACGGCTGATGATCAAAAGTCTGGCAAGGGAATACGCCCTGCCGGTTTATAAGCCCAAGGACAATGATCTTTTCAAAAAAGGGATGGCCAGCTTTAAATCGGGGGATTATGAAGAAGCGGAGGCGATCTTTTTAAGACTGGCGAGACAATATCCCAAGAGTAAACATATCGGCGAAGCTTTTATGATGATGGGAAGGGCGGAATTTTCCGGCGGCAAAGATGAAGAAGCGATCTCAAATATAACCAGAAGTTTGGCGTACACGCCTAACAAGGACAAAGCCAGAAATCTTTATTACCTGGGGAGAGCGTACGGGCGCAGGGGCAAATATCCCAGAGCGATGTCGTACATGAAAGGCATCATCGATAATTATCCCAAAAGCGATTACGCGGGCGCGGCGGCCTATTATCTTGCGCTTTATTACGAATATTCCGATAGCCCCAAGGCGGCCATATCGACCTACCTCTATCTGGCCGGAAACTATCCTAACAGCCCGTATGTTGATGAAGCGCTCTTTCGAGCCGGGATCCTCTATTACAAAGCCTATGATTTTGACAACGCTTATAAAGTTTTCAGCATGTCAAAGATTAAGGGGGTAGGGGAAGAAACGCCTAAATGCTTATTGTGGTGGGGAAAGCTGGCGGAACGGCTGGGGAAAACGGAAGCAGCCGCCGGAATTTATTATTATCTGGCGGATACTTATGACCATACTTACGCTTCATATCGCGCCAGAGAAAAGCTTGTAAAATTGGGATATGTCCAGCCAAAAGAAAAAATACTGATCAATATTGACGAGTCCCGCCTATTGCGGGACGAGCCGCAATTTTCCGACGGGGTAAATGCCGAGAGATACGAAATGCTGGTCGATCTGGGGCTCAATGACTATGCCGAGCTCGAGGAACATCAGATATTAGCAGCGGAATCCGCCCAGATAAAAATGGGAAAGATACTCCATAATGCCGGAGAATATAAAACTCCGATACGGCTTTCCGAAGGAAAGGTAAAAGATGCCGTGCTTAACGGTAAGCCTGAAGCGGTAGACCAGGCATTTTGGGAAATGACCTATCCAAAAGGTTTCTGGAAAGATGTGGTTAACTTTTCCCAAAAATATCAAATCGACCCATACTTAACTCTGGCAGTGATCAGGGAAGAAAGCCGCTTTGACCCTCACGCGCTTTCGCGTTCGCGCGCTCACGGACTTATGCAAATAATGCCCGCAACCGGGAAGCTGATCGCCAAAGATCTTAAGATGCAATCTTACCGTCGCGGGCAACTGTACAACGCGGATACAAATATTAAAATGGGAACGTATTATTTAAAAGGTTTGATCGATGGTTTTAAGGGGAATGTATTTTTAGCCCTGGCCGGATACAATGGAGGCCCGGGAAGGGTGAGCCGGTGGGTAAAAAACTGGTATAATGGGGACTATAAAAACCTGGACATTGATGAATTTATCGAATACATTCCTTTGCGCGAGACCCGGTATTATGTTCAAAAAGTGATGGGAAGTTATTATGAATACAAAAGGCTCTATGGCGGAAGAAACTAGGATCGTTAACCTTGAAAAAAGGGAAGACGACGTTGATCTCTCTTCTCTTCGCCCCAAAAAGCTCGATTCTTTTATAGGCCAGGAAAAGTTAAAAGAGAACCTTAAAATATTAATGCGCGCCGCTTCCGACCGCAAAGAACCTCTGGAACACCTTTTATTTTACGGGCCGCCCGGGCTTGGAAAGACCACACTGGCGAACATAATGGCTTATGAAATGGGGGTCAGCATAAAGACGACTTCCGGTCCGGCGATCGAGAGGCCCGGAGATCTGGCATCCATTTTAACCAATTTAAAGGAAAATGATATTCTCTTTGTTGACGAGATACACAGATTAAATAAAGTGATCGAAGAAGTCCTCTATCCGGCGATGGAAGATTTTGCAATAGACATTGTAATTGGCAAGGGGCCCAGCGCGCGCAGCATCCGTCTGGATTTGCCGCGTTTCACGATGATCGGGGCGACCACCCGCGTTGGCCTGTTAAGTTCTCCGTTAAGGGACCGGTTCGGCATGATCCTGCGGCTGGAATTTTATACCGTTCCCGAACTTGAACAGATAATTAATCGCGCCGCGCAGGTCTTCCAAATAGAAATAAAAAAGGAAGGCGCGCATGAGATTGCCGCGCGTTCCCGCGGGACCCCCAGGATCGCAAACCGCCTGTTAAGGAGAGTAAGGGACTATGCCCAGGTCAAAGCGCAGGGGATAATTACCAAGCAAGTCGCGCATGAAGCGCTGGACAAGCTGGGCATAGATGAACTGGGATTGGATTCGGTTGACAGAAAATATCTAAAGACTATTATTGAGAAATACGGAGGGGGGCCGGTGGGGGTTGAGACCATCGCGGCTTCGATATCCGAAGAGGTCGATACGATCGAGGAAGTTTATGAGCCGTATCTTTTGCAAATTGGGTTTATCGACCGGACATCGCGGGGCAGGGTAGCGACAAGAGCGGCGTTCGAACATCTGGGGATAAAATTCAATAAAAAGGAAGAGCAAATTGCTCAAAAGGCGCTTTTTGATGCGTAAAGCAATAATCGACAGAAAGACCAAAGAAACCCAAATAAAAATATCTCTTAACCTTGATGGCAAAGGGAAAAGCGAGATTAAATATCCTATTCCATTTCTTGCCCACATGTTCACGCTTTTTTCAAAACACGGTCTTTTTGACCTGAAACTTTCGGCAAAGGGAGACCTTGAGATCGATCTTCATCATCTGGTTGAGGATACCGGGCTGGCACTGGGCGAAGCGTTTGCCAAAGCGCTTGGAAAAAAGCTTAAGATTGAAAGATACGGGCATGCGATCGTTCCAATGGACGAATCGCTGGCGGAGGTCAAAGCGGCGGTTGATATTTCAGGCCGCCCGCATTTTTCTTTTAAAGCAAAATTCGCCAAGGAATTACTTTACGCTGAAATCGGCAAAGAACGAGTTAAATTATATCTTGATGCGGAGATGTTAAGGGAATTTTTTGAATCATTTGTTTATAAAGCCGGAGTTTCATTGCATATCGATCTGGTCAG
>JBAZPF010000085.1:0-5485 GCA_041648295.1 Candidatus Margulisiibacteriota bacterium | reverse complement strand
CAGCATATCTATCTTATCCATATCTTTTTCGTTTTGTCCGGGATTTAGATAAGCCTGCAGGCCCTGAACAAAAAAGATTATCGCGCTAATATACAAGACATCTTTATAAGATTTAGAAGCATTAATTGCCGTAGAAGTTATCCACGCGGATCCGAGACCGTTGGCCATAAGTATCATGCCGGAATTCATCCGGGCCGCCTTGCTCCTGGAAGTGTTATACTTCAGTATCGAATAAGCAACCTCCTCTTTCTCGATTCCCGTCAAATCCAAATCCTTGAGAGTATCGTTCTGCACCACAGGGTCTCCGGAGGCAAAATAAAGAATAGCGCCGGTTGTTAACAAGCTAATGCCTTGAGTAAGATTGCCAAGCTTGGCGTCATCATTAAGCCCGCCGCTATTGTTCCATATGATCCCCATAAGGGCCAGGCCGATCCCCGCGTTCCCCCAGAGCTTTTTATTTTGAAAGTCCGCCGCCTGATGGGCGATCCTTTGCGTGCAGAGAGGATCAAGAGCCATTAATTTTTCTTTATCAAACGCCAGTGCGAACAGCGCGGAATGAAAACCCATTAAAATGACCAGAAACCAGACTATGAGATATTTCATGGTTTTCCTCCGTTGCGGTAATTATAGCCCCTCGACTCGGCCTCGGCAAGACTTGCCTCGCCCGGGACAAAGCAGAAAAAAAGAAACGGGGACCAACCCGTTTAAAGTTTTCATGTTCCCTTTAAAGGATAAGATCCCCGCTTAAACTAAACACTATCTTTTCTCAAGGTTCGGATATTAGAATTTGATTCCATATCCAAGCTTAAGGTCGATACCTTTCAATGACGGCTGGCTGCTGGCATATTTAAGTCCGGCGTAACCAATCTCGAAATTGATGATGCCCAATTCAGGTACAACATAGTTTGTGCCTAAATACGCTTCCAGGCCCCAGACGCCTGTTCTGGCATTATTAACCTTCACAGGAAGGAGATAAGCGCCGCCTACATACCAGGTAAGAGGCACGCCCAAATCCGGCATGTATGGAGTTATATAATAAACAGCACCAAGCTTAGCGAACAGAGCTTTCATGCTGTCTCCTCCGTTAGGGTTATTGCCTGAAACATAATTGGCCCCTACCCTTACGCTTGCGCCCTGAATAGACAGACCTGACAGATCGTAATCAAGATTGCCTGAAAAGCCGATCAGCCCAGCGTCAAGCCCGCCATTAAGATAAAGTGCAACACCCCTCCCTGCTTCTGGAGTGGGCGTGACTACTACAACTGGCGTGGGAGTGACTATTATGGGAGCTGGGGCAACTGGAGCCTGTTCGGTCACCATCGAGGCTTTCAGTTTATTCCAGCGAGCCAAAGTTGCCGATTTTTCGGCATGCAGCAAGTCAACCTTTTTCTTGTTCTTGGCTTGCTTAGCCGTGGCAAGCTTCGCGTCTACCACATTCAGGTAATCCCTGACTTTGTCCATTTCTTCCTGCATGGTCCGGCCAAAAGCCAGGTTGGCAATGGCTGCCACAAAAGCGAAAGCGACTAGACAAATAATAAATTTCTTCATTTTTTCACCCCCTTTTTGTTTGGAATTTAAGTAATGATTAATGCTTGCCGCCGCGACCTTCTTTATTCCTTCCCTGCATTTTACCCTGCCTGTCCTGCTTTTTCGACTGCCCGTAATTATTTTTCCACTGCCCGTAATTAATGCGGCGCTCATTCTTATAGACAGCGCGGTAATTTTTGGGCACTCTGAACAAATACGCAGGAACATAGTTGCGTTGCACAACAACCCACGGACCGTTATACTGCCCTGCCCTGTACCAGCTACCGCCTCTCGGATACCACCAATAGCCGTTATAGAAAAAGACGTCAACATTGCTATCCTGCACAAAATAGATGCCGGTCGGCATCATGACCATTTCCCGAGGCTGGCCTATATTAATGTTAACATTGACCTCCGCTTGAGCCACCCCCGCAAACCCTATAAACAAAAACATGGATATTAAAACAAAACCAAAGAAACCGTAAAGACTTTTATTCATGCGCATTCCTCCTTAAAAATAATATCCTGCTTGGAACTGCAGTTTTCCGGACCTGACTACGTCTATGCCGAATTCCAGGAACAAAGGCCTCACATCAAGGAACCGTTCAAAGATAACGGAAATATAAGGGCCGACTTCTGAATTATTGCCCAGATATCCCACCAGACCGCCGCTCAAAAACATCGGAAATCTGTTGCTTATATCGCTAAGGAACCATTTTCCTCCGATAAAGAAAACACCCGGGGTATTTGACGTATTGGCTTCAAAACCCAATCTTAACGTTGAGCTGTTCGAGATGCCGCTTTCCAACATCATACCCAGCGCCGCGCCGCCCCTTATTCCGCCTATGATGGCAGGTTGAGACGCAAAGCAGCTCGATCCCAAAACCAAAATAAGTATAATAAATGCAACCACGGAAATTGTCGTTTTTTTCATATTCCCTCCTCCTAAAATATTAGGCCGGTCCTATTAGGAAATTATGCGCTGCCTTCCTTGAATGTCAAGGCCCTATTTTTTTTCAATACATCCTGTCCCGTTAGTTTTTTGATCTCTACCCTTTTCATGAGCAGATCGTCCAGAAGGTCGCGAAGAACCGCCGGATCGGTAATATAATATTTTTTGATGTCCATTAAAAAAGCGCTCCTGATCGGAGCGAGACTGCCCCAATATTTGGCCAGCACACGGTAGCACCCCGCATATTTCCTGACAAAAAGCACGCTCTGATAGGTTTCAAACTGCAGGCCGAGCATTTTTTCCATTATCAGGTCCCCGTTCTTATCGATCAGTCCCGATCTTTTGAGAATAAAGAGGTCTTCCTTTGTCGGCTTTGCGCCTTTTTTCAGGATATTGTTTACCACGATCTCATCCGGATTGATGGCCGATATTTCTTTGCTGGTGACCCGATTATCGAGAAAAAGGTTGTACGGCCCGCTGACCGCCGGGTCCAAGATCCCTTCTTTAGTGGGATTTTCAACAAAATCCGAAAAGATCTTATAGACCTGGAAATTCATGTTGCTCTTTATGCAATCTTCCAGGTTATCTTTTGGCGCCGACAGAACCTCGATCAGGTCCCGGACCAGCTGTCTCTGTTCAAGCATAAGGTCTCCCGAGGTATGGATCAGGTCGGACGAGGACGTCCTCTGGTCGGCGGAGATAATGATTGCGTATCGGCCAAAAGGCTGGCTCCCCCACCTCGCTTCGATCACTTCCTCCGAAGCGTTTTTTTTCTGATCATAAAATACATAGGCATTATACGCGGAAGGGGTAGTTATGCTTTCCGCGATCAGGTCCGGCGCTTTTACCCATTTTCCGGCGTCGTCCTGAAAATACCATTTACCATCGGTCTTTCTTAATAGGGCGTCCATTGGGATAATGGTTGTTTCACGGTAAAGGGTTGAAACATAATTTTCAACCTTTTTAAACACGTAAAACGTCCCGGGTGAAGTGGGATAAGAGAGATTTTTGTCAAACTTAGGGATCCCGTTCTCGTCCCTCAACAACGCCACATTCATTTTACTCGGCGGACCGACGGACACATTGAGTTTGGCTAAAGGCGCGCCGTCAAGGTAAATGATCCACACGCCGGAAAAAGGATAGACCGTGATGCTTACCTTGCGGGGATCCGAGAATTTTTTCTTTAAGGCGTCCAGGTCCTCCTCAAAGCTTATCAATTCAGCAAGATACGGTATTTTTTCGAGAATGTCCGCCGGCGGTTTTTGCTCGTAGTCATAGATCGTGATCTTAGCCCCGATCGGCAGTAGATCATACAACCGCCGGCTGTTCCAGGGGGAAACATGCAGACAACCGTGGCTTTTATAAAGGTTGCCCAACATCTCATTGAACATTAAACCAAAATTAAAATCATTGAGAGCGCCGACCGCCTCAAAAGTTACTGCCTCCGTCGAAGTCATGTGAAGAATGTCGGCCAGAGCTTTCCTTTGCCGCGCGGAGAAAAGGTTGATCTCCTGATCTGAATAAAAAGCGGAGAAAGAGGCTTTTTTTACTTTTTCTACGATCGCGGGAACGGCGACATTATTGAACTCCAGCCGGGCATTCAGCCATCTTTCCACTATGCTCTTTCGATCGGCTGTAGAAAAAACTCCCATTTCGTTAAAATCGCTTGCCAGTTTAAGGCGAAGCTCTCCCCATAAATTCCAGTCGTCTTTGAGCTTTTTGTACCATTTTGCGTATTTATTGAAGATCAGGCTGTTGTCCCTAAGGTAGTAGTATAATCCGAGAATCTTCCCCTTTTCTTCCTTTTCCCAAGGAAGCCAGGGAATGGTTTTATTTTTATACCTGTCAAACGCGTCGTTGATCCGGGGGTCGATCCGGTCGCGATCATCATCGGTCATCGGCAGGGAATTGAAAAGCCGGTAGTAACTGCATTCGGTCGGGTCAAGCCGGGCGGAAACCGCGGCTCCGGCCGAAGTTATAAAATTGAAATAATCCCGATAGAGCGAATAATCCGCGTTGCCGGAAACCAGCGGATCAAGTTTATTTGACCCGGACGCGGTCAGCAGATCGGCCAGGTCTCCCGCAAGTTTTATCTGCTCGAACGCCAGCCCGCCGTCCGCGTACCCGATTTCGGGGTAATATGTTTTATTATCCTTAGTCCAGAGCAGAACGTATTTACCAAAATCATGGCCGGCCCAGCGCGCGGAAACAATATTCCCCTTATCGTCCAAGCTTGTGTCATAGTATTCATAGATCCGAGCTTCGGAAGATGACAAAAGGTCCTGGCGGATAAAATCCGGCAAAATGTACCATTTATTTTTTTCATGGAACATCCACTGTCCGCCGTTGTTCTTCATGAGGCCGCCGAACGGAACAATAGTATCATTGTAATAGGTCGGGCTTATATAATGATCGGTACTCCCCCAAATGGTATAAGCGCCCGGATCGGTGGGCGTCATCAGCACCGGATCCCACTTTATTTCTTCCCCTTTTTCAATGTAGTTCGGGTATGAAAAACTTTCCGGAGGTCCGGCCAGCAGCTTGATCTGGGCGTACGGAACGTCATTTACAATTATGTATAGCCGTCCGAGCGAAGGATAAACGATCAGTTTGGTCGGATTTGACTTAAAATACGCGGCGGCACTTTTGATTTCTTCGGGCTTGGAAATCAAGTCATACAGAAATGGAGAATTTTTAAAGTTGGACGAAACATCAATTTCATCATATTTATTTATGATCATTGGGATGCCTTTAGGAACAGTTTTGAACAACAGATAAATATCGGACGGGCTAAAGTGCAGACAACCGTGTGAATTATAATAATACCCGAGATAATCGCTGAAATAGCGCGCGAGATTCATTTTGTTAAGCGTGTCTATGCTTTCATAGGTCGCGGCGCCCGCGCTTACCGCGAATAGAATAACCAATATTAAGATCAAACCCGCTTTTTTCATACAAACGGGACCGATTGATCAGCCATGCCGTGGTTGAGCATAATGGGCGTTT
>JBAZPF010000084.1:0-5505 GCA_041648295.1 Candidatus Margulisiibacteriota bacterium | reverse complement strand
GACCAGGGAGGCCGCTATCTTTACATCAAGGACGACAAAACCGGCCAATATTTTTCCCCCACCTGGCAGCCGGTGCGCAAAAAGCTGGACAAATACGAATGCCGGCATGGATTAGGTTATACGACCATTTCTTCCGAGTGCATGGGGATTGAGACTAAAATTACTTATTTTGTGCCATTGGGAGAAGACTTGGAGATATGGAAAGTAGAGGTTGAAGCTTTGGAACCTGCGGCTAAAAGCCGCGGTTCCAAGAGTAATCGGAACCGCGAGTTTTACTCGCAGGTTCCGATAAGAGAGCTAACCCTGTTCTCTTATGTTGAGTTTTGTCTTTGGGACGCAGTCGGTGATTCGACCAATTTTCAAAGGACCTGGTCGATAGGGCAGGCGCACTGCGAAGGATCGACAATTATTCACGATACCATGTATGGCAATTGGGTCGACATTTTCGCCTATTTTTCTACCTCCGAAAAGATCCATAGCTATGACTGCCAGAGAAGGGATTTTCTTGGCGATCATGGCTACAACAATCTTGATAAACCGAAGGCGGTTGTAAACGGAAAATGCTCAAATTCCACGGCAATCGGCTGGGCGCCAATTGGCTCTCATTGCATTAAACTAAAACTTAAGCCGGGGCAAAAGAAAACCATAATATTTGTCTTGGGTGTTGCGCCAAAAAACCAAATTTCAAAATCCAAAATTAAAAAATTCACTAATATAAAAAATGTCGATTTAGAATTAAAGAAATTAAAAGATTATTGGAAAAATAATTTATCCAAGTTTAATGCCGAGACGCCTGACCCGGAGATGAATACTTCGCTCAACATATGGAACCAATACCAGTGCATGCAGACTTTCAATTGGTCCCGCTACGCCAGCTATTATGAGGCGGGGATAGGGCGGGGGATGGGATTTAGGGATTCAAACCAGGACACGCTTGGCTTTGCCCATATGATCCCAAAAGAAGCAAAAAAAAGGATACTTGAGCTGGCGGCGACGCAGTTTAAAGACGGCTCAACCTTCCACCAGTATTCGCCGATCACGCAAAAAGGCGACCTGATCGGTTATTCCGACGACCCTCTCTGGATGGTGTTCTCAACCGCAAATTATATTAAGGAAACAGGGGATTTTGGCATTCTAAAGGAAAAGGTGCTGTTCGCGACTATTGATGAACGCGAAGTTGTTCAAGTCGGCCACCATAATTATGGAAAAATCCAAAATCCAAAATCCAAAATCTCCCGCTTTGCGGGATCCCGCAACAGTTATATAAATATAGCAGAGGCGGGACAAATTAAAAAAGCATCGCTTTATGAACACTTGAAGTTGGGAATATCAAGAGTTGCCAAAGATTTAGGCCCGCACGGTTTGCCGCTGGCCAAATTTGCCGACTGGAATGACTGCATTAATATGCTTGGCAAAAATGGCGCTGCAGAATCGGTGCTAGTTGGGGAAATGCTGGTTGCATCTTGTAACGAGATGGTTAAGTTGATTGAAAATAATCCCGCATTACCCATTACGCGTTACGCATTACGAGAATTCCAAAACATCTCAAAAAAAATGAAAAAGACTCTAAACAAAGTCGCCTGGGACGGCGAATGGTACCTGCGCGCGTTTGATGATAATAAGCGTCCTCTTGGCGCCAAAAAAGATAAAGATGCAAAGATTTTCCTTGAAACCCAGCCTTGGGCGGTCATATCGGGCGTGGCGGACGGCGGTCGCGGAAGAATATGCATGGATTCGGTCAGAAAAAATCTTTTTACGAAATATGGGATTAAACTTTTAGATCCGCCATTCCGAACCTATCGGCCGGAACTGGGAGAAATATCAACTTATCCCGCCGGATTAAAGGAGAACGCGTCCATTTTCTGCCATCCGAACCCGTGGGCGATGGTGGCGGAGTGCTTGCTGGGGAGAGGTGACAGAGCATATGAATATTACAGAGCTATTCTTCCCGCCGCACAAAATGAAATTGCCGACATCAGAAAAACGGAGCCGTATGTTTACTGCCAGATGGTTGCCGGTCCCGACCATCCCGATTTTGGGGAAGGGAAAAATTCCTGGCTGACCGGTTCCGCGGCCTGGAATTTTTATGCCGCTTCGCAGTATCTTTTGGGGATCCGTCCGGATTATAACGGCTTGGTCATCGATCCCTGCATTCCTTTAAACTGGAAGGGATTTAAAGTCAGCAGGACTTTTAGGGGAACAAGGTATATAATTAACGTGAAAAGAGCGAAATTCAACGCCCCTAAAAAACTCCTGATAGTTGACGGGAAAAAAATAGAAGGCAATATAGCCCCGATCTTTAAAGATAGAAGGGAGCATGTAATTGAAGCGTATATTTCTTAGTTTTTGCCTCGTACTCTTTGCGGTTTCGGCTCAAGCGCAGAACCTCTTGAAAAACGGCGATTTCGAGCTCGGCGCGGCCAACCGCGTCCCCAAATTCTGGGGGACCGAATATTATAACTCAAGTTTTGTCCCAGGGGTCGGCGGCGGCAAGGCTTTAAAGATCAATAACAATATTCCGATGATGTCGCTTGGAGCGCAAACCGTTGCGCTGGATTATAACAAAGTAAAGAAAGTCTCGATCTCCGCGAGGGTAAAGCTCGAGGGTATTGAACCCGGGCCTGAAAACTGGAACAAAGCCAATGTACAGCTTCTTTTCTTTGACAAAAAAGGCAATCAGCTTGGCGGCTGGCCGGAAATCGGTCCCTGGGAAGGGTCTTTTGACTGGAAAAAGGTTGGAAAGAACTTTTATGTCCCAAAAGGCACGGCTAAGGCTAAGGTAGTATTTGGCCTGTATAATTGTAAAGGGACGGCATATTTCGATAAGATCGAGTTAAATCCTCTTCTTCAGGGAGAAGCGGCGGACCCGTATAATCTTTTATTTAATGGGGATTTTGAGATGTGGGAAGGGTGGGCGTTTGGAGGATCGAACGAGTGGGGAATAGTTTATGAGAACGTAAAACAGGGCAACGGCGCCCTCTGGATAAAAAACGATAAACCGATCTGGTCATTCGCCTCGCAATCCGTTTTCCTGGACAGCCGGAAAGTAAAAAAAATAAACATCAGCGGTTTTGTGAAAGCGAAAGATATAATTCCCGGCGTAAAGCCGTGGCAGCTGGCGAGGATAAATCTTGAGTTCAAGGACGGCAAAGGCAAAAGGATCGGCGGCTGGCCGATCGTTGACGCTTTTTCCGGCGCTTTTGACTGGAAAAAAGTATCGGCGAGCTTTGACGTGCCGAACGGCACTCGGCGGGTAGACTTTTTTGCCGGCCTTTTGGAATGCACCGGACAGGTTTGGTTCGACGGATTAAAGCTTTATGGCTATACCGCTGAAGGCGGCAAAGTAAAGATCCCCGGCTCGGTAAAAACCGATACTTCCAAATGGTACGCATTTAAGCCGCAGGAAGATGATTTCAACAGAACTCCCGTCGATGTCAGTTATCTTTTAGATCCTCCTGCCGGGAAACATGGTTTCTTGACCGTAAAGGACGGGCATTTTTATTTTGCCGACGGGACCAGGGCCCGTTTCTGGGGCACCAACATTTATTCGCCCTCCACTTTTCCCGGCAAAAAAGACGCGGAGGTTATGGCGTCCCGTTTAGCCAAGTTTGGCTGCAACCTGGTTCGCCTCCATCATCTTGACGCGTTCTGGGCTAATCCAAACATCTTTGACAAGAATTTTGATGATACCCAGCACCTGTCTGCCGAAGCCCTTGATAAAATGGATTACCTTGTTTATCAATTAAAACAAAAAGGCATATATATTTTTATGGACCTTCTGGTTGACCGCGAGTTCAAGAAGGGGGACAACATTGCCGATTATGAGAATGTGGAGCGCGGCGCCAAGATATCCGGATTTTTTGATCCCAGGATTATCGAACTGCAAAAAATTTACGCCCGTGAACTTTTAACGCATGTTAACCCGTATACCGGATTAAAATATGTTGATGATCCCGCGATCGTTTCGGCAAAGTTGATCAATGAGGGAATGCTGTTCTATATCGGCACGCAGTTCGGGCTGTCCTCATATTATATGAATGAGCTTGATCGGTTGTTTAATGAATATCTTGCCGGAAAATACGGCACAACTGACAATTTAAGGAATAACTGGACGGACAAATACGGTCGCAGCGACCTTGCCATGGACGAAGATCTGGCCAAATACAGCGTCAAACGAGCGGATATCCCTCTCCGATACCAGCGAAGCGGAACGGAAAAGCGGGAACCCTTCCGCCTGGCCGACACGCTTAAGTTTTATGAGAAAACACAAGCCGATTATTTTAAAGAAATGGAAATATATTTAAAGAGCATAGGCCTCAAAGTCCCGGTTTCCGGTTCAAACCATTGGGTGAACGTGTCGCCGGACGTTAAGAGCAATGCCTCGCTTGATTACATAGACAGGCATCGTTATTTTGATCATCCGCAGTTTGGATACGGCGTCCAGGTGGTGTTTGAAAACCAGCCGATGGTAAAAAATCCGGCCGACGGCCTGCCTAATAATTTTGCGTTTTACAAGGTCGCCAATAAACCTTTTGTAGTGTCAGAATGGAACAACTGCTTTCCTGACGAGTACCGGGTGGAGGGCCCTCTGATGATGGCCGCCTACGCCAACTTGCAGGATTGGGACGGCGTGCTCCAGTTTTCCTTTAACCACTCCGGATGGGCGGCTCCAATGGAGGATAATTTTGACATTTCCGCCTGGCCCAATGTGTTTAGCCAGTGGCCGGCGGCGGCGGCGCTTTTTTATCGCGGCGATGTTTCAGGAGCAAAAAACTTATATGAACAGGTTCTTGGAGAAAAAGACCTTTACGGCCCGATAAATGAAGATGAGCCGATAGCCGGAGAGCCGTTTTTGCCTCTGGTCACTAAAACGCAAATAAGTTTTGGGGAAAATAATGACACTCCGTCGATCGATTATTTTACATCCAATTTCATTGATAAAAATCAAAAGACGATTAAAAGCGATACCGGCGAACTTGCCTGGAACTACGGCAAAGGTGTCTTTACGATCAATACCGACAAGACTCAGGCCGCTCTCGGTTTTCTTAAAGGGCGGGCGGTACAGCTTAATGATGTGAAGTTTACTTCAAGGACCAATTTTTGTTCGTTGTCCCTTTCTTCAATCGATGGGAAAAAGATCTCCGAAGCCGGCTATGTCCTTCTGACCGCTTCCGCGAGAATAGAAAACAAAGGGCAGAAGTATAACGAGAGCAAGACCCAGTTGAAAGATGTTGGGACCGCTCCGATCCTGGTTGAGGGGGTGGACGCGACCATTACCATGAACCGGACGCCGACCCTGGTCCGCGCGCTGGATATAAACGGCAAAGAATTGAAAGAAATCCCTGTTTCAGGGAACAGTTTTAATATCAAGGGTACGGATAAGGCGTTCTTTTACGAGATCACGCTCTAGGGAAAATTTAATTATTTTAATGTAGGGCAAGGGTTTATCCCTTGCCGTTAATCCTAATAATGATATTATCCTGGTATGGAAGATAAGCCGAAACG
>JBAZPF010000083.1:0-5531 GCA_041648295.1 Candidatus Margulisiibacteriota bacterium | reverse complement strand
CTTTGAAAGCGAGGAGTTTATCTCATCAAGAGTAAGTTTGCCGTAGACGTCGATCTCCCTTTGACCCAGAAGATCGAGATTGGGGCCGTGTATCACCAGTATCTTTTTAGCCATTTTAGCCCTCCCGTGTTATAATTTTAACAAAATATGACCGATTTGTCGATAATAATCGTAAATCTCAATAACAGCAAAATTCTTAAAGAATGTCTTGACTCCGTTTATAAAACAACCAAGAAATATAAGTTTGAAATAATGGTTGTCGATAACGGCTCAATCGACGGTTCCCAATCAATGATAAAAGAACTATTCCCGCAGGTAAAACTTATCGAGAATAATAAAAATCTGGGCTTTGCCAAAGCCAATAACCAGGGATTAAAAATAGCAAATGGCAGATACTCGCTTCTACTTAACAATGACACGATCGTAAAAGAAGGCGCATTTGACCGCATGATCGAGTTTATGGACAACAATCTTAAAGCCGGCGCCTGCGGCCCAAAGCTTTTAAATATTGATGGAACGATACAGCATCAAGGCAGCATCCTCGGCAAAAGGTTCTGGATATCTGCCCTCCCGGTTGAAGTGGACTTTGTGGTCGGTGCCTGCCTCATGGTAAAAAAAGAAGTGATCGAAAAAGTGGGCTTAATGGACGAAAATCTCTTCTTTTATAATGATGACCTGGACTGGTGTATGAGCATCAGAAAAGCCGGCTATAAGGTCTATTATCTGCCGCAGGCAGAAGTGATCCACTACGGTGGATATAGCAACAAGGGCGCCTTTAATCGGCGGATCTTTGTGGAAGGATTTAAAGGCGGGCTATATTTTGTCAGGAAACATTACGGAGTTGCCCCCTATTACCTCTATAAGGTCCTTTTATTCGCTGGAATAATTATCTATCTGCCGTTTTTTATCATCTCTTTCCCATTCAAAAGAGAACAGTTTAAAAACCGCCTGCTGGCCTATTTAGATATATTGCGAGTGTTATAAGTAGCTATTCGCTTTCCCGCTCTGGACTTGGGAAAAACACCTGAAATTTTTCCTTTTATTTTAAGATAAATACATGTATGAGTATAACATCAAGCCAACCGGTTTTAGCGACCAGCCCGCTCGGAGTAAGAAAAGCTAAACACGTTACTCCAAGCATTCCGTCTGGAACTGCGCCTCTGCCTGGAATTACGCCTCTACCTCAAATAACCACTTTGGACGATTTTAGCCAAAATGTACGGCATTGCGCAGTGGTTATTGGCAAACCTGTTGGCGCTGAAAAATCTACACTTAATTATGTGCCGATTGACTCGGATATCACGACAGAAGGAGAAGTTGTCACGGGCCTTCATGAAAGGCTGCAGGAAGGAACGGTCAATTTTGCAAAAGACAAAGGGGGGAGACCTTACTATGTTTCAGAGGAATTATTTGATCATCCCGATCATGCCAGAGATATTTATAGATTCGAGAGAGATAGCGCGATCTCCAATATCAATAACTATCCCCATTACAAAGCCTATCCGCTTTTTGCGCTTGAACAAAAATTGTTTGAAGAAATAGAAAAAATAGTATTAACGTCCAATTCCATTTCAACAAGAAGAATGAGGCACTATTCGTTTATGCTTAAAATTGCATCAGAAGTCGGGTGCGGATATATCACCGCATCGGCAATATTATTACATAGCGCTAATCATCCTTACGATATTGCCAGAGAGGCATTAAGAAATATTGAAAACCAGAAGGGATTAAGCAAGGCTGAACGAGAGAGTTTTAAGCTAATAATCAACAATATCGTCGATACTGTAACCCGCTTTCAAGAAATGAATGCCGTCCTCTATCGCCCGTCCGGTAAAAAACAAAGACTTGCCGACCTTATTGTTTTTATGCACGCCTTGATAAAGATATCGCGCGGCAACTGGAAAGCGCTGTTGATCCTGCTGACCCATAAGCTTTCTTCTCTTATTGCTCCCCAAAAAGATAGCGATCATAATGATATTTCCGCGATCGCGATCGACCATATATACGCTCCGCTTGCGGAAAGATTTGGGATGATCGATCTTGCGGAACAGCTAAGGGACCAGGCTTTTCGCCTTTATCAGGGAAAATTGTATTATAAATACGAGAGAGAAATAATAGGTTCGCTGGCCAAGAAAAGCCGAAGGGAAGCAAAAGTAGATCTTGATCAGATAAAGAGGCTACTAGAAGAGCTGCAAGCAAGCGCAGGCAATTTTACTTTCAAATATGAGATTTGTTACGTAAAAACAAATTTAAAAAGACCCTGGAGCGCCTATATCAAGAGTAAATTTAAAAGCGAAGATTATTCTTCTGATGACCAGACCATCCCTGGCGTGCTTTATTTGGAAGATAAATATGCCGGAAGAGTTGTTACCAAAGACAGGATAACCCTGGGGCAAGCGCTGGAAATGGTTGAATTTGCCTTGAGTGGGAATTCCGAAAAGGATATCTCAGGCATTTTTAGCAAATTTAATTATGCAAATCAACAAACGGAAGAGAAAACCAAAAAATTTAAAGTTGGCAATGTGGAAATAAATGTTAAAGTCGTTCATGTGGGAGTAATTTTAAAAGATAAAAATTCACTGGAACTGCAATTTGTGAGCGAAAAAGACATGCACCAGCTTGAATTTGGCTGTTTTGCCCACTGGATGTATAACCTTAAAAAGCTGTTGACAAAACATAGCGACAAACAGGCCCAGAAAGAATTTGATGCCGATATGCGGTCACTTCAGGAATGTTCGCAGGTGATGATCGGCGACCTTGAACATGATGTGGGGGCTGTATATAAATGGCTGAAAAATGAATTATATGTATTTGCAGAAGGGCCTGCAGACAGCGTCCAGCCGGTTCATTTAAAACAGGGAGCGAAACCGACCGATGCTTTTAAAGTAGTTAATAATGGAAATAACGCACGACTGGAGAGCATAAGCATTGGTAAAATTTGGAATGGGCTATCTCTTCAGGCCAGCCCTAACAAGCCCTTAGAGGATGGAGACTTTATCAGGTTTAAAACGCAACCCGACCCTCGTATAGCTCCGATCTCACCAAAAAACGGAAACGGGAACGGGGACAGTAAAAGGCATCCCACAAAAGGAAAATCAACCAGAAAGAACGGGAGCCGAAAAAAATAACTTGCGCCTCTGCCCCTTTTTTGGTAAAATATCACTACCATGAAAGAGAACATCCACCCAAAATATTATAAAACCACGGCTACCTGCGCCTGCGGGGCCCAGTACAATATCGGTTCAACCAAAGAGAACTTACGCGTTGACATTTGCTCGGCCTGCCATCCCCTCTTTACCGGCAAGCAGAAGCTGCTTGATGCCGAAGGCCGCGTGTCCAAATTCAAGAAAAAGTATGCCGGTGTTAAGGTTAAGCCGATTGCCAAGAAGAAAAAAGTAGTCAAGAAAAAAACCGCCAAAAAGTAATGCTGTCTCTAAAACTTGATAGGATCGAGGCTCGTTATTTAGAACTGGAACAACTGCTCCAAAAGAAAGAGATCATCGAAGACCGCGAATCCCTTCAGAAATTCTCCAAGGAAATGAAAGATATGGAAGAAACCGTTTTCCAGTATCGCGAATACAAAAAAGTCAATTCGGGAATAAAAGAAGCCCAGGCCATGCTGTCAGATCCTGAACTTAAGGAAATGGCGCAGGCAGAGATCAAGAATCTCGAAGAAAAAAAACAAGCGCTTAAGGAAAGGCTTGAGTTCCTGCTTCTTCCCAAAGACCCGATGGATGACAAGAACGTGATCATTGAGATCCGGGCCGGGACCGGCGGCGAAGAGGCGGCGCTCTTTGCCGGAGAACTGATCAGGATGTATATCCGCTATGCCGAGAAAAAGGGCTTTAAAGTAGAAATGATGGACTCTAGCCCTACCGGTTTAGGCGGCTATAAAGAAGCGATCTTTTCGATCATTGGCAAGGGGGCTTACGGAACTTTTAAGTACGAAGGCGGGACCCACCGTGTACAGCGGGTGCCTAAAACGGAGGCCGGAGGAAGGATACATACATCGGCGGCGACGGTGGCAACACTGCCCGAAGTTGAAGATGTTGACGTCGAAATAGACGAAAAAGAACTAAGAGTTGACACCTATCGGGCCGGAGGCCCGGGCGGACAGAACGTTAATAAAGTAAGTTCCGCGATCAGGATCACTCACCTGCCGACCAACATAGTGGTTGCCTGCCAGGAAGAGCGATCCCAGCATCAGAACCGGGCAAAGGCAATGAAACTTCTCCGCGCTAAGTTATATGAGATAGCGCTGGAGAAAGAAAGAAGCAAGAGAGAATCCGCCCGCCGCATCATGGTAGGCACCGGCGACCGTTCGGAAAAGATCAGGACCTATAATTTCCCCCAGGGAAGGATAACCGACCATCGCATTGGGTTTACGGTCTATCAATTGCCTGAAGTTATGGAGGGTGACCTTGATGCTATAATCAACGCGTTAAAGACCGCCGATCGCATTGCCAAACTAGAAAACCTGCCTGCCGGCAGGCAGGTCAATGACCCTCACTCTCTTTGAAAAAGAGATATTGATGTCCCACGCGTTAAAGATCGACCGCGCGCATCTGGTCTCCCACCCGGAATTGTTCGATGAAGAGAACCCTGTTTACCGCTCTCTGGTCAAACGCCGCTTAAAACATGAACCGCTCGCGTATATAACCGGTTATCAGCCTTTCCTGGGACTGAACTTTTTTGTTGATCATTCCGTACTCATACCTCGGCCAGAAACCGAAGAACTGGTTGAACTAGCTGCGCATTACGCTTTACGTATTGCGCATTACCTTATCCTCGACATTGGCACCGGAAGCGGCGCGATCGCGGTCAGCCTGGCCAAAAGCCTGCTGAATGCAATTGTTATCGGGACGGATTCGTCACCTGAAGCAATTAAAGTCGCAGAACATAATGCTAAGTTACATAAAGTTGAAAAACAATGTAAATTTATAGTCGGAAATCTTTTTGGTGCGGTCGATCAAAAAGCGGATATTATCATCTCCAATCCTCCCTATATTCCTACCGGCGATCTAAAAGACCTCATGCCCGATGTCCGCGACTGGGAACCGCATTCGGCGCTTGATGGCGGACCTGACGGGCTCAAGTATATAATAGAAATAATTAGAAATGCTCCGAAACATCTAAACCGTCCGGGCCATCTCTTGATCGAATTTGGCATGGGACAAGCTAAAGAGATCGAGAGTGAAGCTAAAAAATATTTTGATCTGGTTGAAATAAAGAAAGAGCTGTCAGGGATAGACAGATTTCTCCATGCTAAAATATAAATATGCAAAAGTTAAAAATTAATTCCCAGTCAATAAAAGAAGCCGTTAAATTACTCAAATCCGGCGGCGTGGTCATTTTTCCTACTGAAACCGTTTACGGGATCGGCGTTCTGGCTTCAAACGAAAACGCGATCAGGAAACTTTTTGAGATAAAGAATCGCTCGTTAGATAAGCCGTTGCAAATCCTTATTGCCGATATAGCGCAGGTTGATCTATTTGCCGCAGAAATAAGCGATAAAGCAAAGGAATTGATAA
>JBAZPF010000082.1:0-5550 GCA_041648295.1 Candidatus Margulisiibacteriota bacterium | reverse complement strand
AAATGTAGTAAGCGCGCAGGATATGTATGAAGAGGTAATGAAGCACCGGCACGATCAGGATGTGATCGTTATGGCCGCGGCCGTGTCCGATTTTAGGCCCAGGATCACTTTTTGGCAAAAGCTAAAAAAGGACCGCGACGGATTAAGCATTGATCTTGCCAATACTATCGACATCTTAAAAGACCTGGGCAATTTGAAGAACGGATCAAAACTGGTCGGGTTTGCCGCGGAAACAGAAAATCTTTTCGAAAATGCGCATGAAAAGCTTAAAAGAAAGAACCTCGACTTGATCGTGGCTAATGACGCTTCCGCTTTTGATGCTGACAATTCCAAAATAATGCTTATCGACCGGAAAGGATCGGCCGAAAACCTCCCGGAACTCCCCAAAAAAGTTGCCGCCAACAGGATACTTGATGCCATTCTACGATTATAAGTGCGATAAATGCGGAACCAAGTTCGAAGTGATGCACGGGATGAATGAAAAACCAGCTATTAAATGCAGTTCCTGCGGATCGGATCGGACCTCAAGGGTATTTAATATTTTCGGGACCTCAAATTCTTCCGGCGGCCATTCCCACGGAAGCGGATGCACCTCTTGCGCGACCGGCGGCTGTTCCACCTGCGGCGGGCACTAGCTATTCTTGAGCTTGGCCGGAACTACAGGCGATCGCGACCGTTTCTACCAAAGTTACCGGGTGGATCTCACAGATCGAAGCTATTCCGGAACCGCATTTTCCGATGTAATCAAGCCTAGCTGCGGAAGATGCGAGATCCTCGCTCACTTTTGATATCCCGTAACCAAAACACCCGTATCTATCTTTTGCCCTGTCCAGAATACCCGTTAGGGTTTCGGCCTGCGGGGATGTTTTCTCAAGCGGGATCGTCCTTGTGCATCCGCTTAATGCCCCCACAACCATTAATGAGGCAAATAATCTTCGGGCAGTTATAATCATTGACATTATTTTCTCCTTTCTGTTCGATCCGGACATTATTCTATCTTCCATATCCTTAAATAATTTCACCCGATACAAGTTTTTTGTTTTCCGCGCCGATGTAATTTATGGAGGGCTCTTAAATGACAG
The DNA here is from genome assembly GCA_041648295.1 of Candidatus Margulisiibacteriota bacterium. Classification (GTDB taxonomy): domain Bacteria; phylum Margulisbacteria; class WOR-1; order XYC2-FULL-46-14; family WPAF01; genus JBAZPF01. The sequence goes on along the minus strand of JBAZPF010000082.1, from coordinate 4,468 downwards.
AATTTTCCTTCGGCGGAACGGCAAAAGACCTATATAATGTAAATTACCATCTTGATCGCGGAGCGGTGATATCGAATGTAAAAGGGAGAGTCGTCCTGTCCGACAATAATATTCTCGATCTTCAGGCCCCAAACCTCGCGGAAAAAGTTAAACAAGCTAACGGGTTTGATGTTATTCCTCATGAGATAAAGCTTACGGTTTGAATCAAAATATATTCTGATATACTAGAGTCATGTATGCCGAAGTCGTTCTCTCAAAAGTAACGCCCCAACTTGACCGGATCTATCATTACAGCATCCCTGCCGGGTTGACAGATAAAATAAAGATCGGGCACCAGGTGTCTATACCTTTTGGTAATCGATCGACAGTCGGCTATGTTGTCGGTTTTGTCGAAAAGCCGGATATTCCCGTAAATCTTATAAAAGATATAGAGGCGATCAAAGCGGACGTTCCCCTCTTCCACGAGGAATCCCTCAAACTCGCCAAATGGATGTCCGAATATTACGGCTGTTTTTTTATTTCCGCCCTGCGGGCCGTCATGCCCCCGGGATCGAGGATGTCGGAAACCAGGGTCAGGGCAAGGAAGCCGGTATCGAAGACGGAATTCGGAAGTGAGAACCAAAGCCCAACTTCCATCCTCCAAACCGGCATCCTAACCCAACACCCAACTTCCAACTTCAAACTCACGGAAGCCCAACAAAATGCAGTCAATCAAATAAACAATTCGATCGATAAAGATCTAAAAGAAACCATTCTTCTCTACGGTATAACCGGCTCGGGAAAAACTGAAGTTTACATGCGGGCGATTGCGCACGCGCTGGAGAAAGCTCTTAGCGCAATCGTTCTGGTTCCGGAGATCAGCCTTACGCCCCAGCTTATCAGCCGCTTTCGTTCGCGATTCCAAGACCATATTGCGATACTGCATAGCGATATGACCATTAAACAAAGGGAAGCGGAGTGGATGAGAATCGTCAATGGGCAAGCGAATATTGTTCTTGGCGCCCGTTCCGCTGTTTTTGCGCCTCTCCGTAATCTTGGCATCGTAATAATAGACGAAGAATATGAAACATCTTATAAGCAGGACAAAAATCCCCGCTACCATGCCAGAGAGGTTGCCGAACAGCTGGGCGTGACCCTGGTTCTGGGATCGGCCACGCCAACAATCGAAACTTTTTATAAAGCGCAAAATGGGATATATAAGTTTGCTGTTCTGCCGGAGAGGATCGAAAAGCGCCCCCTCCCCCCGGTCGAGATCGTTGATATGCGGAATGAAAAAGACAGAATGCTGTCGGACGTGTTAAGAAAAGAAATAACCAACACCTTATCAAGAGGAGAAAAAGTGATCCTGTTCTTGAACCGGCGAGGTTTTTTTACCTTTTCGATCTGCAAGGATTGCGGATATGTGGTTGAATGCCCAAAATGCTCCGTTTCTTTGGTCTACCATTCGGACGACAAAAAACTGCGGTGCGGGCACTGCGATTATGAAACGGAAGCCAACATCATCTGCCCCAAATGCCACAACACTTCTATGGGATTTTTCGGCATGGGCACGCAAAGGATAGAAAAAGAGGTCGCGGATGTTTACCGGGACGCAAAGATCATCCGTTACGACAGGGATTCGGTAATTAAGAAGGGATCGCACGAAAAAATATTCGCGGCGTTTGCCGAAGGGGACGCCAATGTCCTGATCGGCACGCAAATGGTGACCAAAGGACTGGATGTGGCAAGCGTAACATTGGTCGGGGTAGTTTCCGCCGATACCACGCTTAACCTTCCCGATTTCCGTTCGGCGGAAAGGACTTTCCAGCAGATCACCCAGGTGGCCGGCCGCGCCGGGCGACATAACCTTCCCGGTAAAGTCATTGTCCAAACGATGAATCCCGATCACTATGCTTTAAAATATGCCAAAACCCACGATTACGATGGCTTTTATAAGGAAGAATTGGAATATCGCAGAACTCTTTTTTATCCTCCGTTCAGCCGGCTGATTAATATCGTCTTTTCTGGAAGGAATGAATCAACAATACTCGGGCTTTCGGAAAGTTTGGCAAAAGGGATCGCCAGGTTCCTTGAAGAAAAAGGAGGAAAACATTTCGTGCTGGGACCGGCAAAAGCGCCGATCTCCAAACTGCGCGGCCAATACCGGTATCAGGTGCTGGTCAAAGCGGAAGATCTCGACCCGGCAAGAAAAAAACTTTTCGATCATTTAAGGTCCGCAAATTATCCGCGCGACATAAGGATCACCATCGATATCGATCCGATCAATTTGCTGTAGAATTTATTCCCGGTATTTGATGATCTTTTCCGGTCAGCGACATGATCTTATCAATAATAGCCTGGCAGTCTTCCTTTGATATTGCTCTTCTTTCCGTCAATTTCCGGGCCGCTTCCGCTAATGCTTCAAATCCCCGCTTCGGATCTTTTCCCTCTCCCATATAATATTCAAATAATTTTATTTGCTTTAGTCCGTCTTCACCCATTTTATCCATATATCCAATAGAAATTCGGGCGAACATAAGAAATACGCTTCTGTCATTAATTTTTTGCGCGCTGTCATAAAACTCTTCATTATTAAACAAACTCCTTGTTTTTTTCGTTTCTTCGCTATTAAATTCTTCCTGCAGGAAAAATCGCGTCATTATATAAGAAAATGCCTTATCCATTATCTCTTTGTCAAATTTATCTTTTTCTTTTTTCTCCTCTTCCCTGGCGGCCTGCCTTGCCTCTTTGGTGATTCCGCTTACAATTTTAAATACCGGCCCGACGATCACATTAAAATATCCGGCAGGGTCGGCTTTTCGCGTTTGATCAAGAAATGAAGACAATTCTATTTTTTCATTCGCGTCGCCGTCAAATTCCATGATCGCTTTTTGCGCATCGGCTCTCCTGCCCATAGAGCGCATCCCTTTTATGCCCAGGCCGCCGGAAAAAACGACGGAAAACGCGATCAATCCCAGGATCGGAGACTCGTTGGCCAACATGGCCACCGCCTGCACCGCGCCGGCAAAAACCGCGGATATCGCGCCATACCTTACTAATGAATTTCCAAGCCCTCCATCCTTTATACGCAATCTATTATCGCCATACCTGCTAAATTTCTGGATCACGCTTCTAACATTTGACATTAAAATTGCTCCTTTGAAATATTAATTTCTCGCCGATTAATTATCGGGAACGGATTTGAATAATTTCATATGTTATAATTATTTTAATGATATTAAAGATATTTCCCTATCCAAACCCGATATTGCGAAAAAAATCATTCGCGGTCAAGAAGGTTGACGCAAAGATTAAAAAACTTATCAAAGATATGATCGAAACAATGCATGCCGCTCCCGGAGTCGGCCTGGCCGCCCCGCAGGTCGGTGAAAACATCAGAGTGATCGTAGTCGATATCGGCGAAGGCGCCTTCGGCATAGTTAATCCCAAAATAAAGAAAAAAAACAAGGAGACGCAGATCTTTGATGAAGGCTGTCTTTCGTTGCTCGGGATCGCCGGTCCGGTAAAAAGGCCGTCAAAGGTAACGGTTGAGGGATTGGACAAGAACGGCGAAAAAATGACGATCGAGGCGGAAGGATTTCTGGCCACGGTCATCCAGCATGAGATCGATCATCTTGACGGTAAAATGTTCGTCGACCACATAGAAGATAAATCGCTTATCCACGAAGTCCCCAGAAAAGAAGAGGAAGAAAAGAAGGAACTGATCTGATCCTTATTTAAACCGGCAGATCATCATGCCCTCAACACTGTAAAAAGTATTGCCGATCAGAAGCAGGCGGCCGTATGAATCAAACGCCATTCCGTTGGCGTAACCTATCTTTCCATTATCAAGTATCGCCAGTCCGTTTGTTCCAAAAGTTGTATCCAGACTACCGTTCTGATTATAACGCGCCACCACAAATCTCTGGTCGGAAAAACCTACCGAATTGCCGCCCCCCGCCAGAATCCTCCCGACTGAATCAAAGAGCAGATCATAGAATGTTCCGTTAGCATAGATCTGCTTTCCGCCGCTGCCGAAAGTGGTATCCGTGATGCCGCCGGAGTTAAACCGCCAAAGCGACATATCACTGCCGCTTCTCCCTGCCGCCACGATGCGTCCACTGGAGTCTATGTCCATCGCGTTAATGTCACTATCGCCAAACGACGTCAACGCACTGCCTCCGGTACCAAACGATGCATCCGCATTTCCGGTTTGATCAAATCTGACTATTATCCCTCTGGTGCTTCCCCAGGCCCCGGTGTTCCCGGCCACATAAATACCATCTGCGGTTATCTTGATCGCATTGCCGAAGCTCGGGTCTCCGGTCGGATATATCGCCCGACCGTTCACACCGAAAGAAAAGACCGGCGATCCGTTAGTATCATATTTCCAGACAGCGATATCACTATTCGTGCCGTTATTGATGCTGCCGGTCACAAATATATTTCCGCTGCCGTCAAGCGTGATCGCATTCCCATAATCATCCTT
>JBAZPF010000081.1:0-5608 GCA_041648295.1 Candidatus Margulisiibacteriota bacterium | reverse complement strand
TCTATGGCGCAGGAGGAATAAAGGCTATCCCAATCTACGCTGGCGGCATCCTTTACTTGCCGCAGTGGCTGGGTGTTCAAGATAGTTATCTTACCGGCGGATTGAATTACGTTGTCTACGGCAACGGCCTGACCAGCGGCAAGATCGGCGGCGATATCTACTTTGGCCTCAGCACGGACTTCCGCCTTGGATTCGGGTTAGGGAAGACCGGTTTCGAGATCGGATACAATGTTGTCCGCTCGAACACCATCACTTCCAAGGGTATCAGTTTATCTGTCAGTCAGCTGTTAAATCTGTAACAAAAGCGGGGACCTGATCCTTAAACGGGTTGGTCCCCGTTTCTTTTTTCCTGCTTAAACCTGCCTTCCGGTTGCATCCCTCAATGATATCGGTTAGAGTTAGAGTAATATGTTAAAGCCGGAGCTTAATATCGCTTTTGTCGGTAATTATTCCCCGCGCATTTGTGGGATCGCCACTTTTACGACCGATCTTTGCGAGGCGACTGCCAAACAGCTGGGGCGCAGGGCAAACGTCTTTGCGCTTGCCGTCAACGACACAGGCCAGGGGTATGCTTATCCGCGCCGGGTGGAATTCACCCTGCAAAAGAACCAGCAGGGCGATTATTATGAAGCGGCCAATTTTATCAATGCCAGCAATGCCGACGTAGTCTGCGTCCAACATGAATACGGGATCTATGGCGGCTGGGACGGCATTTATATTCTTTCCCTTATCTCCAGCCTTAGCGTGCCGGTGGTGGTGGTACTGCACACGGTGCTTAAAAACCCAACCCCCAATCAGAAAAAAATCATCCAGGAGATGGCCCAGCGGGCCAGTCAGATGATAGTGATGAGTAATCTGGCCGTAACTTTATTACAGGAAGTCTATGCCATACCGGCCGGGAAGATCAAGATGCTCTATCACGGCACGCCCGATTTCACCTCGCTTGATAACGGCCACTACAAAAAGCGTTTCCAGGTGGAAGGGAACCAGACACTGTTAACCTTTGGTTTGCTTAGCCCGAACAAAGGGATCGAGACGGTCATTAAAGCTCTCCCCAAACTGGTCCGGGAATTTCCCAAGTTGATCTATATCGTTCTGGGGAAAACCCATCCCAATGTCTTAAAGGAATATGGGGAAAAATACCGGTCCAGCCTGATCGCGCTGGTCGATGAGCTGGGACTGCAGGAACATGTGATCTTTGATGACCGCTTTGTTAACCTGGAAGAGCTTTATGCCTGGCTGATGGCGGCGGACATCTATATAACCCCGTATTTAAATGAGGCGCAGATCGTCAGCGGAACCCTGTCTTACGCGATCGGGGCGGGCAATGCTATAATCTCCACCCCTTACTGGTATGCCAAAGAAATGCTCGCCGACGGCCGGGGACGATTGATAAACTTTGCGGACTCCGAAGCGCTGGCCGCGACTCTGCGCGACCTTTTGTCGAACAAAGCGGAGCTAAAGTCTCTGCGCGATAAAACCTATAAATTCGGGCGGCAGATGCGCTGGGAAAAAGTGGCGGAAAAGTATCTGGGAATATTCAAGCAAACCGCGGCCACCGCGGCCAAAAGATCTTTAACGCTAAAAACTCCCGCCCTGCTTTTGCGCGAACCTACATTCGATCTTATGCACTTGAAGCGCTTGACCGATGACACCGGACTGATCCAGCACGCCAAGTATATTGTCCCCGACCGGCATACCGGTTATTGCCTGGACGATAACTCCCGCGCGCTGATGTTATGCGCCTGGGCGTTTTTCCTTTTGCAGAGCGACGATGCCAAGGAATTGATCTCCACCTATTTTAGCTTTACCCATTTTATGCAAACTCCCGACGGGCGTTTTCGGAATTTTATTGACTACCAGCGCCACTTTCTGGATGAGACCGGATCGGACGACGCGTGCGGCCGGGCGCTCTGGGCGCTCGGTTACATTATCTGGCGGCCGCCGCGCAACGCCTATCGTTCCCTGGCTTATGAGTGTTTTAAGAAAGCGTTGCCCCACGTGCGCGGCTTGAACCTGCGCGGAAAAGCCCTGGCCATGTTGGGTTTGGTATCCTATCTGCGCTGCTACCAGGGGGATGAGAGTGTTACTGCCTTGCTGCGCGAATGCGCCGACTATCTTCTGGCTTTATATAAAGAAAAGGCGGATGATGATTGGCGCTGGTTTGAAGATATCATCTGTTACGATAACGGGATCATGCCGATGGCGCTGTTTCAAACCTATTCTATCCTCCGTGAGGAGAAATATTTGCAGGTTGCCAAAGAGACGCTGGGCTTTTTAGAAAAAGTTACCAGCAATAACGGCCGCCTCTCGCTTGTTGGAAGCCGCGGCTGGTATAAAAGGGGAGGTCAAAGAGCGCAGTATGACCAGCAGCCCATCGACGCCGCGGCCATGGTCTTGGCTTATCAGTCGGCTTACCGGGTTACCAGGGAAAAAGAATATCTAAAAAAGATGCGGTGGGCGTTCGGCTGGTTTCTCGGCGAAAACGACATGGGGATGTCTTTGTACGATCACGAGACCAAAGGCTGCGCCGACGGCCTGCTGCCGGAGGGGGTCAGTTTGAACCAGGGGGGCGAAAGCACCGTTTCTTTTCTGATGGCGCTTTTGGCCGTGATCGAAGAGTATGAGATAGAAAGCGCGGCTTAGCCCCGCTTTAAAAGCTTCTCGAGCAGTTCGTCCACCGGTATGCTGGCCACATGCGACTCCGAGTCGGAAATGGCGTAAGGGATGATCAATTCGCCGTTGAGTATGATGGAGCCGCAGCTATAGACCACATTCGGAACATAGCCTTCGCGTTCTTCTTCCCTTGGGGCTAAGAGAGGTTCTTCTAGCCGTCCAATTATTTTAGTGGGATCTTTCAGGTCTAAAAGCACAACGCCAATGCAGTATTTGCGCATTGGCCCTACGCCGTGCGTCAGTAGGATCCAACCTTTTTTGGTTTCGAGCGGCGACCCGCAATTTCCTATCTGCACAAGTTCCCAGCTTTTTTCCGGCGCTTCGATCTTAACCCCATCAAACCAGAAATGGATGTTATTGGAATAGCTTAAATAAAGACTTTCCCCGTCGGTTCGCGTGATCATGGCATACTGCCCGTTGATCCTGCGCGGGAAAAGGGCCATCCCTTTATTACGCGCCATGGGACCGTTGAGGGTCGAGATCTTGAAATGGTGGAAATCTTTGGTTTCGATCAATTGCGGCAGTATTTCCCGGCCGTTATAAGCGGTATAGGTCGCGTAGTAGGTCACGCTGCCGTCGTCATCGATAAAACGGACAAAACGCGCGTCTTCCACTCCGTTGCTTTCGTTTTGCGACAGAGGAAAAATGACCCGCTCCGAGATCAACTGTCCGTGCGGGAAAAAGACCTCATAATTAGATTCCGCCAGCCACTTGATGTGGACGAATGTGTCATCCAGGTCGGCGGAAGTAAAGGCGTTGCTGTCGCGGACGGAGGTGATCGCCTGGCCCATTTCGTCCGGTGTGAAACTGGCCGGTAAATGTTGGTAGATCGCCTTGGCCGCTTCGCTTAACTGTCCCATCTCCTCCAATTTGGCCTTAAAAAGCTCCCGGTTGTAAGTCGCATTCAAGACGACCTCGGGCGTGCCTAAAAAAGAGGTGACCGGTTCCAGAAAAATTGAATTGTCCTTGTCGATCAGGGCGCTGCGAAAAACGATCGAGGAAATATGCCCTTCGCCGGTCGCGCGGAAGCTAAAGATCACGCGGGTCTGTCCCTTCTTGACCTGGTTCTGCTTGGGATAGATGACGATCGAAGGATTAAAAAGAGCGGCCGATTCGATGGAATACTCCATCGTAAAACAAGAGCCGATCAAAAGCTTTCTTTCCTCTGACAGGGAGGCCGAATCCTTGATGTATCCAATGATCCTCTGGTAATTCCTCATCAGGATGGATTGGATATCCTTATGGCGGTGGGCAAAATCCATAAGCGTTTGCTTGAGCAAAGCTTTGACCTCGGATTCATTTAGCGCCAGGACGCGGTTGATGATATTGCCGGTGTGGGTTTCACTGGCGGGGCGGAAGGGGCGGGTAATTACCAGGCGCTTGTCTGGGCAGATATTTTTCAGGGTTTTATTGGTGATGCGCTTAAATAAGCGCGAAATAATGACCGGATCACGGAGCGCGGGTTTGCCCAGTTGCTTATGGGCAATCAAAACCTCGTCATTTTTACCAAAAGGGAATTTCTGCTCTGAAACCATGATGTTATTATATTATTCTTTATACGGAGAAAAAGCAATGAGCGGTTAATGCTATAATTGATTTGTGCCTAAAACCTACTTTATAAAAACCTACGGTTGCCAGATGAACGAGAACGATTCCGGCAAGATCGCGGAAGTTCTTGAATCGTTTGGCTTTGAGCCGATGGAGAACGGCCGGTCGCGCTGGCCGCAGATGAAAGCAAATCTAAAAAAATGCTCAATTATCTTGATCAATACCTGCGTCGTGCGCGAACACGCGGAGAATAAAGCGCTTGGCTTTATCGGCGCTTTAAGCAAGTTTAAAAGATTTAATCCGGATCTGATCATCGGCGTCTGCGGCTGTATGGCGGCCCAGGATCATGTTGACCTTAAAGCTAGATTTCCATTTCTCGACCTGACATTTGGGCCGAACGAGATCGATTTATTACAAGAATTTCTGTTAAAGAGGATGCTCGTAACGCGTAATGCGTCATGCGTAACGCGTAAATGTTCAAAATATGTAACTATAATGCACGGTTGTGATAATTTCTGTTCGTATTGCGTTGTTCCTTATGTCCGTGGGCGCGAAACATCACGACCGATTGACGAGGTTTTAGCAGAGATCAAAGAAATGGTTGATTCTGGAGTGAATGACATTACTCTTCTCGGTCAGAATGTAAATTCATATAAGTATGGATTAGAGGAATTATTGAAAGCAATTGAACCTGCGGCTAAACGCCGCGGTTCCAATTGCGAGGAGCCGAGACGTTTAGTCTCAGGATCCGAGCAATCATTAATCATTCGTTTCCTAACCTCTCATCCCAGAGATATGACAGATAAATTGATCCAAACCGTAAAAGATTGCCCTCATGTGGTCAAAGACTTTCACCTTCCACTCCAGGCGGGCGATGATGAGATACTAAAGAAAATGAACAGGGGATACACGATCGATTATTTCCGCGGAAGGGTTAAAAAAATAAAAGAGCTCATGCCCGAAGCGACCATCACGACCGATATCATTGTCGGTTTTCCAGGCGAGACGGAAGAGCAATTTAACAATACGCTCGAAAGGGTGAGGGAATTCAAGTTTAACGCCGTAAACATGGCGGCCTATTCCCTGCGTCCCCAAACCGCCGCCGCCAAAATGCCTGGCCATCTGCCTGAAGACGTCAAGCAGGCAAGGCTCAAGAAGTTAAAAGAGATTGTTCACGAGGTTGCGGGGAAGGGTGGCGGCTGATATAATGTTTTCCTAAGGGGGAAATATGGCTAACTCTGATCTGCGCGTATTCTACGGAACCTCGCATCCCGAACTCGGTGAAAAGATCGTTAAGAACCTTGGACTCGACGCGGGGAAAATAAAACTATCCCGTTTTGCCGGCGGCGAGATCTATACCCGCATACTTGAGAACGTCCGCGGC
>JBAZPF010000080.1:0-5654 GCA_041648295.1 Candidatus Margulisiibacteriota bacterium | reverse complement strand
CAAAAGAGAGGGGCGGAGGTTGGCGTGGAAGTCGTTCCGGGGATAGAGTTTACTTGCGAAATTCCCAGGGCGGAAGTGCACATCCTGGGATATTTTATAGACTATAAAAGCAATGATCTTTTATCGGTTTTAAAAAAGATCCAGGACGACCGGGTGGCCAGGATATATAAAATTTGCGAAAAGCTTAATAAACTGGGCGTTAAGCTTGACCCCGATGATGTTTTTAAAATATCGGGGAAAAAAGTGCCGGGCCGTCCGCACGTGGCGAGAGCGCTGATCGCAAAAGGATATGTTTCAGGATTTAAAGAAGCTTTTAACCGTTACCTTGATTTTCGCGGGCCGGCGTTTGTCGGGCACTATAAACTTTCACCGGCGGAAGCGGTAAAGCTTATTGCCGGTGTTTCCGGCATTCCGGTATTTGCCCATCCGGCGATCTCAAATTGCGATGAAATAATCCCAGCTTTAACGGCGGATGGGTTGAGAGGCTTAGAGGCGTTTTATCCGGGCTATGATGACCAGCGGATAAAACATTATAAAACGCTGGCAAAGAAATTCGGCTTGCTTATAACTGGCGGTTCGGATTTTCACGGCAACGATGCCGGGCGCGAAGCAAAGCTTGGCGATGTTACGCTTCCGGATGAATATATGGAGAAATTAAAAGATGAACACTTACGCAGAAATCAGCCTTGAAGCTGTAAAACATAATATTGCGGAGATCAGGAAACTGCTTAAAGCGGGGACTCGCTTCATGGCGGTTACCAAGGCAAATGCCTATGGCCACGGAGCGGTAGCGGTTTCGCGCGCGGCGATCGAAGCGGGCGCCGATTATTTGGCGGTCGCCAATTTAAGAGAAGCCTTGGAATTGAGAGAAGCTGGCATGGTCAGCCCGATTTTGATATTGACCGAATCACCAACATCAGTTATGGATGAAGTGGTCCAGCATCAGCTGACGCAAACAATTTATTCTTTTTCGGAGGCAAAAGCGCTGTCCGATGAAGCGGTAAAAAGAAAAAAGACCGCCCGTCTTCATATTAAAGTGGACACGGGGATGGGGAGAGTGGGGGTCATGCCTTCTGAAGCGTCCGCCCTGATCGCGAAGATATCATCTTTGCCGGCGCTTACGATCGAAGGGGTTTTTACTCATTTTGCCAAAGCCGAAGAGCATAATGATTCATATACAAAAGAGCAGTTTGAAAAATTCAGATCGTTATTTCCCAAATTTGAAAATATCCCGATCAAGCATGCCGCCAATTCGGCGGCGACGCTTTTTCATCCCGATACGCACCTTGATATGGTAAGGGTGGGACTTATGCTTTACGGCATCTACCCGCAGGGCAATTCAAACCGCACGATCGACCTGAAGCCGGCGCTTTCGTTTAAAAGCCGGGTGGTTTATCTAAAAAGGGTCCCCGCGGGCACTCTGATCTCTTACGGCGGGATTTATGAGACTAAAAAAGAAACTTCGATCGCGACTTTGCCGGTCGGATACGCTGACGGCTATTCCCGCCGCTTATCGAACCGGGGTAAAGTTTTAATTAACGGGAAAAGATATCCGGTAGTCGGCCATATAACCATGGACATGACGCTGGTCAACGTCGGCGACGATAAGATCTCGGTCGGCGACGAAGCGGTCTTGATCGGTTCGCAGGGGATAGAAGCCATTACCGCGGACGAGATCGCGACGCTGGACGATACCATTTCTTACGAAGTCATTTGCGGGATCGGAAAGCGAGTCCCGAGGATCTATCGATAATGACAAATTTCCAATTTCCAATGTCAAATGAAGGAATGCCCTTCGGGCATATTATATTGTAAAAATGCAGCAAGTAATTATAAGAAATGTAACTGTACCAACAATGGAGATAATTGCTAAAACAGGCTCAATTCAATTATGGATGCCAATTATTGCAGCCTTGTTCTCAACTTTTATGGGAGCAATATTAGCTGTTGGTGTTTATTGGTGGACGCAAATTAGGCCTCAGCAAAAAGCAATCAAAATAGCGATTAAATATGAAATCTACCGTAATTTTTATCAAATGATTGATCTGGGGTATTGTTCTAAATGCCTTCTTGATATATATGTAAACAGTGCGAAAATAGGAGTAAAAGCGGGGGGTAAATTAATTTATTGTAAGCCGCATTATATTGTTTTTGAAGCGATGATAAAGAATGGATTAGTGGCAGCATTTAATAATAGAGAAGATGCCTTGTTCTCACTTTATGAGGCAATTCGGGAATACGATTCTACTCTTAAGGATTTCGTTAGCGATGTTAATGATCCCGAAAAAGGACAGAGAATATCACAAGTGCTTGAGAGCATAATTCGTTTAGCTGAGCAAATCGAAAATAAATTAGATGGATACTTTGATAAATTAGATTTTCTTAATAAAGATGAATGGGGGAAATTCCGAGAAGAAAATAAAAATATTTGGGAACGGAAAAGAGAATAGTGTGCAAATCCAAGAACGAACGTTAGAGTTTGGGGTTAGGGTATTGAGGTTCGCGGATAAGTTGCCGAAGACAACGGCGGGGATGGTTTTAGTTGTGAGGGAGAAGAAAGAATGACAAATGTCCAATGTCAAATTTCAAATGATTGTGTCCCTTCGGGACATTATAATCGCCGAGGAGGCCGCCATGGGCGGACGACGAAGGCGCACATTCATTTGTCATTTTTAATTTGTCATTTGTCATTAAATCCGAGGATTTACCGATGAACTACATCTCACTGTACAGAAAATGGCGTTCGCAGAACTTTGACGAGATCGTTGGACAGAAGCACATTGTTCAAACCCTCAAAAATGCGATCTCTGCCAACCGCATTGCCCACGCTTACCTTTTTGTCGGGCCGCGCGGAACCGGCAAGACCTCGATCGCCCGAATATTCGCCAAAGCGCTAAACTGCAAGGATGGACCGACCGCTTCTCCCTGCGGCAAGTGCGACAACTGCAAAAAGATCCGCGACGGACACGCGGTTGATGTGGTTGAAATAGACGCCGCGTCCAATCGCGGAATAGACGAGATACGCGATCTGCGCGAAAAAGTCAGATATGCCCCGATCGAAGGCCGCTATAAGGTTTATATCATCGACGAGGTCCACATGCTGACCTCCGAAGCATTCAACGCCTTATTAAAAACATTGGAAGAGCCGCCGTCCCACGTGATATTTATTTTGGCCACGACCGAGCCTTCAAAAGTACCGATCACGATCGCCTCGCGCTGTCAGCGGCTGGATTTTGAAAGAATAAAATTGGCGGAAGTCAAACAACAGCTGTTAAAGATTGCCAAAACCGAAGGCTTTGATATTGACGAAAAAGCGCTGGATGCGGTGGCGCGGGCGGGCGAGGGGAGCATGCGCGATTCCATCTCCCTTTTTGACCAGCTGGTATCGTTTGCCGGCAACAAGATCTCTTTTGACGATGTGGTGACCCTTTTGGGCTGTGCGGACGAGGAATTGTTATTCTCTTTGTCTGACGCGATCCATGAAGGATCGGATGCTAAAGTGTTGGAACTATTGCGGCGGGGCATCGATGAAGGAAGGAGCGCGTCCCAGATCGCAAAAGATATGATAAATCACTACCGCAACCTTCTTTTTGCCAAAGTAGGAGCGGTCGAATCGCTTGAGCTTACCGGCGAATACCAGGAGAAGCTCAAGGAACAAGTTGGAAAATTTGATTTTGGGACCATTAAAAATATTTTGAGGGCGCTTTCGAGATCGGAGCTGGACATGAAGTGGCATCCGCAGGCTCGTTTAGTATTAGAAGTTGCGTTGCTGGAATTGATGGGGGAGAGAGCAGAGCGTCCGGCGGAGGCGAAGCGCGAAACGGCGAGCGTTGTGCGTCCGGCAGCCGCAATTCCTGCTTCGCCTGTCGTTGCTTCCGTTATTCCCGTTACTTCCGATAAACGCATGCTGCTCATCAAATCCAAATGGGACCAAATTATGGATAAAGTGAAAAAACAAAGTCTTTACGGTTATGTCTCACTCCACGAGGGCGAGCCGGTAGAGATAAACGAAAAGGGCAAACTTGTAATAGGCTTTAGAAAAGGTTATGCTTTTCACAAAGACAGGCTGGAAGAAGCAAAAAATAAATCGGCGGTTGAAGCGGCGATAAAAGAAATGACCGGCGAGGATATTTTGATCGAAGGCGCGGTCTTCGAACAAAAACTAGGAGCAAGTCCGCAGGTTTCCGTTGACGCGGTCAGGGAAATATTTGAAGGGGAGGTTTTATAGATGATCTTCGGACAATTCGGCGACATGGTGAAGCAGGCAAAGGAATTACAGTCAAACCTTAAAAAGGTTAAAGACGAACTGGCGAGGATGAGGTATGAGGCGGAGGTTGGAGGGGTTAAGGTTGTGGTGAGCGGCGAGCTTGATATTTTGGAAGTTAAGGTCGGCCAGTCCGCCAACCTTAGCAAAGTAGACGCGATCTTTAAGGAAACAGCCAATAAAGCGTTAAAGGCGGCAAAAGACGACGCGGCGGAAAGGCTTAAAAAAGCGACCGGAGGGATCCAACTTCCCGGAATGTAAATATGGCAGAATACGCGGCAACTTTTAAAAAACTCATAGATGAGCTTAAAAAACTTCCCGGCATCGGGCCAAAATCGGCCCAGCGGCTGGCTTTTCATATACTGGAATCATCGGCGGGGGACGTTAAACAGCTTGCCGAGATAATGATGGAAGCCAAGGCGAGTTTGACCCATTGTTCGATCTGCTTTAATCTGACCGACCGCGATCCCTGCGAAATCTGTTCCGATACCACCCGCGACCGTACGCTTTTATGCGTGGTCGAAGAACCCAAAGATCTGATGGCGATAGAACGCACGCGGGAATTCAAGGGAATTTATCATGTCCTGGGCGGCGTCCTTTCTCCCCTCAACGGGATGGGGCCCGAAAGTTTGAGGATCAAGGAGCTGTTGGTAAGGGTAAAGACCGGGATCGAAGAAATGGTCCTGGCCATGAACCCTACGACCGAAGGGGAAGCAACGGCGATGTATTTGACCAGGCTTTTATCTCCCCTGGGCGTCAAGATCACCAGGATAGCGTACGGCTTGCCGATCGGTTCAGACCTTGATTATGCCGATGAAGCCACTTTGACCAAAGCATTTGAAGGGAGGAGAGAAGTAAATGTTTAAAAAATATCTGGAAACAGCGTTCATGGTACTTATCCGGCCGATCCTTTTTTATACCAAAATGCCTCAAGGGGATTGGAAAGGCGAATCTCTCGTTTTCTGCTGTATCACCGGCTGGGTCGTCGGTTTTTTTCTTTCCCTTATGATATTTATAAACCAGCTTTTGCCGATCGGTTTGACCCTTTGGGTGGAAGTGACAGGATTAAAGCTTCTTCTGATCTTGCCGGTCGCGATCGTGCTGGCCTGCATGTTCTTCATTATTATATATTCGATCGTCGGCGGCATTCTGATGGCCGGTTTTATTGCCCTGTTCTATGCTCTTGGATATCTGCTAAATCTGGGCGGCAAGTTGATGGGCGGTAAAACGGAACTCGGGCAAAGCGTTAAAGCTTCTTTTTACAGCAGTTCCGCGGCTTTGATCATGATTTTTATCGCATTATTGGCTATTTTTTCCAAGAAGGGATTTCTGGACTTTACAAATTTTAAAATTGGGTATAACATGGTTTATTCGTTTTTCGTTCTATAAC
>JBAZPF010000079.1:0-5779 GCA_041648295.1 Candidatus Margulisiibacteriota bacterium | reverse complement strand
GACCTTACGCAGTCCTTGTTTCCCCATCAGCGAAAGATAAACGCAGGCGGCAAGGGCGCAAAGCGCCTCATTGCTGCAAATGTTGCTGAATGCCTTTTCCCTGCGAATGTGCTGTTCTCTGGCTTGAAGGGTAAGCGTGTAGCCGATTTTACCGTCGACATCAAGAGTTTTCCCAACCAATCTGCCGGGCATTTGCCGCAAGAAGTCTTTCTTTATCGAAAAAAGACCCAATCCAGGACCGCCAAAATTTTGCGGATTTCCGAGCGACTGACCCTCGCCGACAACCACATCCGCGCCGTATTCTCCGGGAGGTTTTAATATTCCCAGGGAGATCGGATCGACGCTGACAACGAACAAGGCTCCTTGTTTATGTATTTGGTCGGCGAGCGAAGCGGCAGTTTCAATGCAGCCGAAAAAATTTGGCTGGGCAAGGATAAAGCAGGCAGAATCTTTGAGAGACAGTTCGCTTAAGTCGGTCAATCCGGTTTTATGGTCATAGGGGACCTCGATTATCTGATAGTCCGCTCCCTCGGCGTACGTTTTTAAGACTTTGCGATATTCCGGATGAACGGCGGCGGATACGGATATCTTTTTTCTTCCTGTAACTCTGGATGCCAGAAATGCCGCTTCGACCATCGCGGTCGCGCCGTCATACATACTGGCGTTGGCGGCGTCCATGCCGGTTAAAGCGCAGATCAGAGATTGATATTCGTATATTACCTGAAGCGTCCCCTGGCTGGCTTCCGCCTGATAGGGAGTGTACGCGGTATAAAACTCACTGCGGCCCACGATATGTTTGACCGCGGAAGGGATAAAATGATCATAATTCCCCGCGCCGAAATATTTCCCGCTTATGGAATTTGTTTTGCTTATTTTTTCCAGTTCCGCCAGCAGTTCGGGTTCTGACAGGGGAGGGGGCAGGGCAAGCGGTTTATTAAGCCGCACTTTTTCGGGAATATCTAAAAATGGATCTGCCGTCATTTCTTTAAAAGTTCTTGGTAATCAGGCGCTTTTAAAAGATTTTTTAGTTCGGAGGGATCTGCCATTTTTACCTTCATTATCCAGCCTTTGACATAAGGATCATCATTGATGATCTCCGGGTGGGCTTTTAACGCTTCATTTATCTCCGTTACTTTTCCCGAAACCGGGCAGTAAAGGGTTGAAACCGTTTTAACGGACTCAACCACGCCGAATTCGGACATTTGCTTAAATTCCGCCCCAATCGCAGGCGTTTCAACAAAAACCACGTCTCCGAGCGAATCCTGCGCGTGCCAGGTTATTCCTATGGTTGCCATGTCGCCTTTAACCTCGACCCATTCATGTTCTTTTGAATATAGAAGATTTTCCGGATAATTCATCATGCGCTCCTTTCCTGTTCCTTAAGTTTGAATTTGGCGTAAAGAAAGATCGAGCCGGAAACTAAGATGCGCGCCAAGCTGTCCACGGTGCGGTCCTGGGCGATGCGCTGCTGGTAAAATTCTTCCAGCCCCGGGTCAGCGCTCTTCTCCGCGTCTGCGGGCAATTTTGCGTATTTGCCGGTAGCCATGCCGGCCAGCCCTGAAACCAGATCGATCGTCCCCCACAAAAGCACAAAAAATGTTACCAGGGCAATAATATAATAGTAAACTTTATTAAGGTCAATGTTCATAATGGCTATTTTATACCAATTTTCTGGAAGTGACAACTGCTGATGAAACCGCGTCGCGGATCTCAACGCCTAACTCTTTCCCGGGGACGGCAAAATCGGCATTAAGATAGGCAAGCGCGATCGGGATCTTCAAGGTGGGGGAAAAAGTTCCGGAAGTGATCGCGCCGATCGATTTTCCGTCGGCTTTTACCAGAAAGCCCTGGCGGGGGATCGTTTTTCCTTGAAGTTTTAAACCGACCAGTTTACGGGTGAGGCCCTTCTGCTTGATCTTTACGAGCGCGCTTTTTCCGATAAAATCGGGCTTGTCCAGCTTTACGGCCCAGGAATAGCCGGCCTCGAGCGGATTTGTCTTAAGGTCATATTCATGCCCGTAAAGCGGAAGTCCTGCCTCAAGCCTTAAGGTGTCGCGGGCGCCCAGCCCGCATGGCGGAATATTTTTCGAAATAAATTCCCGCCAGACAGCGACAACTTTCTCTTTAGGGGCAAAAAACTCAAACCCATCCTCTCCGGTATAACCGGTTCTCGAAACTAAGATGCCGTTCCATTCCGCACAATGATTGCGTTTGAGGCTATTTAGCGAGGCGAAGACCTCAACCGTCTTGGGCCCTTGCAGGGAAAACATAGAAATATCCGTCCGATGGGTTATCTTTAAATTACTAAAGCTTTTTCCCTGCAGAGTTAAATGAGCCAGAACCGCGTCTGTATTGGAAGCGTTAACGACCAATCTAACCAAGTCTTTTAACCGATAAACAAGAATATCGTCGATCACGCCCCCGTCTTGATTACAGAGAATTGAGTATTGGCATTCATTTTCTGTTAATAATGAGGCATCATTAGTGGCGGCATATTGGATAAAACCCAGCGAATTACTGCCGGAAATATCAATTACGCCCATATGCCCGATGTCGAATATCCCGCAGTTGGACCTCACGCTTTCATGCTCGGCGATGATCCCTTTATAGGAAACCGGCATCTCCCAGCCGGCGAACGGCACCATTTTTGCGCCGAGGGAAAGATGTTCTTCGTAAAGAGGCGTGCGTTTTAACTCCATAAATTATCTACACCGCGTTCTTTAATACGGCCATAAACTTTTCGTTCTGCTCTCTTGTCCCGATCGAAACTCGAATCGCCTCCGGCAGCCCGAAAGAAGTAAGGGGCCTTATTATTATGCCTTCGCGCATCATATTTAGAAAAAATTCGTCTGCGGATTTTTGGATATCAATAAAAATGAAGTTCGATTCGGTTTTTTTATATTTTATCCCAAGCTTATCAAGCTCCGAATAGAAGTATTTTTTGCCTTCAAGATTGTTCTTATAGGTTTTATCCAGAAATTCTTTGTCGTCCAACGCCGCACCCGCCGCGGCCTGGGCGAGCCGGTTTACATTAAAGGGCATCTTAGTCCTGAACATTGGAGCGATTAATTCCTTCGGCCCGGCCCCGTAGCCGATTCTTAATCCGGCCAATCCGTAGAATTTGGAAAATGTGCGCAGGGCAACAACGCTTCTTCCTTCTTTGATGTAATTAATAGTGTTCGGGAAATCTTTGCTTTCAACGTACTCCGCGTATGCTTCGTCAACGATCACCAGGACATTCTCGGGAACTTTGCCCATAAAAGAATCGAATTCTTTTGCGGTAAAGATCGTACCGGTCGGATTATTGGGATTTGTCAAAAATATCATTTTGGTCTTATTGGTTATGGCCGAGCCGATCGATTCAAGGTCGAGGGCAAAATCGTTCAGGGCGACAAAAACCATTTTCCCGTCAAACATCCTGGCCACCAGCTCATAAACGCTAAAAGTGTTCTTTGAGATGATAACCTCGTCCCCGGGATTGAGATAAGTCGCGCCAAGAATTTGCATGATGTCGTCCGATCCGTTCCCGCAGACAAAGCAATCGGCGGCAAGCCCAAACTTTTTCGCCAGCGCCCCTCTTAAAAGCGTTGACTTCTGGTCGGGATAAATTTGAAGGTTCTTTGCCTCTTTGGCGATAGCGTCCAAAGCTTTGGGAGAGGGGCCGAAAGGATTTTCATTTGACGCCAGCTTGACCGCTCCCGGCTCTTTCGGGGTTTTCCCGGGAATATAGTCTTTTATTTCATTTACATTTGGGCGGGGATCGATCATCAGAACGGATTGATCCAGCTAATCCCGATCAGCAATTGCTTCGGATCTTTTTGAGTTGTGGTTGAGTCGTCCAGGATATTTATCGCTCGTCCCTCAAGCGCGAAGGTTGGCATGATCCTGAAGCGCACTCCCGCGTTTAATTGGGTTACGCTTTCTCCTTTAAAAAGATCGGCCAGAATGGAAAAGGTGCCTATAGGAATATCTATGCCCAGCATGCCCAGCGGACGGAATTTATTGCCGGGGAAATCGGCAAGGAAGCCGAAAGAAAGTTTTGGCCCCTGGACAAAAGGCTTTGTCGCGACCATATACACCGAGGTCTGGGTCTTGCTGGCCAGATTCTCGCAGCCGATGGCAAGCAGCAGCGGATCGCTGCCGTCGCCTAATGTGGGAGCATATTTCATGTTGATATAAACGCCGTCGCGGAGCTCCTGCCCGGCCTGATCAAGGCCTCCGACCAGGCCTAATTCAAAGTTCTGGAATGTGCCAAGGTTCGCCTTATAATAAAAAGCCGGCTGTTGTTTATTGCCATTGTTGGTGTAAAGCGTCCCATAGTCCATTGAAAGGTTCCAGTTCTTATAAGGAAGAACGGTCGCGTCCGGCATGCGTGTTAATCCGGAAGCGCCGGTCAGCGAAGGAAACGGGAAATATGCATAAGCAGGGCAAAACCCAAAAAATAGGATCAATAAGATAAAAGGAAGATATTTACGCATCGAATTACCCCCTTGATTGCAAAATCATACCACGAGAGAAAACAAATCTCAACGGGCGAGAGTTGAATAAAGCGCTTCTATTTTTTCCCCGTAAACTTTTGAAGAAAATCTTTCTTCCGCATCCTCACGGGCGGCCAGCCCCATTTTTTTCAAAAGAGCGCCATCATTCAAAAGCCGTTTGAGATGAACGATAAATTTATCCCCGCTGCGCGGGGCAAGGTAGCCGTCTATCCCGGAACGAACGGTATCCACCAGCCCTCCGGCAAAAAGGGCGACGACCGGAAGGCCGCAGGCCTTAGCCTCTGCCAGCACCATCCCCTGCGTTTCCGTTATCGAGGCAAACACAAAGATGTCTCCAATAAGATAATATGAAAGGACCTCCGGATACCCGACCTCTCCGGTCAGGATGAGGTTTTTTATCTTCATTTTTTTTATCTCTTCAAGGAGCGGCCCGCCGCCGACCAGGACCAGATAGGCGTCCGGGATCTTTTTGAAAGCGTTTATCAGGAAAGGGACATTTTTTTCCTTTGAGAGCCTGCCGACATATATCAAAACTTTAGCCTCTCCGGGGATCTTAAATTTCTTCCTAAGGGCCTCTCTGCTGTCCGGAGGAATTTTCTTTAATTGCTCAAAATCCACCCCGGTCGGGACCACGGCGGTATTGTTTTTGATCTTCCATGATAAAAGAACTCTTTTTGCCATCTTTGACGGCGTTATTATTAGATCGCAGCGGCGGCAAAACTGCCGGGCGTAGCCGACCAGCGACATTTTGGACAAGGGCTCCGGCAAGAAATGCGCGTAATGCACGTATCTGGTGAATAAGGTATGAAAAGTATAGACGAACGGGACCCTTCTTTTATGAGCTACATATTTGGCCAAAAGGCCCGCCTGGAAGGGAGAGTGCGAATGTACGAGGTCGACATCCGGGATGCGGTTGATATAGGGCAGGGCAAGCCGGAAATTGGGATAGCCTGTCGGCAGGGAAGGGAATCTGATAATGTCCGGATCGGTGTCAACATGGCCGGGATACCGCGGAGCAAAAATGTAAACCTTGTGCCCCAGCGCGCGCAGTTCGTTTACCAGAAGTTCAACGGAATTGGTGACCCCCGAAAGATAAGGCTTATAAGAATCGCAGAAAAAAGCGATCCTCATTGTTTTTTTGTTTTTGACGAGCGGCGGATCGCGGCCTGCAGTTCCATTTCTTTCTTATGGTCCTGCGCGGGAAAGCCGGATACGATCGAATTTGAAGGAATGTCTTTTGTCACTCCCGCCCGGGCCATGATAACGGCATTTTCCCCTAT
>JBAZPF010000078.1:0-5914 GCA_041648295.1 Candidatus Margulisiibacteriota bacterium | reverse complement strand
AACCGCCGGCTGGCTCTCTTGATGCGCCTCAAAGCTAAAAAGGGCTTCCTGCCCGCTCGCTTTTTCTTTTTGCTCCTGGTTGGCCCGCTCCATCGTCTTTTCAAAAACCGCGATCAACTGCGCCCGGCTTTTGCCGAGCGAATCAAAGGCCCCGCACTTTATCAAACTTTCGATCACTTTTTTATTGCAGGCGTGCGTATCCACCCTTCGGCAAAATTCCGCAAGAGAAGAATACGGCCCGTCTTTTTTCCTCTGCTCAAGGATCGATTCGATCGCCCCCACTCCAACATTCTTAATGGCGGTCAGGCCAAACCGTATCCCTTCCTCCACAACCGTAAAGGTCCTGACGCTCTGGTTAACATCCGGAGGGAGGACTTTTATCCCCATTTTTTGCGACTCGGCAATGTAAGCGCTCAATTTATCGGTATTGCCCATTACCGAGGTCATAAGGGCGGCCATGAACTCTTTTGGATAATTGGCCTTGAGATAAGCGGTCTGGTATGAAATAACGGCATAAGCGGTGGAATGCGATTTATTAAAGCCATACCCGGCAAACTTGGCGCAGAGGTTAAAAAGTTCCGTCGCCTTATGTTTTGAAGTTCCCTTCTTTACCGCTCCCTCCACGAACCGCTCCTTCTGCTCGGCCATTTCCTTTACTTTTTTCTTTCCCATCGCCGCGCGCAGAACATCCGCTTGGCCCATGGTAAATCCGGCGATCTTGCTGGCTATTTCCATAACCTGTTCCTGGTAGAGGATAACGCCGTAAGTCTCGTGCAGGATCGGCTTTAATTCCGGCAGTTCATAGCGTATTTCAACTTTTTTGTGTTTTCTTTTAACATAATCTTCCACCATGCCCGATTCCAGCGGCCCCGGACGGTAAAGCGCGAGTAAAGCAATTATTTCTTCAAAAGTGTCCGGCTGAAGATCTTTGATGAGGCCGCGCATGCCGCGCGATTCAAGCTGGAATATGCCCATGGTTTCACCCGACCGGAAAAGCGAAAAAGTCTTTTGATCGTCATATGGAATGGAATTGATATCGATTCCGACTTCGCGAACCGCCTGCGCGATCATGGTCAGGTTCCTTAACCCCAAAAAATCCATCTTGAGCAGGCCGATCTTCTCCAGGTCGGTCATCTGGTACTGCGTGACCAAAACATTTTCATCAAGCTGCTGCAGGGGCGCGTATTCCGTAAGCGGCAGATTGGAAATGACCACTCCGGCCGCGTGGACCGACGCGTGGCGGGAAAGCCCCTCTATTTTCTTGGCGCTATCGATCAGGTTTTTGATCGTTTCATCGGATTCATATTGTTTGCGCAGGTCTTTATTCATCTCAAGGCCCTTATCTATGGTGATATCAGGGCCCGCGGGGATCATTTTTGCGATCTTGTCGACTTCGACCAGAGGGATCTCCAAAACCCTTCCAACGTCCCTGATTGCGCCTCTGGCGGCCATGGTGCCGAAAGTAACTATTTGGGCGACATGGTCCTTGCCGTATTTCCTGGTCACATAGTCAATGACCTCCTGCCTTCTTTCATAACAAAAATCGATATCGATATCAGGCATGGAGATCCTTTCAAGGTTCAAGAACCTTTCAAAGATCAGCCCGTACTTGAGGGGGTCGACATTTGTGATGCCCAGCGCGTAGGAAACAATGCTGCCCGCCGCCGATCCTCTCCCCGGCCCCACCTGTATGCCGTTGCTCTTGGCAAAATTGATAAAATCCTGGACGATCAAAAAATACGGGGCATAACCCATTTTTTCGATCGTATACAATTCATATTTGATGCGGTCTTTTATTTCCGGCGCTATCAGCACCTTTCCTTCGACTTCGGTCCCGTATTTTTTGGTTATTCCCTCCCAGACCAGTTTCTCAAGGTAGGTTTCCGGGGTCTCGGTTTCCGGTACTGTAAAATGCGGCAGGTGAAGCTTGCCGGTCTCAAGCGCAGCATTGCATTTTTCCGCCACTTCCAGGGTGTTGAATACCGCCTCCTCGCAATGAGCGAATATTTTCTTCATTTCGGATGCGGTCTTAAGATAAAACTCATTCCCACTGAATTTTAATCGTTTAGCACTATTCATGAACGAGCCGGTGCCGATGCAAAGCAGGATGTCCTGGCCCAGTGAATCTTCCTTATGGATGTAATGCGAATCGTTGGTCGCCACCAGTTTTATATTTAGCTTCTTGCTCAATTCGATCAGGGCCCGGTTTAGTTCCTTTTGGCCTTCAAGGTTATGGTCCATCATCTCCAGATAATAATCATCCTTAAAAATATCTTTATACCAACCGGCCGTCGCTTCTGCCTGGGCGTGATCCCCGGCCAGTATCAGCTTCGCGACCTCCCCGGCCATGCAGCCCGACATCGCGACCAATCCTTTGCCGTATTTTTCAATTATTTCCCGGTCAATCCTAGGCTTTTGATAAAACCCTTCGATCGACGACAATGAAACAAGTTTTATCAGGTTCCGGTATCCATCGTTGTCCTTGGCCAGCAAGGTCAGATGATACGGCGATCGGTCTTCTTTGGTTTCTTTATCGAATCTGGTGCGGTGAGCGACATAAGCTTCACAACCAATGATCGGTTTGATGTCATGTTCTTTTGCGGCCATATAGAACTTTACTGTGGCATACATGTTGCCATGGTCGGTCAGGGCGATCGACTTCATCCCCATTTCCTTGGTCCTTTTTATCAGGTCCTCGATGCGGCTCATGCCGTCGAGCAAGCTGAATTCTGAATGGGTATGAAGGTGTACAAAGTTGTGAGGCATAACTTGCTAATTATAACAAAAAAGGCCGTTAAGGCATAGCCTCCGGCACGTTTCAGTAACAGCATATTATTTTTATTGCGGATGAAATCCACAAAAGCAGGTTGCGATATATAAATAGCTGGTCAATGTAATTGATCGCTAAGGAGAAGACAATGGTTAGTATTGGGAAAATAGCTCAAAGTAAAATAGTAAAGGCTGGAGTGTCCTATGGTTTACCAGTGGTAAGTGTAATTGCGGCCGGCGCAAAGATATTGTCGGATCATTTAACTCTTAACGGCGATGCCACATATAGCGGGACTTTAGGATCGCTCGGGATATCAGATGAGCATGCGGCGTTATTACTGCAAAATGACTGTAAAACTCTGGCGTTTTGTTCTGTTGTGGGAGCGGTATTGATGGTTGCCGCAAAATTTGGAATAAGCCATTTTGCGAAAAATGAAGAAAAACCGGCGGCCGCGCCTGTTGCTTCCCAGCCTCCAAAGGCTGATCGATCAAAACATAAGGAACCGGAGAAACCTAGTACTGATGAATTGTTTGAAAGAGCAAATAAAGCAATAGATGAGCTGGAGATGCTGGGCAAAGAAGCGGAAGCGCTGGAAAATCCAGCTAAACTGATGGAAAATGCGGCCGCGTCCAAGCCCGATTCACTCGCAACAATGATAGCTAAGATCTGTGCCCATGATATAAGCACACTTGATACGGGATTAGATATTGTAGAACTATTCCTTAGAAATAGAGATAAACAACGATGGACAAGGCAATACATTGATAGCTTGATCTTGGTAGCCCGAGCGTTTTTCGGGGAGATCAAAAATACATCGGATCTGCCAAATTTTAGTAGTTTCGATGAGAAGGAAAAACTGCATCGGGCGGCTATGGTAACAAACGGCCTGGTCATGATTTTTATGAACATGGGTTGCAGCCCGAATGAAGGACGGCCTTTGCCTTCAGCAATAGAACGCCTTCGCCTAAAAGCGGAAGCGGCAGATCCCCTGGAGGAGATTGAACAATAAAAAAGGCCGTTAAGGCAAGATCCTCTGAAGCTCTGCGAAAGAGGATAAAACCTTGACGGCCTCTTAGCAGGCGAGAATCCGGATTCTCGCCTGCATACATTGCAGATGTAATTATCCGCCGATTCTGAACATTTTGGTCCCGCACTTCGGGCATTCACCCTTCATCGCTTTTCTTCCGTTCTTCATGGTAACGGCTTTGGGATTCTTCATTTCGGTTTTCTTTTTGCATTTCACGCAGTATCCTTTTACTTCCGCCATGGTTCACCTCCTTTAAATATTTTTTCCTTTGTCAGTCAAGCAGGCAAATGAGATTATTGCAAATATTGACCTGTCCGTCAAGCCCCGATCAATCTAGGCAGGCAAGAATACACATCCCCAACTCGATTAATATAATAGTATGGTCAACGGCATAAACCCCAACTTTAATCCCGGCATGCAGAACGAAGCCATGGCCGCTACCGGCGCCATGATCGTCACCGGTCTTGAAAAAGAGCTGGGAGTTTCAAAAATAGATCTCCACGACAAAAAAATAGACCGCAAGCAGATCGACGAATTTGTCCAGAAACTTGTCGACGCGACCGCGATCGACAGTGTAAAAAAATATAACGAAAAAGAGCAGAAAGACAAACGCAGGAAAGAAGAGGAGCAAGGCAAACGTATATTTATCGGAGGCGCCCCAACCTCTCCCGCGGAACCGTTTGAATGGATAACATTTAAAAAGACCGGCGGCTTTTTTGATTTCTTCTACAAACTGGAGAACCGGATACTTAGCGAGATCTTAAAGTTCGTCCTTCAGCCCAACCTTGATGAACTGGTAGGCTTGGCGAAAGAATTAAATATCGATCTTTCCGCCTGGAAGCTCGACCGGATCAGCATCGACGACCAAGGGAGAGTTCTTCTTAATTCGGACCTGTCGCAGCCGGAGAGGTTAAAAATACTTCTTCTCGACGAATGCAAAATTCTGGAAATAGGAAAGCTGCTTGAGGATTCGTGGATCAAGCTGGCGTTTATTAACTTCCGGCTCTTAAGGGTTAAAAACACTTTAAAGGGGATCGGCATAAAAGAAGAAGAATTGAAGTATATCAGCCTTTCCGCCCGCCGGATAGCGTTCCTAAAGATGGTCGCCGTTCTGAAAGATCTTCATATGAAGCGGGTCTTCTCCACTTCCAGGAAAGAATTTGACATTTATTCGCAAAGTATAAATATGCTGACCAAAAAGATCTGGAAGATCGATGCCGATATCCCCAAAAGCGGGTTGGACTGGATCCACAAGAAGTTGGAAACGCTGGCGCTCGAATCGGCCCGCTATAAGCTGGAATTGTTAAGGTCCATGCAAAAGCTCGCAAAAGATCCGGAAAGGGCCAAAAATATCCACTGGCTGGAACAGGCGGTAAAAAAACTAGGCAATTCCAAGTAGCTTGTGCATCTGCGGGATCACCCTCACCCTTTTTAGCTTTCTTCTGGCCACCGCGAAGAACGCATTCAACTCTTCCATTCCCGGCCGATGCTTTATTAATCCGTGCGGCGTCACCGGCTGGAGAATGGTCATGATCTCCGGATCGATGGCGGCGATGATCGAGACCGCGTCGTCTATTTCTTTAACTTGGGTCTCTTTGGTGACCACCATTTTAACAAATACTTCTTTTGTATAAGCGGTTTCGAGCGCCAGCTTGTGTTCCGTCCAGTATGGAGAAAGACCGGTGGCGGAAGGAAGCTTAAAGTCCAGCGAAACTATATCCACCAGATCTATCACTTCTTCAAGATGTTTGGGCAAAACGCCGTTGGTTTCAAGATAGATCGGGAGCTTTTTTTCTCTAAGTCCGGGCAAAAAGTTCTTCAAAAAATCAACCTGCAAAAGAGGCTCCCCGCCGGTAAGCGCGATCGCATCGGTATTTTTGATCAACAATGAAACATGTTCGAGCAATTGCGCAGCAGTCGCCGGATTAGTATACTGCGTTTGCGTTTCTGCGGTCACCTTATATTTTGGCTGGAGAGACAGCGCCTGCACGGTATCGCAATACTGGCAGGAAAGATTGCAGCCGGAAAATCTGATAAAAACCTGTTTCTCGCCGATATGCGGACCCTCGCCTTGAAATGAAGAAAAGATCTCGCAGATCTGGGCTTCGGTTGAGCTC
>JBAZPF010000077.1:0-5952 GCA_041648295.1 Candidatus Margulisiibacteriota bacterium | reverse complement strand
CTATTTCGCGGATGTTTTTGGTATTCATGAACAGATAATCAGTTTGGGTTTTCATGAGATTAATTTTAGGATAAATTGTTGTTGGAAACAAGTGGGAATGCGGTAAAGTCAAATAGTGTTGTCATAACTTATGTTCTTTGTTACAGCTCTTTTTCGGTTCCTGCCGCGATTTTTATCATTTTCGTGACGCCACGAAAATGGCCATCTATGAGCTTATTCCCCTTCTATCTGCCTTAGCTCATCGGGTGTATTGAGTCCAAGATAGTTTTCTTTGGTCACAATTTTTTTCCCGCTCCGCTTCTCCAGGTCTTCCCGCGCTTTCCCCGCGACCTGCCCGCCTTCTTGAGCAACCTTCTTGTTGCCGTGAAAACCCCGGGCGTCTTTATTACGGGCGATCTCGGTCGTTGCCGCCTCGCCAAGCATCGAAAATATCTGTTCCAGATCGGTCATATGATCCCGCAAGTTTTCCCTTTTCAGTCCTTTCAGCTTTTTATACTCGCCTGGCGTCAGCCCAAAGGCGGCTTTGGAGATTTCTGCAGTCAGAATGGCATATTCTCTTTGTTCTTTTATCCCGCGTTTATCCCACTCATTGGTCAATTCTTCCCTGATGGCGATGCCGCGCATCCGTTTTTCGATCCAGGCGTCGGAATACCCTTTGGCCTTGTATAAAGCCCTAGTCCTTTTGGTTGCCAGCTCCGGATCTTCAATCTCCTGGATTCGCTCATAGCCGACCTTTGCCAGCCAGCGCTTAAAAGGTTCCGCTTTAGGCGAAGGAATTGACTGTATTACGCGAAAAACTCCTTCGGTATTGGCGCAGTTAGTTTCTCTGTTTTTCCCGTCAGAAGCAGTTAATTGAAGTGGGGTACAAATTGTACCCCAGTAAGAATCAAGCTCTTTATCTCTTTGCCTCATCTTTTTAATATATTGCCTGGGATCGGAACTGTCGGTAAGCGCTTCAACTATATCCGCCACTGAAAACCACCATTCGTTGTTGTGGATAGTTTTCCTTATTCCTTTTCCTCTAAATAATGCAATGTGGGTCTCTTGATGTTCTGTCATTATTCCTCCTCCTCTTTGCTTTAAGATCTCGAATTCGACACTTTTACCGTATATTTCGCACAAACTGATTTTTCGCAAAACTGGCACAAGCTGTGCCAGTTTTGGATTATCTTCAATTTAGTAATTATATCTCAAATTTGGGCGTAAAACGAAGGGGATGTTACAACTTAAACTCTTTGTTCCAGCTCTACATCGGGTTTTGGGACTCAAATCTCTCTTGAAATTGCTTTAGCGACCGCTTTTATCTGGTTCATCAATTCCGCAAAAGTGTCCGGCTTCAGCGACTGCGGCCCGTCGGAGAGAGCTTCATCGGGATGCGGATGGACTTCTATCATCAACCCATCGCAGCCGGCCGCCACCGCCGCCAGGGACATCGATGTGACCAGGTCCCATTTGCCGGTGCCGTGGCTGGGGTCAACTATGACCGGAAGATGGCTTAATTTTTTTATTACCGGAACGGCCGAAAGATCGAGCGTGTTGCGGGTATAATTTTCTATCGTCCTGATCCCCCGTTCGCAAAGCATGACGTTGCGGTTGCCTTCGGACAATATATATTCAGCGGACATCAAAAGTTCTTCGATGGTTGAGCCCGGACCTCTTTTTAAAAGCACCGGTTTGCCGGTTTTACCGACTTCTTTCAGAAGCACAAAATTCGACATGTTTCGCGCTCCGATCTGAAGCATGTCGGCGTATTTTACGATCAGCGGAATATCTCTGGTATCCATTACTTCGGTAACAAACGGGAGACCGGTCTCCTTTTTCGCTTCCGCCAGTATTTTTAATCCTTCTTCCCCCAGCCCCTGGAAAGAATACGGGGAAGTGCGCGGTTTAAAAGCCCCGCCCCGCAGCATTTTTGCGCCCGCGGCTTTTACCGCCTTGGCCGTTTCCAGCATTTGAGCGCGCGATTCGACCGAACACGGTCCCGCCATGACGCAGATCGGCTGGCCGGCGCCGATTTTGAGCTTGCCGTCAATGCTGACGACCGTATCTTCCACTTTAAATTCGCGGCTGACAAGTTTGTAAGGCTTGCGAATGGGGACGATCTCTGAAACTCCCGGAAGCATGGCCAGAGTCTCAAGTTCAATGGCCGATTTGTCACCGATCGCTCCGATTACCGTCCGTTCAACGCCTTTGGAAAGATGTATTCCGAACCCGTGTTTTTTCAGTTTTTCAGTGACATTGCTTATTTGTTCGTCGGAAGCGCCCGTCTTCATTATAATGATCATTGGCAGGATTCCTTTCTCAAGTTGGCGGCCCCTTCAAGATAAACATGATTGATCTCTTTCTGGCTCTTGCCGGTGTTGACATGCATCAGGACCCTTACGCATTTTTTCAAACTTTTGGGGACATTGATCTCAACCACGCAGAAAAGCGGCACCAGGTCAAAGCCCATTTCCCTTGCCGCGCGCGCGGGAAATTCCGCGTTCAGGTCTGCGGTCGATGAAAATATTATCGAGGCGATATCCGAGACTTTAACTTTATTGCCGCGGATCATTTCGGCCAAAAGCCTGACCGTGGCCGTTATTATGGCTTTTTTTGAGTTCTTTTTAACGGTGATCGCACCGCGTATCCCTCTGATCATGTTATTATTATACCTTATTAAAGAGGAATTTTGAATAAGCGATTCTGAATCCCTCTATTATCTTGTTAAAAAAATATTTCCCGTCAAAGGTTCTCCCGCATTCAAGCGCAAGAGAAGCAGCGTTAAGGTCCGCCGGAAATTTCTTTATGTTCAGATTTAATCCTACGCCTATTATCAACGCGTCTTTGGTCTTTTCGGTCAAAATTCCGCAAACCTTTTTTGCTCCGATCAATATATCGTTTGGTAATTTGATGCCGGGATCAAGCGCGCATTCGTCCCTTATAATCCCGACTATCGTTTCCGCCATGATCAGCGTTAACGGAGAAAGGTCTGACGGGTTTTTTCTGGGCTTCAGCACCAGGGAAAAATAAAGGCCGCCCTCGGGAGAATACCATGCGCTTCCCGGCTTTCCTCTGCCCTGGGTCTGCCTTTTGGCGACAACAACCGTCCATTCTTCGGCATCCCGGGCTATGCGGCGGGCTTCATCCTGCGTGGAGCCAAGTTCTTCAAACTCTAAAATTTGTAATTTACCCCGATCGTTGATAAGTCCGTGGTCTCCCCCGCTATCGGATCCTGGTTCACTCTGTAATACAGATCAATGTTGGCGTCGGATGCCGGCAGATAAGAAAATCCGGCCTGCATGGTTTGGCGCGATTTTGCCTTATCGGGGCCGTATCCAAAATCGGGTGAAAGCCTGAAAGCGCCTTTAGCTTTAAATAAAAGCCGTTCCGAAATTGTTTGAGTAAGATCAACATCGATATTGCTGGTGGAATTTTCAAGCGGCCTCATAAAAGCGTCAAAGCCGGTCTCCCCCAATTCTTCCGTCGCCAGCTCCTGCGGAATAAATTCGGTCCCGACTTTTGTGATCCCAACGGATAGGGACATTCCTTCAATGACATTTAAAAAATTGATCCGCGCCCCGGCCAGCCAGCCTTTGGTTTCCGGCTTGCCTACAACCAGCAAAGCGCTCGCCGATAATTTTTGGTTAATTTCTGATAAAAGACTAAATGAAAATTTGGAGTCGCGCGGCCCTCCCGAACCGGGATTTTTTGAATAAAATCCGGCGTTTAATTTTGCCTGCAAGTTCTTTACGTTCGGCATTTTGGTAAAATCATAAGCCAGGGCCAACGATCCGTAATTCGTATCGACTTTGCCGTTCAACTGCCGGTCATAATTGTTCAATAGATAGCTCCCGGCGACCGACAGGTCCGCCAGTTTGGAGGAAACATTAAAGCCGGTATACGGGCGAATATAACAGATCCCATTTTCTGAAGGAAGAAGCCCCGTGAGATCCGTGTGCTGAACGATGCCCGGGCCCTCCGTGAATTTTATATTAACCGGGGAGAATAGGATGTCGCCGAGCAACCCCAGGTCAACCGGATTCAGCTTGAGGTCCCCTTCCACATCGATCATTTCTCTTACCAGATCACGCTGGGCGCCGTAAAAACCGGAATCCATGGTATCAAAGTTAACTTTCAGTGAAGCGCTTTCGTTCAGATCTTTCGCCATTCCGGTCTTTAAACGATAATAGACGATCGGGCCTTTTCCCGATATCCCTTTTGTCGTCATCAAATTGGTAAGCGTGGTATTTGCCTCAAAAGCGCCGCTGACGGCGATCGGGCTTCCGGATTTTTTTAACGCGGCAATGTCATTTTTTATGTTATTTAGGTCTTCTTTTATCTGCGCGGCATCCCCCGCCCCCATCTTTTCCGCAAGTTTTGACAGAAAGATAGCGGTCTCAAAACGAGTAATGCTCTTAGCGCCGCGGAAAGTGCCGTCGGGATAGCCGTTGGTTATGCCAAGCTTTACCAGTTCATAGACGGATTTAGCCGCCCAGTGCTTGGCCGGCACGTCTTTGAATTTTACTTCCGCAAATGCTGGGATCCCAAACAAAACCGCAAATATCAAAACAATGAACGGTCCAGCGGTCCAGCGGTCCAGCGGTCTAGCTGTCATATCCAAAATTATAAGTTACGCTCTTGCAATTGTAAAGCTCCAAATAATTTACTATAATGTAAAAAATGCGGACAAAAAGAAAAGAATGGCAGGCAAAATTATTCCCCGCCCTATTATCCTTTTTTATCGTCGGGTTGGGACAGGCGGTAAAGGGCGACTCCGAAAAAGGGATAAAGTTCATTCTTTTGTTTTATTTCGCATTGCCCGCGGTAATTTATTTATCCCTTATGGTATCAGGCGCGCTTTTTATCGTCGTTTCAGGCGTCGGCCTTATCTTTGCTTTGATATTCTGGATTTATAATATGTTTGATGCGTATAATGCTTAACTATGAGAAGATCATTTAAACTTATTACCGTTCTCGGAATACCGGTTGAAATAAACATCAGCTGGTTTATCATCTTCGGGCTTGTGACCTATACCTTGTCGGCTGGATATTTCCCGGCGGCCGCGCCCGGTTTTTCGCCCGCGCTCTATTTGATCATGGGCGTGATCGCCGCCTTTTTGCTTTTCATTTGCTTGCTGCTTCACGAATTATCCCATTCTTTTGTCGCGCAAAGGAATAATCTGCCTATCTCCGGCATTACCTTGTTCATTTTTGGAGGCGTCGCGCATATGGAAAAAGAGCCGGGCACGCCGGGAGTTGAATTTAAAATGGCGGCCGCCGGCCCCATAATGAGCCTGCTTTTAGGAGCATTTTTTTATCTGGTCTCCATGGTCCTTTACAATTTTGGGGTTTCAAAAGCCATTTATTCCATCACCGATTACCTGGTATTTTTAAACTGCGCGGTCGCCGTATTCAATCTTCTTCCCGGGTTTCCGCTGGACGGCGGACGCCTCTTTAGGGCTGTCGTCTGGCATTTTTCGGGCGACCTTCGCCGTGCCACGCTTATCGCTTCGGCCATTGGAAAGGCGCTTGCCGGCTTGATGATCTTTCTCGGTTTGCTGGTCCTTTTAACCGGCAATCTTCTTTCCGGATTATGGTTCATCTTTCTGGGTTTTTTCCTGATGGAAGCGGCAGACACCAGCTACCGGCAGCTGCGCATGAAAAAGATACTGTCCAGTATTAAGGTTAAGGACATTATGAGCAAAAATGTGGTGACCGTGCCCGGGTCCTTAACGCTTGACAAGCTGATCGAAGATTATTTCTTTAAGTTCCGCTATGCCGGTTTCCCGGTAGTAGAGGACGATACTATCCTCGGGATCATCACCTTTCACGGCATAAAAGAGGTCGACAAAAATAATTGGCCGGCGCTAACCGCAAAGCAGGCGGCCATTCCGATCAAGGAAGATATTTTAACGAACGCGGAAGAAGATCTTATGTCCGCCATGTCAAAGATCGTCAATAACGGCGTCG
>JBAZPF010000076.1:0-5961 GCA_041648295.1 Candidatus Margulisiibacteriota bacterium | reverse complement strand
CAAGAACCTATCCTATATGGCGGATACCAACATTGTCCCTATGAAGAAGCATCCTCTGCGGATTGCCATAAGACTGATATGGATCATATCCTCTATCAACCTCATACTGGGAGGGCGATATTTTTTTCAGGATTGCATCCTCATTTGATTGAAGCGCACCATTTTTTTGAGGGGGAAGGGACAAGTTACAGACTGTCGCCCGAATCGATTATTGAATTATTTAATCTAAAGCCGGGAGAAAAGCCGAAAATAATAATAGAACCATCCGCAAAAATGTCCCGCGTCAAAAAACAAGACGATATTCTTTTTAAGCTAAACGATTTATTAGGCCCCGAACAGTTATTAGAACGGCTTAAGGAGCATATTCATCACGGAGATTTGGCTGATATCCCGCCGGAGGATCTTGCTAAATCAGTTCATGATGTGGAACTGTTATCCGCGTCAGATCATAACTACGAAATGATAGGATTATGGCGAATCGTTGGAAGATTGTCGGCATCGTTGTTCATGTCAACCGGCGTTGTTCCAATTGTCTCAAGCGACTTGGCAATTCTAACGCCAAAATTCAGAGAAGCGGCGGAAAAACATTTTGGAAAACAGGCCGCAAATAGATATATTGATATTGCTAAGAAGACTTTAGATATTTCGGTTTTATAAATTAGTTATTCTTCTTTTTGCTGGGGCAGGATATAGCAGGTGGAGCGGCCGGAACCTTCCGATTTAATGATCCTCTTGTCTACCATCATCGTCAGCTCAATATGCGCGGTCTTGTGGGAAACATTGAAAGCATCGCGATATTCGCTGTTCTTAATGCTTCCTCTTTCCTGCATCAATTGTAAAGCTCTAAGCTGTCTTTTATTCAAACCCTTTCCGCCCCATGGATTGGTGATCTGTTTTTCTTCTTCATCTTTTGCGGGGCGGGACTCGCCGTTGTCTCGGAGGTAGCAGATGTCATCGGCCTTGTAAGGTTTTTCATCGCCTTCAGAGATCGTTATGACTACCACTTTTTTTACGCCGCGGTCAATGATATCGACTTGAGGAGCGATCTTGGGGGAGCAGCGCTTTTCGCCGATCTCTTTTACCCAGTTCTTAAAATCTTCTCCGGCTTCGACTCCGACCAGGTGCTTGTTTTTGTCATCAAGGCCGAGGATTATCTTGCCGCCGTCGGAATTGGCAAAAGCGACCATGTCTCTTGCCAGATCTTCGGGCGTGGGCAACTGTTTTTCAAACTCAACAGACTGGCCTTCGCCCTGTTCCAAAAGTGTGATTATCTCTTCCCAGGTCATTGTTTGTATGATAACATAATCACTACGGCTATGCAATTTGTAAAGACGCTTATCGATCTGGTTTTTCCTCCGCGCTGCGGCGTCTGCGGCGCTGTAGGCCAGGAGGATATCTGCTCCGAATGCTTGAAAAAAATAAGCTTTCTTAGGCCGACCGCTTTTGTCCATTCCGTCGGCGCATACGAAGGGCCCCTAAAATCGGCCATCCTCCGTTTTAAATTTAAAAAGAAAGCAAACCTGGCGGAGCCGCTTGGGGTGCTGATGGTTAAATATTTAAGCCGCCATCTTGACATGAACAAGATCGATTTTATCGTTCCGGTGCCGCTGCACCAGTCAAAATTTAATGAAAGAGGGTTCAACCAGTCGGAGCTTCTGTCGCACGTGATAACAAAGTATTATGATGTTCCCACCGTTTCCGGAATGCTCTTCAGGACCAGAAGGACCTTTCCCCAGTTTGATCTTCCCCGGATGGAAAGGTTTAAAAACATCAAGGGCGCCTTTGAGGTCAAAGGCGCAAACCTGCTCAAGGAGAGAAGCGTCCTCCTGGTTGATGATATCTATACCACCGGTTCGACCATTTCCGAGTGTACGCGCGTCCTAAAAGACGGAGGAGCGGGCAACGTCCATATCCTTACACTTTCACGCGCCGTATGATATAATTTGAGAGAGGAGAAAGATATGCAAATAAATATTCAGGGACACGGGATAGAATTAACCAATCCGTTAAGGGATTACGCCATTAAAAAGATCAGCAAGCTGGAAGAATTCTCCAAGAACATCCAGAAAGCCCAGGTCGTGCTTGACGCGCGCTGCGATGACGATTCAAAAAGATCGCAGGTGGCGGAAGTGACGGTATGGCTGGACGGTAAAAAAGTGATCCATGCCAGCGAAGCGGGGCAGGATATGTATGCCGCCATCGACCTGGTTCTTGCGGAACTTGAACAGCAGGTAAAAAAGTATAAGGAAAAATACATAAAGAATAACCGGCACGAAGCGGAAAGATTAAAACAAATAAACCATACTTACCTCGCCGGGACATCTTCGGATAATGAGCCGACTATAGAACCGACACTCTGAAATTATTATGGTTCTAAAATGGCTCGCAAAATTAATAGGCGACACCGACGAGAAAAGAATATCCCGCCTCCAGCCGATTGTCGATAAGATCAGCGGTTTTGAAGCATCCCTTAAAAAATTGTCCGATGAGGA
This sequence comes from Candidatus Margulisiibacteriota bacterium, assembly GCA_041648295.1. Classification (GTDB taxonomy): domain Bacteria; phylum Margulisbacteria; class WOR-1; order XYC2-FULL-46-14; family WPAF01; genus JBAZPF01. The sequence goes on along the minus strand of JBAZPF010000076.1, from coordinate 3,469 downwards.
ATTGAGGGCTAAAACCGATGAATTCAAGAATCGACTTGCCGCCGGCCAAACCCTTGACGACCTCCTTCCCGAAGCCTTCGCGGTCGTAAGAGAAGCATCCGTCAGAGCGATCGGTCTGCGCCATTTTGACAGCCAGCTGATCGGCGGCGTGGTGCTGCATCAGGGAAAGATCTCGGAAATGAAAACCGGCGAGGGGAAAACTCTCGTCGCCACGCTCGCGGTTTATCTTAACGCGCTTCCCGGCTTGGGAGTCCATGTCATCACCGTTAATGATTATCTTGCCAAACGCGACGCCGAATGGATGGGCCCGATCTACCGGGCGCTGGGTCTTTCGGTCGGTTATATCCAGCACGACTTTGATCCTCCGACAAGGAAGATCGCTTATGAATGCGACGTTACTTACGGCACCAACAACGAGTTTGGTTTTGATTATCTCCGCGACAACATGGCCTTGTCCGTTGAAGACTGCGTCCAGAGGCCGCTCCATTACGGCATCGTTGACGAAGTCGATTCTATTTTGATCGATGAAGCCAGGACTCCGCTCATCATTTCGGGAATGGTGGAGGACAAGGTTGACACTTATTTTAAAGCCGACGGCATCGCGCGGCGAATGGCTAAAGAAGCGGATTTTACGATGGATGAAAAAACCAAGAACGCCATCATGACCGAAGCCGGTATAAAAAAAGTGGAAAATATGCTGGGGGTCGAATACCTTTTTGATATTGAAAACATGGATATCGCGCACCAGATATTGCAGTCGCTCAAAGCCCATTATCTCTTTAAAATAGACGTTGATTATGTCATCAAAGAAGGCGAGATCATCATTGTTGATGAGTTTACCGGACGCCTGATGGTGGGCCGTCGTTACAGCGACGGGCTTCATCAGGCGATCGAAGCCAAAGAAAAAGTTGAAATAAGGGAAGAATCGCAGACCCTGGCGACGATCACTTTCCAGAATTATTTCCGCCTTTACAAAAAGCTGTCCGGCATGACCGGCACCGCAAAAACGGAAGAGGGGGAGTTTTGGAAAATATACAATCTGGAAGTGCTTGAGGTCCCGACCAACAAGGTAATGATCCGTGACGACCTTTCGGACGTCATCTATAAGACAAAAAGAGAAAAGTTCAACGCCGCCGTCAAAGAGATCGAGGGGCTCCATAAAAAGGGCCAGCCGGTGCTGGTAGGAACGGTTTCGATAGAAAATTCGGAACTGTTGGCCGACCTTTTATTCCGCAAGGGCATACCGCATCATGTCTTAAACGCCAAACAGCATGAGCGAGAGGCGGAGATAATTGCGCGGGCGGGGCAGAAAGGAGCGGTGACGATTTCAACCAACATGGCCGGCCGCGGCACCGATATCGTTTTGGGCGAGGGCGTGACCGAGCTTGGAGGACTTCATGTTTTTGGGACGGAAAGGCACGAGTCCCGCCGGATCGACAACCAGCTTCGCGGCCGTTCCGGCCGCCAGGGCGATCCGGGATCGACCAGATTTTTTGTTTCGCTTGAGGACGACCTGATGCGGATGTTCGGCTCCGACCGCATCGCGTCGGTAATGAACCGGCTTGGAATTGAAGAAGGAACCCCCATCGAACATTCGCTGATCTCCCGCGCCATTGAAAACGCGCAGAAGAAAGTGGAGCAATATCATTTCGGCATCCGCAAACAAATACTTGAATATGACGATGTCATGAACAAACAGCGCGACACGATCTATTCTCTGCGGCGCAGGATACTTGAAGGCAAAGAGCTAAAGGAAAAAATACTTGAAATGCTTGACGCCATGATCTCTTCCCGCCTGGAGACATATCTGCAGGGTGACGCATGGGACTATGACGGGTTGATCGCTTCGATCAATGAAATCGTTAAGATCGAGGGGCTGGAAGCGGTAAAGAATCTTGTAAAAAAAGAAGAGGTAAAAGAATCGCTAATCGTCACCTTTAAGCAGGCGTATGGCATGCGCGAACAGGAAATCGGCGAGGCGGCGATGAGGGACCTGGAGCGCATAGTCATGCTAAGAGTGATCGATTCCAAGTGGATCGAACAACTCGATAACATGGATAATTTGAGGGACGGGATAGGGTTGAGGGGATACGGAGGAAGGGACCCGCTGATCGAATACAAGATCGAGGGCTACAAGATGTTCCAGGACATGATGAACGCGGTGCGCGAAGAGATCGTCAGTTTAATATTAAGGGTGCAGATCGTAAAAGGCGGCGAAGAACTTCTTCATAAAAAGAAAAATATTACTTACGGCAAGGAACCCCCGAAGGCTGGCAAGCCCGCGCCGATAAAACAGGCTTTAAAAGTCGGACGCAACGATCCCTGTCCGTGCGGCAGCGGAAAAAAATATAAAAAGTGCTGCGGAAAGAACGAATGACCTATGCTTGAAGAATTAATAAAAGAGCAGAAAATATTACTCGAACGGATAGTAAAGATCGGCGGCTACCTGAAGGTCGAAGATAAGAAAAAACAGGTTGAAGCGCTTAAAGAGAAAACGCAGTCGCAGGACCTGTGGGCCGATCCCGACCGCGCCAAAAATCTTTTGAGGGATCTCTCTATGCTCGAAAAAGAGATAGCTGAATGGGAAGCGGTGAGATCGCAGGTTGAAGACATGGAAACGCTGATCGGCATGGCCGACCAGAAGGACGAATCCCAATTAAAAGAAGAACTGCAAAAACTCCGGCAAAGAGCTTCGGCGCTTGAGCTAAAAGCGCTCCTGAACGGGCCGTATGACAAGAATAACGCGATCATGTATATTAACGCCGGCGCCGGAGGGACGGACGCGCAGGACTGGGCGCAGATATTAATGCGCATGTATGTCCGCTGGGCGGAATCGAAAGAATATAAAGTTGAGATCCCGGAAATATCTTACGGCGACGAGGCCGGGATAAAAGGCGCGACCCTGCTCATCAACGGCGAATATGCTTACGGTTATTTAAAATGTGAAAAGGGCATCCATCGCCTGGTACGCCTTTCTCCTTTTAATTCCGACGGCAAGCGCCACACTTCTTTTGCTTCCGTCGAGATCATTCCGGAGATCACCGAAGAGCTAAAAGTAGATATCGATCCCGCCGACTTAAGGGTGGACACCTACCGCGCGTCAGGTCCCGGCGGACAGAACGTGAACAAGGTCAGTTCCGCGGTCCGCATTACCCATATTCCAACCGGAATGGTGACCCAATCGCAATCGGACCGGAGCCAGCAGGCCAACCGGGAAACGGCAATGAAACTTTTAAAAGCGAAATTGTTCGAACAACTGACCGCCGAACGAAAAGAAAAGATCGAAGAGCTTCAGGGAGAAAAAAGGGCGATCGAGTGGGGCAGTCAGATCCGCTCATATGTTTTCCAGCCTTATACAATGGTTAAAGACCATCGCACGGGGGTTGAGATCGGGAATGTCCAATCGGTGATCGACGGCGATATTGATATGTTTATTGAAGGGATGTTAAAGAAAGGAGCTTAAGATGCT
>JBAZPF010000075.1:0-6023 GCA_041648295.1 Candidatus Margulisiibacteriota bacterium | reverse complement strand
CTTTTGGGTTTCCTGCAGGATCTTTTGCTGGGATGCCCGGTTCAGGTCGATCTCTTCTTTAAGCTTATTTACTTCTTCAACTTTCTGCTCAAAGATCTTTTTCATGTTCGCGGCAATATCGGAATTATCCTTTTCGTACTTCTTATACCCTTCAAAAAGATTCTGCGCCTCTTTATATTTCTTCTCGATCGCTTCCTTCAACTGAAAGGCTTCTTTTTCCACTTTTTCCGCTTTTATGTTCAGCGCTTCTGTTTTTTCGGCAAATATGTTACGCACGGCTGGGCACCTCCTCATGGAGAAAACTTCTTAATGCCCTGGTCCGGTCGCCCACAACTGCGGACATATTGAGGTTGGTATCCGCATGGTCTTTAATCCTGCCGATCAGTAGCAGTCCCTGATCAAAGGTCGGTTTGTCATTGGCTTTTTTCTTTACCTCCGGCACGGCATTTGAGGCAACCGCGGTAACTACGGAAGTGGGCACCTCGGTCTCGATCTGGTTGGTTCTGACCACCACGTCGGAATCCAGCTGCTTTTTTAGATCATCAGGAAGCGTCTTATCAAGGTAATTCCTTAGGACAGTTAATTTCTCCTGCTTTAATTTTAGTTTTTGTTCCTGCTCGGCCATCAAAGGAGAAGCATTTTTTTCCAGTATTTCCGTTACCTTTTTGGTCGGCATACTACCGGCACCGGCTTCTTTTAACGCCTTCAAAGCTTCCCTGGTCTCCTGAAGCTGTTTTAACTGCCTGTTATCTTCTTCGGAAAGCGTGCCTTTTGCCCGTATATTCTTTTCAAGAACATCGATCGCACTAAGCGCTTTATCCATTTTTTGCAGGTCCTGCGCATCAAGAGCTTGTCCTTTTTGCGCTTTTGCCTTTACCGCGTCTACTCCCGCCTTTAGATCTGCAACCGCTTTTGCCTGTTCCGCGATCTTTGTTTTTAACGTTTGGTAAGTGGCGATTTTTTCCTGCGGCGTCATGTTCTTTATCGGTTTGCCCGCAATTTGCAGTTCTTGCATCAGTTCGTCGGCCTCTTTGGGCAGGCCGTCAATCGAAGGAACGCTGGTCGTGGTCCCGGAACTGCTAGTCTTTACTCCGGATCCCGCCACCGGGGCAACCTGCGAGTTGGGGACCGGAGGTCTTGCCCCAGCCTGCGAGGCGATCGTTTCTTTTCTTTCCAGATGTTTTCCAACTCCCAAAGTCTCTTGCGTCTTTTTATAATATAACCGGTCCATTTTGCCGACCAGCCGGTTAAAGCCCTGTATCTTCTGGCGGAGCATCCCTTCTCTTTTGGAAACTTCCGACAGCTGCAGCTCAATTTCCGATTTCTTTTCAGGCGTAAAATTATTCTGCTTCAATGCCCTTTGCAGTCTCCCCCTCTCCGCGACCACGGCCTGCAACTGGGTCCGGGCAGGAACAAATTCTTTTTCATAAAGCTGGCTATAAGTGTCCTCCAGCTCCTGATAAGACATTTCTTCGATCGGTTTTCCTTTATCTTTTTCCTGTTTTTCCAAAGCCTTGTCCACTTCTTCTTGTATAAATTCCGCGGTCACGCTGCCGAGCATGGCCTCGTTCAATGCTGAAAAAGCGGGCGAAGAGACCGCGTCCGCTTCGATCGACTCTACCGTCGCCTGTATTTCCTTCGCTATTCCCAGCGCTTCTTTTCTTAATTCCGCCGCTTTTTCCGGCGGCGCGTCTTTTATCTGCGACTGGAGCTCTTTTAACCTTCTTACCCGTTCGCTGATGGTTGCCGTCTTCTCCCTCATTTGCTTGGTTTTTACGCCGGTCGATTTTGCATCATCAAGAGAATCGGTCTTATGCTCGTCTTTGACCAGCTTTTCGCGGTCCTCCCGCATCTTACGCGCGGTCTCATCCAATTTATCCAGGGACTGGGATAACACCTGCGCCTGCACCTGGAGCTCTACCGCTTTTTCAATGACATCAAGATAAGCATTTTGAAGCGCCGCGGCGTTGTTTGGATCTTCCTGTTGAAGCGTCTGATATCTCATCACTGCATTGCCAAAAGCTTCAAGCGCTTTACTGTAGCAGCCAATCTTTTCCTTTATTTCCTGCCCGTCTTTAAATGCCCGCGCACGAAGATGATTGTATTCTTTAAGCGTTTGCACATTGTTTTTTTCAAGTCCCTTGAACCTTGAAATAAGATTAACCGCGGTCATAGGCGTGTTCATTAATCCGTCAGCCAGTTCCTGGCCAGTTTGGCTGCTATAGGCCATCTGCTCCGTACTCATTGAATACGCCCCTGTGGATTGACTGTAAGCGGTATCCGAAGATTCCAAAGCCTGCATCGATTGGCCTAAGCCTTTGGATTCTTTAAGGTTCTGTTCTTTTTGGGCCTGGTTCTCTTTTACCGATTCTTTTATTTCCCCTTTGCCTTCGGACCCGCTCCTTGAAGCGTCATAGATCATCCCCACGAACAGGTTCGAGAACACGTTCGCGATCGAGGGCGCGATCATCCAGCCAAAAGCGTTTTCCTGCGACTTCTGGTTGGCATCCATTTTCTGCTGGCTTTCTTCCGACATATAACCGTTCTGGTCTTCTGCCGCCTGCTGCAGCTTGGCATTTTTTTCTCCGGCCGAAATGCTTTTTACCTGCAGGGACAATATGACCGAATCCAAGACCAATTGAACCGTTGCCTGCCAGAATCTCCGTCCCGCGGCCGCTTTTTCGTTTTCCCTTGAAACATACGAGCGGACGATGCTGGCCTGGCTTTCGAGCGCGCTCAACGCCTGCTGTTTGTCGATGGACACCATTTCGGAGAACATATCGGACGTGTCGGCCGCCTGCGGGGTACCCTGAGCTTCGGAGATCGACGCTTTCATGTTTGATATGGCCTGCTGGACATTCGCTATGACCTCGGCAACCCTGTACATTTTACTTACCTGTTCTTCACCGGCACTAACGATCCCGGTGTTAAATCCAACATACCCTCCGTCAAAATGGCTGACGGAGCTGTTTGTTATCTGCACTGCTTCGGCCTTTTCCTGGCCAAGTCTTAATTTGCCCGCGGTATCCTGTTTTTTTGGATCGGTAGATAATTTTTGTCCGGACGCTTTTTCTTCCGTCGGCAAAACGATCTTGCCGTTGTCCTGGTTCATTTTTATCGCGGAAAAGATCATGGTGATTATTGCGTCTGCCATTCCAATGACCGAAGATCCGTAGATCAGAGCCGATCCCCCCACACCGCCGCATACTGCCGCAATGGCCGCTATGACGACGCCTTTTGTAATGCCTTCCTGCACCGCGAGCGTAGCATCAGCCCCGCGATTGTGCGCGGACGCGCTGGTCTCGTTCAACTGATTAATGTAGTTAAGATTGCCGGCCATATTCTCATAATCCGCCCGATTGATCCGGTTTAAGAATCCGTCTTCTCCTGCCGTCGCTATTCCCGCGGTAGTGGAGGCTACCATATTAACCAGCTGCTGTTTTAGCTGCATGAGGGCGGCAAAAAGCGTTCTTACCGCCAGCAATTTGCCCATCATTTTTTGAAGATCTACCATAAGCTGGGAGTTGACCGCCTTCTTGTTGCCACCGGCATTTATGGTCCCGTTTTCCAGCGCTTGCTGATACATCTGATATTCGGCATCATCAATTTGTGCGGTGACATCCCCTTTTGAACCTTTTATCCGGCCGGTTTTAAGGTCCCTGGTACCCGTATATCCATTATTTTGCTTTCCGTAATTTGCCCATACCTGGCCCAGAGCCTGTCCAACGGCCATGCCGGTGGTAAACATAAACATGCAGAACTGCGCCGAACCGCCTGAAATTGCCGAAAGCACAGCCGTCACCGCCGCCAACGCCAATCCAAGGCCTAAAGATTTTTCGGCCGCGTCCATCGCCTGTTTTTGAGAATTTTCCATATTCTGGGCTTCGGCATAGGTCTGCATATCGGAAACTCGCTTCTGGAACATAGTATTAAAATGCTTAAGCGTCGCTTCGATGCCGGAAACGACCGCATTGGTACCCTTGTAAGAACTTATGCCGGTCATGTTTGAAAAAACTATATTAGTAAGCGTAGATCTCATTTTATCAACATGCAGCAGCAAGCGCTGAACGTTTTGCAGGGCGTTTAGCGCTTTTAATCTTTTTGCCATAGCGCCGGTGTCAATATTGGTATTGCCGGAACTATCTTTCGAACTATATCCTCCGCCCAGGCCGATCCCGTTAAGCAGCTCCATTTCCATGTTTTGTATCGCTACCAGCTGTTCTTCTACCTTGTCGCCGGTCTTTTTTTCCTTGATCTTCTGCTCTTGCTTGTTATCCATAGCAGGATTATATTCATCGCTTACGGCATCATCGGCAGTTTTGGAAGCGCCGTATTTTGCTATAGCGGCAGTCATTGCGATGGCAAGCAACGCAATGGCAAGACCTATGCCCGTCCAGGAAAAGATCAGACCTACGATCGCAAGGACCACTCCTCCCACCATTGCAAGATTAGCATTAAATTTACAAAATTGATGCCAAAACCCGCTTGCTTTTTTCTGCTGAAGTTCTATGTAATGCTGCTGATTCTTAAGTTTTACGCAAACTACGGTCGTTTCCAGAAGCTTGTCGAACATCATCGCCTTCTGGGCAACCTCTCCTTCAAGCTCCTGCTCCACTCCTCTCATACTGTTAGAGCTCGCTCCTTTACTCCCGGTGGTCCCTTCATAAACCGTGTTCTTCATTTCTGACTTTGCGATCTCGATCATCAGGATCAGCCGCTGGACATTGAGAAATCCTATAAATATCCTTCTGAATTTCAACAGGTCCGCCTTGACCGTATTCTCGTCTATATAGCCGTTCTGTCCGGTGTTAAAATGCGAATCGGAGGAAGCATTGGTTATCGCATTGTTAGCAACGCCCTCAAATTGCGGCAGAAGCGTGCCCTTGGCGCTGCCTGCCAAAATGTTTTTCAGCGCGTTCAAACTTTTTTGCATGGCATTGTTAAACCTGTCGGTGGCCGCTTTAATCTCTTCAAGATAACTCTCTTCGTCATCGCAAAAAGGAAGACTATCGTGCCATTCGGAAGCTTCTTCCTTGGAGGCATTAAGCTGTGACTGGTAAAGCGCCTGATTGGCTTTCATGATATTATTGAAGACCTTGACGAAGAAATTTTGGATCGCTTCCATAACCTTGGCGTTCGATTTGGCGGTTGATTCCATCAGTGAAGATTTTTTCCCGGAAGCGCCGCCATTCTCTTTCTGCTCGATCAAGGCGTTGCGGACGATCTCCTGCAGGTTGTGCTGGGCGTCCGCAAGAAGCGCCGTAAATATGCGGAGGCCAAGCATGGATTTGATGCGGTCCATCAGCATTTTTGCCGCGCCTGCTTTAAGCTCCAGATATCCGTCGCCGTCGCTGTCTTCCCAGTAATCATCGGGCGATATTCCGCTGCCAAAGAGATCATCCATTGCTTTTTCGCTGTCGCCCAGAAGGCCGGTCAAGTGCTCGTCCGGGCTGTTCTGGATATAATTACCGTTGTCATCTTCGGGTGGGGCGCCTTGCGGCCCGTTGTTCGGCGGGGGGGTTGATGTGCCCTCTGGACCATTAGCTCCGCCGGAAGAATTTACGCCCGACACATCGTTTGAGGATATATCGCCCCATAAATTATCAACAGAAGATATATAACCCCCGTCAATTGCTCCCTGATAAATGACGGAATCCTGCTGATTGGTCTCTTCTGTTTTAGGCGCGCTTGAAATTGAACCCCAAAAATTTAGCATATTGCTCCCATATTAAAACAATTGATCTTACATATGTATTATCGGCTTTAAGGGTGAATTTCTTGCATCAAAAAAGAAAATTATTGGACCGTGGATGCAACGGGAGGGGTCGAGGGAATCGCTATGGCAGCGGGCGTTTGCGCCGGCTGTTTTGCGCGCCTTTCATACGCTTGCTTGATCGTCTTATTGTCAATTTCATCAAATACTTTATATTCGCTGCCTTTTTGTTCGCCCGGCAGTTTTCCGGTCTCGACAAAATCCGCGAACACCCCGCCGTAGAACTGCTTGGCGGTATTTTCATCGGTGA
>JBAZPF010000074.1:0-6096 GCA_041648295.1 Candidatus Margulisiibacteriota bacterium | reverse complement strand
TTTATTTTAGCAGAATTAGCCGTTTTATTCAAAGGGGTTGCGGCGGTTAAAATCCGGCAGGTAATTTTCAGAACTCCCCATTTCCTGGATAAAAATGTTTAAAAAGCCAAAATCGTCCGCCCATTTGAGCGCTTTCTCATATTCTTCTTTTGTCAGTTTTCTGCCTAAATCTGGATCGCCGATCGCCTTATGGCAAGGAGAATATTGCGACATGATGGAAATCTGGATATCGGGATAAATTGAGGCCAGGAATTTTAGCGATTCGTAGCTTCCGGCAATATTATTTGGCAGGACCAGGTGTCTGACTATCATTCCTTTGACCGCAATGCCATTTTCATCAAGCTTGAGCTCTCCAACCTGCCGGAACATTTCTTTTATTGCCGTCCTATTATTTTCAACGTAATCGCCAACCTCGGAATATTTTAGTGCCATCTTATTATCGGAATATTTTATGTCCGGCAGATAAATGTCGATATATCCGTCGAACAATTTAAGCATCTCTAATGATTCATATCCGTTTGAATTATAAACAATCGGGACCGCAAGCCCCTTCCCTTTTGCCATGATGATCGTTTTTAATATTTGCGGGCCGAAGTGTGTCGGAGAAACCAGGTTGATATTGTGGCAGCCCTGCACTTGAAGCTCCAGCATCTTATCCGCCAGTTCCTCTTCCGAAATGAAATATCCCAATCCCTCCTGGCTTATCTGATAATTCTGGCAAAACCTACAGCGCAGGTTGCAGTTGGAGAAAAATACCGTCCCCGATCCTTTTGTCCCGGATATCGGCGGTTCCTCGCCGTAATGGGGACCGATCGAGGAAACTTTTATCTTAAGTCCCGACCGGCAATAACCTTCTTCATTTTTCAGGCGGTTTTTTCTGCAGTTTCTGGGACAAACCGTGCATGATTCAAGCATTTAATTATAATCCCGATTTATCGGGACCATAATTAGTCATTAGGAAATTAGTCATTAGTCATTTTCCATGAGAAATGGCTTTGTTATAAAGATCAATATATTTCCTGGCCGAGGCCGCCCAGGAATAGTCGTAGCACATTACCTTTTCGACCAGTGATTTCCAGACTTTTTTCTGCTTGTAGGTCGCTATAGCCCGCTCCACCGCCTCCAAAAGCGCCCCCGACGAATAATCTTCAAATACAAAGCCGTCGCCTTTGCCGGTCTTTGGATTGTAATCGTGGACCGTGTCCGCCAGTCCGCCCGTCTTTCTGACGATCGGAATGGTCCCGTATTTATAAGAGATAAGCTGGCCGAGGCCGCAGGGCTCGTAATGCGATGGCATAAGGAACAGGTCCGACCCGGCGTAAATAAGCTGGGCCAGGGCCGAATCAAACCCAAGATTGACCCCGATGTGCTTTGGATGTTTTTTCTTTTCGGCGAGAAGAAGTTCATGATATTTCGGCTCACCCGTGCCAAGGATGATAATCTGGCAGTTTAAGTGCAGGATCTCTTCCATCGCGCCGGCCAGGATATCAAAACCTTTCTGGTCGGCGAGCCTGGTGATCATCCCTATGACCGGGATGTTCGCCTTTTCCGGCAGACCGTTTATCCTTTGCAAGGCCGCCTTATTTTCGTACTTTAACGGAACCGATTTTATACCGTAATTCTTCACGATCTGCGGATCGGTTTCCGGATTCCACAATTTGTAATCTATGCCGTTCAATATCCCGTAAACATCAGTCTGCCGGTCGCGCAGCAGGCCGGCTAGCCCGTAGCCGAATTCTTCCGTCTGTATCTCTTTTGAATATGTCTCGGAAACGGTATTGATGGCATCGGCAAAAACAAAGCCCGCTTTGGTCAGGGCGATATTGCCCCAAAATTCAAGCGTTTCGGGAGTGAACATTTCCCACCCGAAGCCGGTCAAAAATATATTTTCCCTCGGAAATAGGCCAAGGTATCCCATATTATGGATAGAGTAAACGGTCGCGGTATTTTTCCAGTCGTATAATTTCTTGACATAGGCAATAAGCAGCGCCGTCTGCCAGTCGTTGGCATGGACGATCTGGGGGACAAAAGAAGTTTTGGGGATAAATTCCATTACCGCCCGGCAGAAGAAAGAGAATCTTTCGCAGTTGTCGGAATAATCTATGCCTTTGTCCTGGTAAAGGCCGTCGCGGCCAAAATATTTATTGTTCGCGATAAAGTAGACGGTAACGTCCGTTCCCGGTATTTTTGCGCGGTAGATATCGGCAAATTCTTTGCGGTCTAAAACCGGGACAGGAAGATTTTCGTAAATTTTTTCCAGCCCGTATTTTTTTTCATCTACCATCCTGTATTTGGGCATGACGACCACAACCTCATGCCCGAGGGCGGACAGCGCGCCCGGCAGCGCTCCCGCTACATCCGCCAACCCTCCGGTCTTGGCGAAAGGAACAACTTCGCCCGAAGCGTAAAGTATTCTCATGTTCCTATAATCTCGTCGATCTTTTTGGTGTACTCCGAAAGCAGTTTCTGCGAGTCTTTTTCTTTGGAGCATTCGGCGAACAGCTCTATTACCGGACGGGTCGGATGCGGCAGGATAAGTATCCAGTCCTCGCCCAGATGCAGCTTGATGCCGTCCAGTAGTTCGATCTCTTCTTCTTTCAATTCTTCCGCCAGCACCCTGATCACTTTCCCTTTAAGTTCCGGGAGGCAGGAAATATCCTTTTTACATACTTTAGCCGGCGGGATCTCTATCTGGGACAGCATCAACCCGCTCCTTTTTAAAAGCTCCATCAGTTTTACGATCGAGAACATGGCGTCAAAATGCGGCTGGAATTCGGGAAAAATATATCCTCCGACCCGTTCGCCCAGAAACGCGATCCCGGGCCGGGAAGCCACTTCCATCATGTGCCGGAAACTGGTCTTGGTCCTTATCACTTTGGCCCCGTATTTTCCCGCGATCCGGTCGATCGAAGAAGAAGTATTTATCGGCACGGCGATCGACGCGTTCTTTTTTGAAAGCAATACCAGCGTGGCCATTATCGACAGGGCCTCGTCGCCGGAAAAGACCTTCCCCTTTTCATCGCAGATAAATATCTTTTCCGCTCCGGTATCAAGCATAACGCCCATATCGGCATCCAGACTCTTTACGATCGTTGAAAGCTGTTTTAGGGCGTGCTCAAACTCTTCTTTTGTCCTGGTGGTTTTGGTCTCGTCTATATAAGCGTTAAGCGCCACGATCTCACAGCCAAGCTCCCCAAGTATTGACGGGAAGATCTGCGAGGCCGAGCCGCAGGCGTAGTCGACCACCACTTTGCATTTCTTTTTTCTGACCACTTCAAGGTCAATGTGATGGATCACGCCCTCTTTATACTGTTCGGCTACGCGGTGGAAAGGAAAGGTCAGCTCTCCAACCTCTTCGGTATGAATGCGATTGAAATCTTCGGCAAAGAAAAGCCTCTCTGTCTTCTTTTCCTTTAACGAATCGAGATCGAGACCGTCATCATCAAAGAATTTAAGGTCTAGCACTTCCGTATCATAAGGGGATTTGCGGACATGAAACCCGCCCTTGCTTTTTAACGCTTTCAATTCATAACGAGTTACCGGGATTGGCGTCATTTCAAGATCGGAAACGTTTACGCCCGCGGAAAGCACGCCCGATAAAAGCGCCCGGTAGATCATGCGCGAAGCCTTATGCGAGTCGCGGGACGCGGTAATGACCGCACCCTTGCCCAGCATCGCCCCATAGGCCGCGCCAAGATTTGCGGCAAATTCCGGAGTCAGTTCGATATTGCAAATGCCGGTCACGCCGAACGGGCCGAAGATAGTCTTTGGATACCGCTCTCTCTGGATCATGCTGCGGGTGACGGTTGAACCTTCTTCAATGATCTTCCCCGGCCAGATTTTTACAAACGGACGGATGGTCGCGTCTTTTCCGATCCTTACCTCATCGCCGATGACCGTATGCTCTTCAATATAGACCCGCTCCTCGATCACCGCTTCGCGGCCGACGATCGCGCGCTCCATACGGACCTCGTAGCCAATATCGGTGTCATCCCAGATGACCGATTCCCTGATATAGGAACCACGTCCGATCTTGCAATTATTGCCCACAACGCAATTTAAAAGGGTCACGCCTTCGGCAATAATGGTATTCTCTCCTATCATCCCCATCCCCTCCAGCTTTGCGGAGCCGGCAATGACCGCACCCTTTCCTTTTATCACAGGAATGTCGCCCAATATCTGCCCGTGTACCCGGCCGTATTCTTCGATGCTTCCTATATCCTTCCACAGGCCTTCGGAAACAAAGCCGTACAACTTTTCTTTTTTCTCCATCAGTATCGGGAAGAGGTCGTGTGAAAAATCAAATTCCCTTTCTTCCGGGATATAGTCAAGAACTTTCGGATCGATCACGTAAATACCGGTATTGATGGTGTCGGAAAAGACTTCAGACCACGACGGTTTTTCTAGGAAATGTTTGATCCGGCCGTCCCGGCCGATGATGACTATCCCATATGGAAGAGGATTTTCAACCCGGGTTAAAACGATCGTCGCCAGTGATTTTTTTAAATTGTGAAAATCAATAATGTTCTTCAGGTTAAAATCGGTGATCAGGTCCGCGCTGATGACCAGAAAAGGCTCTTTAATCCCTTTGGCCGCGTACTTTACCGCTCCGGCCGTCCCGTAATTTTTTGGCGCTTCCACATAAGATATTTTTACGCCAAAGCCCTTGCCGTCCCCGAAATGGTTCTTTATTATATGCGGCTGATGATAGAGCAAGACCGAAACATCTTTAAACCCGTATTTGGCCAGAAGTTCGATCGTATATTCCATCAGCGGCCGATTGGCGACCGGGACCATCGGCTTCGGTGTATTTATGGTAAGGGGATGCAGTCTGGTCCCCAGCCCGCCCGCCAGAACGATCGCTTTCATTTATACACCATATAATCTATGTCAGGGAAAAGATTGTCCTTTGATTCGATATCGGCCAGATAGGGCGCGTCTATACGGTTCTCCTTGATAGAATCATAAAGACGGTTAAATCTTTCAATGTGCTCTTTGAACCTTTTGACCGCGTAAGGGACAACTGTCCCCGTTTTCATGATGAACGCCCAGTCCGAAGACTGCGCCAGCAAAAGTTCCCGGGCGCACTGGTTCAGCGCGCGCCGCTTTGATCCGTTGACCGAAGGAAAGGCGTTGGCCAGTTCGACCATCCGGTCGGCCGCCTTGTGCAGGTGGCGGTAGATCCAGTCATTGCTGCCTTCAAGCCATACCTCTGCAAAGCCTTTGTACCCCCACGAAGATAAGGACGGCGTTGAAACCTGGTTTCGCGGGTTTTCTTCAAGATAATCGCTCAAAGTGATCGTCTTCATTATTTTTTGATCATAGTAGATCTTGCGGAAAAGGAAGTTTAAGAAATCCGGCCCTTCATACCACCAGTGCCCGTAAAGTTCGGCATCGTAGGGGGAAACAATTATCGGCTTCCTACCCATCCAATCATATAAATTTTCGACCTGCTTTTCGCGGTTGAACATAAAATTGCCGGCATGGGACGCGGCCGCATCCATCGCCGCCTGCGGATTATAAGGCTCCTTATGGTTCATCGGGCCGGTTATGCGGAAATATTTTATTCCGGTATTGATCCTGATCCCGTCCGAATGGATGTACGGTTTTATATAATCAAAGTCAAGGTCAAACCCGACGTCGCGGTAAAATTCGCGGTAATTATAATCTCCCGGATACCCCTCCTCCGCCGACCATACCGCTTTGCTGCTTTCGATGTCCCGGCCAAATGCCGCCACCTCGCTTTTACAGTAAACCGGAGCAAAGACCCCGTACTTCGGGCGGGGCGAACCGTGCAAAATGCCGTGCGTGTCCGTGATAAAGAACCTGATCCCTTCATCTTTTAATAGCTGGTCATCGCCGGGCTGGTAGCCGCATTCCGGCAGCCAGATCCCCCGGGGGCGTCTTCCGAATATCTTTTCATAATGAGCGGCCGCGACTTTGATCTGGGCCCTGACCGCGTTGCGGTTTATCTCCATCAGCGGGAGGAAACCGTGCGTAGCCCCGCAGGTGATGATCTCGATCTTTCCCAGGTCCTGGAATTTCTTAAAAGCGGCGGTAAGATCCTTGTGATAGCGTTCGACAAAGGCGACCCTG